>DYFB01000041.1 GCA_020725405.1 Symbiobacterium sp. | reverse complement strand
GCAGTTCATCGGCTTGACCAGGTACTCGACCCCGTCGATGTCCATCCCGGAGTACATGCTGTCGCGGTACCACTGGAGATGACCGCTCCTCGCCCAGAGTTCGGCCTTGGCGATGTGGGGGCTGAAGACGATGTCGTAGCCCCGCCGGAGGTGCTCCCGGCGCCAGAAGTCCTCGATGAGCATCCGGACGAGGCCGCCCTTGGGATGCCAGAGAACCAGGCCCGCACCGGCCTCCTCGCTCGTGCTGTAGAGGTCGAGTTCCCGGCCGAGCCGGCGGTGGTCGCGCCGGCGGCCCTCCTCCAGGCGTGCGAGGTGGGCCTCGAGCTCCTCCTTCGTCTCGTAGGCCGTGCCGTAGACGCGCTGGAGCATCTCCCGGCTCTCATCGCCGCGCCAGTAGGCGCCGGCGACGCTCAGGAGCTTGAAGCCCTCGGGGTTTATCTCCCCCGTCCGGGCAAGGTGGGGCCCGAGGCAGAGGTCGGTGAACTCGCCCTGGGTGTAGCAGGAGATGGTCTCCTCGCCCGGGAGGTCGTCGATGAGTTCGAGCTTGAACCTCTCCGCCGCCTTGCCGAAGAACTCCCGCGCGGCCTCGCGTCCGAGCTCACGGCGGGTGATGGGAAGGTCCTCGGCCACGATCCTCCTCATCTCGGCCTCGATGGTCTCGAGATCCTCGGGCGTGAGCGGCCGGGTGAGCTCGAAGTCGTAGTAGAAGCCGTCGGCGATGGCCGGCCCGATGGCCAGGCGGGCTTCGGGGAAGAGTCTCTTCACGGCCTGGGCCATCACGTGCGAAACGCTGTGGCGGTAAACCTCGAGTTCCGCCATGTCCTACTCCCCCTCCTCCGTCGGGCGGGAAGCCTCGCGCAGGGCCGGCTCAGCGGCCGGGCACGAGAAAGCCTCCCGCCCCTCACTCCAAGGGACGGGAGGCAGAGTCTCCCGCGGTTCCACCCTCGTTGGCCTCGCCCCGCCCGGACCCGCGTCGGGTCCGGGCCGGTTCGGCCCACTCGTCCTGGGACCTGTATCGGGGTCCAACCGCCAGGCCTACTCGGACCCGGCCCGCGCCCCGCCGGCCCTCGGCCGGAGCCGGCGCGCGTCCGCCCTTTCGACCCGGCCCTCCGGGGTGGTCTTCGGGTCCCGGCGAGCCGGGTCCGCTCCCAGCCGCCGGCGGACCCTCTCTTCGGCCCGGCCCCCGGCAATCGCCGCGGAGCCCGGGACCCTACTCGTCCCCGTCATCGGGACGGACAGCCTTCAGGTTCTCCTGCGAATCCTCCCGGCTCGCCTTCGTCCTCGCCGGGATGTGTCGATTATAGTGGTCGTCTGTGCAGGTTGTCAAACGGGCGACCGTCCCCGCGCCCTGACCGGACGAGGCGCGCCGGTCACTCCGGCGCCCGGAGGTCGTAAAAGATCACCTCCGAAAGGTCCGGTGAAGCGAGAAGGGGGTAGCGTCCCTCCGCGAGGATCCAGGTCCCGGCGCCCTCGGGTGGGTCGCCGCCTTCGGGTGGGTCGGCCGGGCCGTAAGGCGACCACCTCTCCCGAGGGCCTGACCCGCAGGACGCGGGCCTGGGCCTGGTCGCGGTTGGGGACGACCACCCGGGCCAGGAGGGCGCTCCCGTCGGGAGCCAGGGAGAAGGCGGCCTCCTGGGCCAGGAGGGCGGCAGAGCGGCCGGCCTGGGCGAACCCGCGCGACCAGATCAACCGACCCGAGGCGTCGACCAGGAAAGGGGCAGATAGGTCCGATCGGCCTGACGGGTCGCCGACGCCGCCGCCCCGGCCTCGCCGGCCGAGAGCCCCCTCGGGTAGCCTTCAAGACCCGGGAACTCGCGGATGGTCCCGTCGGGGGCGGGAGGCCCCGCCGGCGGTCCAGCGTCCCGGATTCCGGACGGGAGTTCAAGCTCCGGACGCGGGGTCCTTCCGGTCAGTGGCCGGGACGCTTTTTCCCGGGAAAACGCTGGGGCACCGGGCTCACGGCCTTGCGCTCGTCCCGGCAGAGATGACAGCCCCGGCAGGTCGTCAGGCGGTCCTCGAAGACCGCCCTGATGGTCTCGAGGGACTCGATGCGGTCGAGCTCGGTCGGGCAGTGGAGGACGACCCGCTCGGGGGCAAGGGTGATGAGGGCCGAAACGAAGAGATCCTCGGTGTTGACCTCCGAGTCGATATCCACGAACGACTCGGCCAGGTTCTCGTTGGTGACCACCGCGCCCCGGTCGTCGATGAGCTTGAAGGCTCCCTTGGGCTGGACGACGGCGTGAACGAGCTTGAGCTTGGGCTCCTGGGCCTCGACGAACTGGCGGAGAAGGTTCACGAACTCGAGGTACTCCTTCTCCATGAGGAAATCGTCGACAGCCCGCCCGACGGCGTCGTTGAGTTGATCGCGGTAGTCGCGCAGCCGGAAGGTTATGAAGCCGTCGAGATTCAGCTCCTGCTGGGAGCCGAGATAGTCGAGGATGAGCTTGAGGACCCGGCCCTTGCGGTCTATCTTACGCAGGAGGTCCGGCCGGCCGTCCGGCCGGCAGTTGAGATTCCGGCTTGCGGCCGTGAAAATCGCCTTCTGCTCACCGCGGGTAAAACACTCGTACTGGCTGCGGATGAGGTACGTCAGGAGGGAGCGCTCCCACTCGTTGACGATGAGGTCCGAGAGGGCGTTGGCCAGATGGTGGCGGAGCATCTCCCCGCAGTCGACCTCTCCGGCCGGACCGGGCGCGGCTCCCTGGAGCCGGCAGGTGAAAAGGGTCGTGTCCCCGTGTCGCTCCTCCTGGAGCTGTACGGAGAATCCCTGCTGGGCGAGAAACCCGAACTCGAAGGAGAGCCGCTCCCGGACCCGGTCGACGTTCTCGACCGTTCCGACACGAATCTCCAGAGCCTCGGCCATCCGGTTTGACTCCCGTTGAGCGACCGCGCGTTCCGGCCGGGCTTCGCGCCCGGACCTACGATTCGTCCCGCACGGCCCCCAGAGTAGAATCGCCCGGGCGGTCGCCCGGGCACTACAGTATATGTTCCCGCTCCAAGGGTGTTGTATTCCACTAGGGGTTGCCACTAAGACCACAAAACGGCAACGAGGCCTGTTTTGGGCGGGCGCGGCCCGGCCGTGCGCGTGCCCGGGCGCCGGGACGGCGCGGGCGTGGCGTGGTTTACCTTGCCCGTGGCCTGTGCTATAATACGCGTGCGAACCGGCTCGGGGTGTTCCCGCATCGCCGGAGCCGCCGAGACAGGCGCGACGTGGGCGGTTAGCTCAGATGGTCAGAGTACCTGCTTGACATGCAGGGGGTCACTGGTTCAAGTCCAGTACCGCCCACCATCTGGAAACGTTGAGCGGCAAGGCTTCGAGGCCTTGCCGCTCGTTTCTTTGTGGCGTTATGGAGCGATGATATTCAGGTATCGCGAACCCAACCGATCGCCAGCTATCTCGCGGTCGCTAGCGCACGAGCAGGTCGGCGACGATGCCACCGGACATGCCGGCTATACCGGGGCCCGGGTGAGTAGCCGCTCCGTCGAGGTAGAGGCGACGGATGGGTGTCGTGTAGCGCGACCATCCGGGGAGCGGTCGGAAGACATATGACTGGTGGAGCTGAACACTCCCAGCCCCCACGTCACCGCGGACCAGATTGGGGTTCAGCGTCTCGAGGTCCTCCGGTGAGACCACGTGACGGGCCAGAACGCTGTCTCTGAACCCAGGGGCGTGGTTCTCAATCATATCTGTCAGACGGTCGGCGAAACGTTCCTTCATTTCCTTCCAAGGCCCGGTTGGAATCCTCCCGGCGGCGTCACCCTTCACTTCGTAGGGTACCCTCGCCACCACCCAGAGGGTGTGCCTCCCGCGCGGGGCGCGGCTCGGGTCGACCACTGTGGGCTGGCTGATGATAAGGAGCGGAGCTTCGGGGAGGTACCCTCGAAGGGCCTGATTGTAGGCCAGAGACATGTCATCGACCGAAGGACTGATGTGGACGAGGCCCGCCTGCCCCACCTCGGCGGGCGCCCTCCACTCCACGGGGCGTGAGAGGGCGTAATCCACCTTGACCACAGGCAGGTCATAGCGGTACCTCTCAAGCCGCTGGACGAACTCGTCCGGGAAGTGCTCAGGGCCTACGAGGTCGAGGAAAAGCTTCGTCGGGGCCGTCCCCGCGATGATCGCCCGCTCGGCCCGAACCTCCGTCCCGTCGGCGAGGACGACTCCTCGGGCCGTCCGGCCTTTGATGATGATTCTTGCCACCCGCGCTGCGGTGCGGATCTCACCCCCGCGTGACCGCAAGAGGGAAGCCAGCGCCGCGGTCAGCCCCCCTGACCCTCCAGCGGGGACGGCCAGACCACCCTGAGAGTGTTGCGCGGTGGCCATGACGAGCCAGTCGAAGACGCCGCCGCCGGCGCTCTCCGGGCTGTGCGGTAGATGCAGGGCCCACGGCAGGAACCAAGCCTTGGCCTTCCGAGTCTGGAAGAAGAAGTCGGCGAACAACCGGGCCGGCAGGATCAGCATCTGGGCGAACTCCATGTTCCCTCTTGCGCCCAGGCGGAGGCGAGGGCCTGCCAGTGAAACCACTGACGAGAGGGAGGGAACCGGGGAGGACAGGAGCCTTACGAAGGACTCGCGGGTATCCTCGTAAAGGTCCATGAGCCTCCGCCAACCCTCGGCGTCGGCTCCCGACTGACGGCCGAGGCTCTCGCAGGTGCCTTCCCGGTCCTGACACATCCAGACGGCGTCGCCGTCCTCGTAGACACTGGCTATCGGGACGGGGTAGGAGAGGTAGCGAAGGCCGTGTTCCTCCAGTTCCGGCCGGAGCCTGCGAAAGTAAGGGGAGATGAAGATAAGGATGTGGGTGTTGGAGAAAGCGTCGTGCCGGAACCCGGGCAGGGTCGACTCCCAGGTCCGGACGGCCCCGCCCACGTCCTCCGCCTGCTCGAAGACGGCAACCTTCCAACCGGCCTCAGCCAGGAGAACGCCGGCAAAGAGGTTGTTGTGCCCTGACCCGATGAGGATGGCGTCGTACACCGGTTGCCGACCTCCCACCCGCGCTCAGGCGGCTCGCTTCCCCCTGCCCCTTCGCCGCAGGCCCCTCGTCGCTGACAGTTTTCCTCGAAGGGGACCCGGCAACCCGGCCGCCTTTTGAGCGGGTTCCCAGACCGGGGAACATCGGGTAGGGGGAGCGTCACGCTCCCGACCTCCCACACCACCCGGCGTGCGGGTCCGCACCGGGCGGTTCGTCAGGCATAGCGGAGACGGCGATAGCT
>DYFB01000040.1 GCA_020725405.1 Symbiobacterium sp. | reverse complement strand
TCCTCGGGGACGAGAAGCTCCGCCAGTCGTACCTCGGACTTGCCGCCGGGGCCCCGAAAGCAGGAGCAGCGGGGGCCGCGACCGGACTTGCCGCCGGGGCCCCGAAAGCAGGAGCAGCGGGGGCCGCGACCGGGCTTGCCGCCGGGGCCCCAAGAACGGGAGCTGCGGGAGCCTCGGACGCGGGGGAGCGGGAAGGAGCTGAGCCCGGGCCGTGATCGGAGACATCCTGGTCAACACCCTAATGGCCTCGAGCGTCTACGCCATGCTGGCCGTCGGCTTCTCGCTCATGTTCGGGGTGGCCCGCATCATCAACCTCGCCCACACGGCCTTCTACATGCTGGCCGGCTACGTCATCTTCCACCTGACCTCGGCGGCGGGGTGGCCCCTCCTGCCGGCGGTCCTGGCCTCCATCCTTTCAGTGATCGTCGTCGCCGTCGTTACCTACAAGGCCCTCATCGACCCCATGCGCGAGCACGAGACCACGGTCCTCATCATCACCGTGGCCCTGGCCCTGGTCGTCCAGGAGGTCATGCTCCTGATGTACGGCGGGCACTTCCGGAGTGTCCCGACTTGGTACCCGGGGTTCGTCACCGTCCTCGGGGTGAGGGTGAGCAACCAGTACCTCCTGACCATGGGCGTCCTCGCGGCCACCCTGGTCGCGGTCTGGGCTCTCCTGATGAAGACGCGGTTCGGCCTGGCCGTCCGGGCCACGGCCCAGGACCGGGAGATAGCCAACGTCATGGGGATGAGCGACTCCCGCATCGCCACCCTCACCGTGGCCGTGGCCGCCGCTCTCGCCGGCGTGGCCGGGGCCCTCGTGGCCCCCCTGGTCATCCTCGAGCCGCGGATGTGGCTGCACCCCCTGACCATCGTCCTGGCGATAGCCGTCCTGGGCGGGCTCGGAAGCCTGAAGGGCAGCGTCTACGGCGCGGTCATCCTGGCCCTCAGCGAGACCCTCGTTGTCTTCCTCGTCCCGCTGGGGTCGTTCCTCAAGGGGGCGTTCTCGCTTCTGGTGATGATCCTGGTCCTGCTCGTCCGGCCCGAAGGGCTGTTCGGCGTGGCCTTCGAGGAGGAGCGATGACCGTGCAGAAGTACCTCTACCGCCTCTACCAGGAGTTCAAGGGCGAAATCCTGGTCCTCCCCGGCCGGACCGTGCTCTTCGCCGGAGGAGTGCTCCTCTTCTTGCTCCCCCTGGTCTGGAACCACCCCTACCTCCTCCGCATCGTGGCCATGACCTGCATCTTCGCCATCTACGCGGCGAGCTGGGACCTTCTCTCGGGCTTCGTCGGCCAGCTCAACCTCGGACACGCCATCTTTTTCGGCACGGCCGCCTACACGTCGGCCCTCCTGAACCTCCACCTCGGCCTTCCGCCCTGGCTTACCATCCCGGTCGGCGCCTTCGGCGCCGTGCTGATGGGCCTTCTCATCGGGGTGCCCTGCCTCAGGCTGAAGGGCCAGTACCTCAGCCTGGCCACTCTGGCCTTCCCCATCATTTTGATGGGCCTCGTTCTCCTCTTCTCGCCGGTGACCGGCGGGGAGCTCGGGGTCTCGGGGCTGACGCGCCTGGCCGCGACCCGTCTCAGGGAGTACTACGTGACGGCCGGGCTGGCGGTGGTCCTTTGCCTGGCGATGTGGAAGATAACCGACTCCAAGCTCGGGATCATCTTCCACGCGATCCGGGAGGACGAGGTCGCCGCCCGGGCCTCGGGGATCAACACCCCGCTCTACAAGGTCCTGGCCTTCTGCCTGAGCGGCTTCTTCGCCGGCCTGGCCGGGGGTCTCTACGCCCACTTCATGCGCATCGCCGGACCGTCGACCCTCGGCGTGCTCATGTCCTTCCAGCCCATCATCTGGAGCATCTTCGGCGGCATCGCCACCATCTACGGCGCGGTGGTCGGGGTCTTCGTGCTCTTCCCGATGGTCGAGTTCTTCCGGATGGCGATGGAGATCCGGATGCTCCTCTTCGCCGGCGTCATCATCCTGGTCCTCCGGTTCATGCCCGAGGGACTGGTCCCCTGGCTCATAGACCGCCTGGAGCGCCAGTGTCCCCGCTGCAAGGAGCGGAGCGCGGTCACCCGGCGCACCTGCCGCGTCTGCGGGACCCCCCTCCGCGTCCCCCTGCGGAGAGCGGCTCCCCCCCACGCAGGCGGGGCCGCGGCCACGGAGAGGGGAGGTGATTGACTCGGGGCAAGGCGGACGGCCGACACGTCCGGACGGAGGGCAGGCCCGGAGCCCGGGGCGGATGCGCCCGCGACGTCCGGATACGGCAAGCTCGACAAGGAGAGGAGGTTGACCGGTGAAGAGAAGGCTGATGACAATTGTCGCCCTGGTGCTCGTCCTGGCCATGGCCTTGACGATCACCGCCGCCGTCGGCGGCTGCAAGAGGGGCCCGAAGGGCGTCATCAAGGTCGGTGTGGCCGGGCCCATGCAGTTCATCCAGGGCCAGCACCACTGGCTCGGGGCCGAGCTCGCGGCCGAGGAGATCAACCAGGCCGGCGGGGTCGACATCGGAGGCGACAAGTACCTGATTGAGCTGGTCAAGATAGACACGAACGAGATCCTGAGCGTGGACGACGCCGCCGCGGCCATCGAGCGGGCCATCACGGTGGACAAGGTCGACTTCATCGTCGGGACCATCCGCACCGAGGCCGCTCTGGCCATGCAAGAGGTGGCCATGGACCACCAGAAGATCTTCATCGTCTGCGGGGCGTCCCACACCCAGCTCGCCGACAAGGTGGCGGCCGACTACGACCGCTACAAGTACTGGTTCCGGGTGACGCCGATCAACGTCGGGCACCTCGTCACGACCTCGATGCTGCTCCTCCAGCACGTGGGGCAGGTCGTGCGCGACGAGCTCGGCATCCAGACGCCCAAGGTGGCCGTCATCATCGAGAAGGCCGTGGCCGGAGACCCGCTGGCCGCCGCCGCCCAGATGGTGATCCCGAGCTTTGGGATGCAGGTGGTCGGAGTCTGGCGCCCGTCGCCGACCGCGACCGACATGACGGCCGAGCTCACGGCTATCCGGAATTCCGGGGCCAACATCATCTACACCTACTTCAGCGCCAGCGCCGGGGTGACCTACGCCAAGCAGTGGGGTGAGCTCCAGATTCCGGCCGCCTCGGTTGGTATCAACGTCGAGGCCCAGGCCAAGGGGTTCATGGACGCCACCGGCGGCTTCGGCAACTACGAGTTCACCTTGAACACGCTCGCCCGCATCAAGATAACCGACAAGACCATCCCGTTCTACGACAAGTTCGTCGAGCGGTCCGGGCAGTTCCCGACCTACAACGCCGGAACCTATGACGCCATCTACATCTGGAAGGAGGCCGCCGAGCGGGCTGCGAGCCTCGACTCCGACGACATCGTCGCCGAGATGGAGAAGACCGACTACCACGCGGCGGCCGGCCGGATCGTCTTCGACGAGAAGCACGACGTGAAGTGGGGTCCGGGCTTCGTCACCGCCGTCGGCACGCAGTGGCAGGACGGCGAGCTCGTCTGCGTCTGGCCCTACGGCTGGCAGGGCATCACCTACGAGGGCACCGTCGAGTACAAGCTGCCGCCCTGGATGCTCGGAGACTGAGGGAGTCCGGGCGGGCTCTGGAAACTCGGGACGGGGGGAGGGGTCGTCCCTCCCCCCGTCGCTGCGGGACCCGAGGTCCCTTCGCACCCGCCTAAGGCGAGCCCGCTGCGGGTTCAGTCTCCGATGATGTCCTCGTTGCGCTCGATGGGACCGGTGATGTCGATGTGCCCAGCGAGGCTCTCCAGCTTCTCGCCCTCGACCAGAAACATGACGGCCCTCACGTTGGGGCTTTCGGTGAGGGTGTTGACCACCGAGAAGATGGTCATCGTCTCGCCGGCGGAGCCGCCCCAGTGATTCTTCACGAACTCCTCCGAGAAGTCGACGTAGGCCACTCCCTCGACGATCTCCAGCGATAGGAGCTCGGTCCCCTCGGGGATGACCTTGCCGTGGCCCTCGACGGCCGGACCCTCGATGAGGGCCTTGACGGCAAGGATCTCGTAGGTCTCGCCTTGGGCGGCCTCGACCGTCTGCTCTTCTCGCTCCAGGTACATGGCCTGGCTATCGGGGAAGTAGAGGACGACGGTCACCTGGTTGCCGGCGGCCGCCCCGTCGCCTGAACCGGTGTCCCGGCCGGTCCCCGGCTGGGCCTGGGGCAGGATGCAGCCGGCCCCGGCTGCGGCCAGCACGAACACGACCAGCACGGCCGACCACGCCTTCTTCAGGAAGCTCAGCATGGCTTACTACCTCCTTCTGCGTCTTCGTTCTTCTGCTCCTAAGCCTATCCTGGATTTGTTACGGGCCGATTGCGGAGCCTTTACGTTTGTACGCCGGGGCGGAGGAGGGGGACCTTGTTCGCTTCCGAGTCGGGAAATCGGGGTCGACCGCTCCGAGAGGTATGCTGGCGGAGCGGGGAGAAACCAGGACCGCGACGGCCAGGGCTGCGTGTGGAGAGGTTCTTCACCTAGGGCTTCTCGGTACCGCGGGGCCCTCGCGCGGTCGGCGACCACGATAGACGGGGGGCGGTTCTGACGGAAGCCATGGGCGCCACCGAACTCCACGTCGTGACGGGAGCCTTCGGCTACTCGGGAAGGTACATCGCTCGGCGCCTGCTGGACCGAGGTAAGCGGGTCCGCACGATCACAAACTCGCCGGAGCGAAGGAATCCGTTCGGGGGAGCGGTCGAGGCGCACCCGTACAACTTCGACCGCCCCGACGCGCTGGCGCGGTCTCTCCAGGGTGCCGCAGTCCTCTACAACACCTACTGGGTGCGGTTCGACCACACCGACTTCACCCACTCGCAGGCGGTCGCGAATACCCTCACCCTGTTCGACGCGGCCGTGCGCGCCGGCGTTCGGAGGGTCGTCCACGTCAGCATCACCAATCCTTCTCCGGAATCGGACCTGCCCTACTTCCGCGGGAAGGCCCGGCTGGAAGCGGCCTTGATGGAGTCGGGGCTGCCCTATTCCATCCTGCGTCCCACGGTCCTGTTCGGCAAGGAGGATATCCTGGTCAACAACATCGCCTGGCTCCTCCGGCGACTGCCGGTCTTCGGCGTCTTCGGCGACGGCCGCTATCGACTGCAGCCCCTCTACGTGGACGACCTGGCCGAGCTGGCCGTACGCCACGGCGATCTCGAAGGCAACCGGATCATCGACGCGGTGGGGCCGGAGACGTTCCTGTACCGGGACCTGGTGGCGGCGATTGGCGAGGCGATCGGGAGGAGACGGCCCATCGTCGAGATCCCGCCTGCGCTGGGGCTGGCTGTGGGGCGCCTGATCGGAGGAATTGTCGGTGATGTCTTCATCACCCGGGAGGAAATAGCAGGCCTGATGCAGGGCCTTCTGGCCACCGACTCCCCGCCGGCCGGCTGGACCCGCCTCACCGAATGGCTGGGTCAGAACGCCGGCACCCTCGGTCGCCACTATTCGAGCGAACTCGCCCGGCGCCGCAACCGGATCCAGAGCTACGAGGACCTCAGGCGGGCTTTCTCACCCGGACGTGGAGGGACTGGGCAACCACCTGGGCGTCCTGGACGTCCGGGCACTTCCGCACCGCCTCATCCGAGGGGCGAGGTTCCTCGACGCGTTCCAGGTGAAAACCGGTCTCGATGAGGAGGTTCAGCCACTGACTTAAGGTGCGGGTGAATCTTGGGGTCCTGAACTTGGGCAGGCTCTGCCTGAGCTCCGCGGGAGCCGCTCCGAAGAGCCACTCGTCGACCTCCCCGGTCCTATTCCGAAAGTAGTCGCCGACCTCGATCGCGTAGGTCAGCCCCTCCTCGTTGCGGAGGTTCCGCCGGTGAGGGGTGTCATAGCAGGGGTGGATGATCGAGAACTGCAGAAACCCCCCGGGCCGGAGCACGCGGAAGGCCTCGCTCAGGGCGCGCTGGGGCTCGGGCATGTCCATGAGACTCATGGTCGCTACGGCGAAGTCGAAAGTAGCGTCCGGAAACGGCAGCTCGTACGCGCTAGCCAAGCGGTAGTCGATTCCGAGCGGCTCCTTCCGTTCCGTGTCCATAGCGTGTCGGATAAAGGCCTCGGCGATGTCGATCCCGACCAGCCGGGCCCCCCGCTTGGCAATCTGGCGCGTGTTGTGTCCTTCGCCGCAACCGATATCAAGGCCGGCGAGTCCGCGCACGTCAGGCAGCATGCCCAGGAAGGCCGGGGTGTTGAGATAGTCGCGGTAGACGTCATACCCGGCCCGGGCCAGTCGGGTCCAGACTTCAGCGTTCTCGTTCCAGTAGCGGCCGACTTCCCGATCGTTCATTCCTCTCGCTCCTCGCGCCTGGCGGGTACCTTCCGGTCATGCGTCAACGGTGCTCTGCGGTTCTGCGTGCAGGAAACGGAGAGCCCTGCTGCGAAGAGAGGCCAACCCGCAGGAGGGCATGGAAGCCGCCGAAATGAACAAGAGGCCTTCTCGCCAGATGAGTGACAGGGTGCTCCGGGCCTACCAGAAGCTGGGGGCCCACTACGCCTCCGGCGTCGACGCCAAGCCTATCTACCGCTATTACGAGAGGCCGGCCATGCTGTCCCTGGTCGGGTCGGTGGAGGGTAAGAGGTTTCTCGAACCAGGGCCGGCCTCCGGCTTCTATACCGAGACCTTTACCAACCGAGGAGCCGACGTCATCGCCTTCGACATTGTGCCCGACCTGGTCGCCCACGTCAAGAGGAGGGTTGGCGACCGGGCGACCGTCCTCGTGGCTGATCTCCACGACCCTTTCGGCGTGAGACTCCTCGAGGACCGCTGGACGGCGGACAGGGTGGAGGTCCATTTCTACCGGCGTCCCCTGCAGGCGATGATCGCCCCGCTGCTCCAGGGCGGGTTCGTCCTCACGGACCTGGTCGAACCCCGGCCGACGAATCCCGAGGAGTACCGGGAGCAGGCGCCCGAGGAGTACAGGCGGCTTCAGACCCAACCATGGTTTCTCTGCATCAAGGCCATGAAACCCTCGTAAGGGAGAGGGGAGAGCGTCTTGAGGGTTATCTGGACCGTCCCGGAGTTCCGAGACTTCCTGACCGAGGTGGGACTCAGCCCCGGGAACGACTTCCTGGCGGCCTGTCCCGGGAGCCCTACGGCCAATCCTCTGCCTCCCCCGCCCCCCGCCCCCGGGGAAACTATCGCCGCCTACCGGCGGCTCTACTTCGAACCCCACCGGGCGGTCCTCGAAGGCTACCTGTCAACCCACGTGCCCGGGGGGCCGGCCGCGCTCGAGTCCAAGGTTAGGGCCATGGACCTCGTGTTCTACCGCGACGCCCTGGTCCGGGCCGACCGCGGGCCGCTCAGGTCCCTGGTGACCGAAGCCCTTCGCTCGGCCGAGCGGGCCCTGCCGATGCCGGCGGGCCCCGGCGGCCATCCGGAGGCCCACTTCATCTTCGGCTTTCTCACCATGGACGCCGGGGTGACCCTGGCCGGCGCCCGACCGGTCATCGTCGCGGCCCTGGAGTTCCTGGCGAGGCACCCCTCCCCGGACATCCTCGTCAAACACGAGTACGGGCACCTCTTCCGCCTGTCGGAACCCGCTCACCTGGCCGTCCTTACCGAGATGGCCGCCGCCGGCGGTCTCGCCGCGGCCTCGATACCCCTCTCCGAGGCGCTGGTGAGCGAGGGCCTGGCCACCCTTACCCCGGCCTACGTCGACGGCCGGCTTGAAGAAGCTGCCGAGAACCCCGACTACCTGGCCGAGCTCCTGTTCTTCGCTCCCGATCAGCTTGCCCGGGCCCGGGAGCTCGAGGCCGAACTCTGGCGCGAGTTCCTTCCCGGGAGCGAAGGCGGTGACAGGGCCCTTCTCTCGAAGCTCTTCTGGGGCTCGGGCCAGCCCTTCAACGACGACGGGCTCCCGAGCCGCACCGGCTACTACCTCGGCGCTCGCCTGGGCCTCGCCTTGCTCTCGCGCCGCGGGTCCGCGGCGTTTCCGGACCTCCTGACGTCCCCCGCCCCGGAGCTCCTCCGCGAGGGATGTGGAATTATGGGGCTTTCTCCCTAGCCATGCGTCTTCTCGTCCTGGGAGGAACGGGCTTCGTCGGCCGTCATGTCACGACCCGGCTGCTCGAAATGGGTCACGAGGTCGCGGTCTTTCATCGGGGGCCGACGGCCGGCCGGTGAAGAGGACGCCCGCGCCGTGGTCGAGGCCTTCCGGGGCGTGGCCCGTCGGGTCGTGGCCATCAGCAGCCAGGACGTCTACCTCGCCTACGGCCGCCTGACCGGACTTGAGCCCGGCCCGGCCGAACCCGTCCCCCTCACCGAGCACTCGCCCCTGCGGACCAGGCTATAACCTGCCTGCGATGACGAGATGGGTGACGGCCAGTCTCCTGGGCCAAGTCCGGTTCAGTCACAACCACCTTCCCTCTTCTCCACCATACCATATCGACTGGGTGGGTGTCGGCCGATGGCCGTCTCGGCCCGCCCCTCCTCGGGCGTACAAGGTGGCCTTGGGCGGATGTCGAAGGAATGGTCAGCGGG
Organism: Symbiobacterium sp.; assembly: GCA_020725405.1. Classification (GTDB taxonomy): domain Bacteria; phylum Bacillota; class Sulfobacillia; order UBA995; family UBA9673; genus DYFB01. The sequence goes on along the minus strand of DYFB01000040.1, from coordinate 10,811 downwards.
GTAGCCTTGCGCAACCCGAGACTAGGCAGGTCTCTCGGTGCACGGAAGCGCGCCCGGACTGAGGCCGGGACGGGGGTTTTGAGCGGTGGATACTCGGCGCAGGCGGCACTTCACTATCATCGCCCTGGTCGCGGTGGTCTTCCTTCTGTTCGGGGACCTCGCTATCACTTCCAGCCGAGCCAAGACCACTCTCCAGGGCGGGTACGCGGGGAACGGAGAGGCTCTCCATGGAGCGAGCGACCTTCAGATCCTCATTTGCCGCGAAGCCCAGGCCGGGTCGGCCATGGCCGTGGCGGTCACCGAGGCTCTGGAGAAGGCGGGGCTCACGCCGGCCCGCAGCCCGCTAAGGATAGTGCGCCTGGTCCGTGACCGGGCGGGCCTCGACCCGGACCGCCCGGTGTTTGCTGTTTACCGGATGAAGGTCCGGACGGTCTGGACCCCTTTCTTCTCCCGCAGTTGGGCCTCCCTCGAGTACGGATTCGCCTCCAAAGCCTCCATCCTCCCGGAACCGTCGCCCGCCGTCGTGATGTGTCACCTGGACGCGCCGTGCGACTTCGGACTGCGGGCCGAGCTCACGCTGGAGCGGACGGACTGGGGCCTCATGACCTGGCCCGCCTCACGCCGCCTCACCCGCGAGGAGGCGGCCAGACAGGCCGTCGGCTTCCTTCTCCAAGCCTTGCCGAAGCAGGACACAGGGGAATGAGGGTCTAGCAGCACGCCCTGCCAGGAAAGCACCTCACCCTCTCCCGGTCCGGCCGCCTGCGTCGCCCGTCCGGAGCGAGGCCGTGGTCCGGAGGACGGAGGCCAGGCAGGCGCCGGCGAGGGCGGTGCCGGCGCCGGAGGCGATGAGGGCGCTCCGAATCCCGGCGAGACCGGTCACCGCCAGCGCGCGGAGGGGCAGGGAGCGGAGCTCGGGTATCTCCTGGGGCACGAACGCCGGGAGGTAACTGGCTGTCATCACGCCCAGGGCGGCGGCCGAGCCGACCACCGCCAGTCCGGCGGCGAGCCAGACGACGCCGACGGGGCCGGCGCCTCTTTCGCCCCTCCCGGCGACCAGCCACAGGAGGCTGGAGAGGACGAGGCCCGCCCCCCCGGCGGCCAGGGGAGCCACGGCCGCCGCGCGCCAAGCCGGCCGGATACGCCGCAGGGTCTCGCTGTCGAAGCTCGGCCCGATGTCGAGGTAGTCGGGGACCTCGCGCAGGCTCAGCGCCGCCTGGAGATAGGCCTCCTCGCCCATGTGCTTCCGGACGGCCATGAGGATGTAGACCTTGAGCTCGACCAGGGCGACCTCGATTCGGAGGTCGTCGGCGTCGGAGCCGAGATAATCGGCAAGACCCGCCAGGGTCCGCTCGAACTGGGCTTCGAGCCACTCGACCGGAATCCCGTCATCAAGAGCCCGGCGGAGAGCTGCGCGCTCGGCGGGACGCAGTCCCGAGCTCTCGACAAGCCCGCTCAGGAACTCCTCCCTGACCTCGGGGAAGACCCCGGCCTTGCGGACTACGTCCATCACGTAGCCGGGGTTGGCCGCCGTCGCTCGGGCCGTCAGCCCGGCGCAGAGGGAAACGAGGCTGGCGAAAAGGGCGAGGGCCAGGGACGCGAGAACGAACGCCCTGAGGGCCCTGGCGGCCTTGCTGCGGCCGCCCGGGCCGGCTGCGGCGGTGGAGGAACGGCGTCGGGACGACACGCGCGGCATCCCTCCCGGGCGGGGTGGTTCGGCCCGGTTAGGATACCCGGAGTCTCGCCGGGGCACGCGCGGCGGCCGGACCGGAAAGGCCTGAGTCCCGGACTCGCGCCGGCATTCCCGGCAGCCGGCCGGACTTCGCGCGCGCGGCTCCCGGCTCCCTTACTCGGTGAGGACGGCCGTCAGGGCGTCGGAGGGCGTGAGACCCATCCGCTCGAGCTCCTGCCTGTACTCCTGGTTGAGCTGCCAGCGGCCTCCGGCGTAGACGAGGGCGTCCCACGGCTGGATGACGAGGTTCTCGGTCTCGAGACCGAACCAGTCCGGCGTCGTGTTCGTGCCGTGGACGTAGAGGGCGGCGGTCTTGACGTCCGTGGCCCCCTGGGCCCAGCACTCGTCGACGGCGACCCTGAGCGTGTCCCCGGTCACGACGATCTCGTCGACGACGAGGACCTTGCGACCGCGGACGACCTCGGTCGGGATATGAGCCACAAGGGCCGGGCTCTTGCGGATGACCACGTCGGCCTCCCGCCGGGTGATGCGGACCGGGAAGTAGTCGCGGCGGAGCATCGAGGCGAGGATGGCTCCCGGGATGGCTCCGCCCTTGGCGATGCCGATGATGACGTCGGGGTGGAAGTTCTCCTCCGCCTCCTCGGCCAGGTGGCGGCAGAGCCTCATCACGTCGCCCCACCCGATGTAGAGGACCCCGCTGTGCTCGTGGCCGTGGTCTTCGATTTCCCTGGTCATCCGGGCTCACCCCTCCCCGAGAGTCTGCCCGATTATAGACCGGGATTGCAGGCCCTGTCGAGCGAGGGTCAGGTGGGGTCGTCCGGACGGTCCGGGGAGGCGCCGCCCGGACGGCCGGACTCCTTGCGGCCGGCCTCGAAGGTGAGGTAGTCGATGTACTCGAGGAGCCTTGCTTTCTGTTCGGGAGCGAGCTCGCCGGCCCGTCTCACCACCACCGCGACGTCGGGGTCCTTCAAAACGGCCGGCCAGCGGACGTCGGAGAGCCCGAGGAGGTAGTCCACGCTCACCGAGAAGAACCGGGCCAGTCGGACCAGCATGGCGAGGTCAGGCGTACGGGTCCCGCTGATGTACTGGGAGACGGTCGACTTCCCGAGATGGAGATGCCGAGCCAACTCCACCTGGGTCATGCCCCGCTCGTCGAGGAGTTCCTTGAGCTTGGCGCCGAGGGCCCGGTGCGTCATACCCCCACTATAGGACTCTGCTCTGACAGCAGTAAGTGGTATTCGCAATACGGGAAGGCGACCCTTAGCACGTTCGCGAAAGGAGAACCCCGGTATGGCAGAGAATGGTTCCTCAACGCGGTCACGGACTGGCAGCCGAGTGGTTCCTCGACGCGGTCACCGAGAGAAGGAGGGTGAGTCGCTGTGGAGACCGGCAGACTCTCGGGGCCCACCGGACCCTCCCCGGGCAGGATACCCCCCGCCGGGGCGGCGCCCGGTGGAGAGAAGAGGGTGCTCCCGAGCCAGCTCGAGAGGTCGTTCCGGATGGTGGCCTTCCTCAACCGAGTCCCGCTCGCCCACCTCAGCCTCATTCACCCCGAGGCCGAGCGGTGCGCCGGCAAGGAGGAACTCCTGCGCCCCCACGTGGAAACCTTGCGGGCGCTCATCCGCCTCGGGCTCGAGCACTCGCCGTCGGAGGTGGACCGGCTCGTCCGCGAGTTCCCCGATGTCGAGCGCCTGCTCGGGGGCTCGGGGGGCCGTATCCGCCCCGCGGGGACGGGCAAGAATGCCTGAGGGGAACGCAGGGAGGGAAGCCGCTTGCCGCGCACCGACCTCGCCGCCCGCGGGTCCGGGGCGCCGACCGTCCGCCGCGTGGCTGAGCTCGTCGAGGCGATGGCCCCGCTGGAGCTCGCCCAGCCCTGGGACAACGTGGGCCTCCTGGCCGGCGACCCGGAGGCGAAGCCCGGCTGGGTCGCCGTCGCCCTGGACGCCGCCCACGCCACCTGGCTCCCGACCCCGCTCGAGGGACCGGGACTGCTCGTCGTCCACCACCCGCTGCCCTTCCGGCCGGCTGTGCGGCTCACCGAGGACGAGCCGGTGGGAGCCGTCCTCGCCAGCCTCATCCGCGGCAGGATAAGCCTCTACGCCGCCCACACCAACTTCGACTCGGCGCCCGAAGGCCTCTCGCATCTTCTGGCGGTGAGACTCGGCCTTTCTCCCGAGAGCCTCCGACCCCTGGCCCCGCCGGCCGCCGGGGCCTTCTACAAGCTCGTGGTCTTCGTCCCGGAGGAGCATCTCGCCGCCGTCAGGGCGGCCCTCGCCGAGGCCGGTGCGGGGTGGATAGGGAACTACAGCGATACGGCCTTCTCCGCCCCGGGCCGGGGGTACTTCCGGCCCCGGGAGGGGGCTGACCCCTATCTCGGACGCGTCGGGGAAGTGGAGGAGGTCGGGGAGGAGCGCCTCGAGACCATCGTCCCCGCCCACCGCCTCTCGCCGGTTCTCCGGCGCATGCTCGAGGTCCACCCGTACGAGGAGGTGGCTTACGACGTCTACCAGCTGCGGAGCCACCCCCCGGTCACTCGGCCCGAGCTGGTCTTCGGGCTCGGACGGGTGGGCGACCTCAGCGGCGCCCACGGGGAAGAGGCCTCCCTGGAGGACTTCAGGGCCTCCGTGGAGCGGTCCCTCGGCCTGCCGCCCGGCGGGGCCCGGCTGGTCGCCGGCCGAGCCGGCGAAGGACCCGGCCGGGCGGGGTCCGCCACGGTCCGGCGGGTGGCGGTCTGCCCGGGAAAGGGAGGCGACCACGTCCGGGCGGCCGCCGGGGCGGGGGCGGATGTCTTCGTGACCGGGGAGCTCGGGTACCACGAGGCCCTCGACGCCGCCCAGCTCGGGTTGGCGGTCATCACCGCCGGGCACCTGGCCACGGAGCGGATGTTCGTTCCGGAGGTGGCCGGCCGCCTGAGGAAAGCGCTGGACCACCAAGGGATTCCCCTCCGGGTCATAGAAGTCCCGACCCCATCCGACTGGCTGGTGTGAGGAGATGGGGGCTTGACCGCAGCATCCGGCTACCTCCGCAGTGACCTACGGAATCTCCTCGAGCTGCAGAAGCTCGACACGGAGATGGACCGGCTCCGGGCCGGTATCCAGCGGGCCAAGAACGATCCCGAGCTGCAGGCTCTCCGGGCCGAAGCCGACGAGAGCCGTGCCGCCCACGAGGCCGTGAAGGAGCGAGTGCACCGCCTGAAACGGACGGCCTCGGGCGAGGAGAAGGAGTCCGACGAGATTCGGGCCAAGGTCAGAGAGATGGAGCGGAAGATGTACGGGGGAGAGGTCGCGAGCGTCAAGGAACTCGAGCAGATGCAGGTGCGCGTGGAGCAGCTCCGGGTGGAGATAGGCCGCCACGAGGAAGCCGGACTGGCCGCGATGGACGAGCTCGAGAAGACCGAACCCCTGCTCGGCGAGAGAGCCGAGGCCCTGCGCGTGGTCTCCGAGCGTCTGGCCGCCGCGGAGAAGGAGCGCCGGAACACGGTCAACAGCCTCCAGACCAAGCTCGCCGAGCTCGACCCGGAGCGCGAGGCCAGAGCCGCCCGCATCCCGGGCGAGCTTCTCCGCAAGTACGAGCAGATCCGTTCGAGGCGCGGCGGGGTGGGGGTGGCCCCCCTCGGGCGCGACGGGCTCTGCGGGCAGTGTCTGGTCAAGGTCCCGGTGATGCTGGCCAAGGCCGCCCAGGAAGGGCTCCTCGAGACCTGCGAGAGCTGCGGCCGTCTCCTGGTCTACGTGGAGGATGGGGAGTGACCCGGACCCTCACCTGCCACACCGACGGCGCCAGCCGGGGGAACCCCGGGCCCGCGGCCGCGGGGGTCGTGGTCCTCGACGACCGCGGGCGCGAGCGCCGGGCCGTCTCGGTTTTCCTCGGCGTGACGACCAACAACGCCGCGGAGTACCTGGCCCTCCACGAGGCTCTCAAGGCGGCGGCCGACGTCTGCCGCGAGGACGGTCTCGACCCGGCCTCGGTCTCGGTCGTCATCCGGACCGACAGCCAGCTCGTCGCCAGGCAGGTCTCGGGCGAGTACAGGATGAAGAGCCCGGACCTCCTCCCGCTCCTCGAGGAGTTCCGGCGCCTGGCCCGGGCCTTCGGCCGGGTCGAGGTGACCTACCTGCCGCGGGAGAAGAACCGCCGGGCCGACGCGCTGGCGAGCGAGGCCCTCGACGGCCCAGGCGGGAACGGGGGCGGGGGGCCCCCCGTCGGTCGGGGCCGAGATTCCGGCAGCGGTCCCCGTCGCGGCCGCAGCGCGGATACTGGCGGCGGTCGTCGCGCTCCGTTCTCCCGCCTGACCCACCTCGAGTGCTCGCGCTGCGGGCACCGCCACGAGCCCGGCGGGCCTCCCGGCCCCTGCGGCTCCTGCGGCGGCCCGCTTCTCGCCCGTTACGACCTCAGGGGGCTCGAGTGGCCGCCCGAATCCGAGGTTCGGCCCGAGTCCGCCTCGCTGTGGCGGTACCACGAGCTTCTCCCGGTGGAATCGCCCGAGAAGGTCGTCAGCCTGGGTGAGGGTCTGACCCCGCTCGTCCCCCTCGCCCGGCCGCCGGCCAGCCCGGAGGGCGGGGCCGCCCTTCCCCCGGTTTTCCTAAAGGACGAGGGCCGGAACCCCACCGGGACCTTCAAGGCCCGGGGCGCGTCGGTCGCCGTCTCGCGCCTTCTCGAGCTGGGTGTCGATCGCTGCGCCCTGCCCACGGCCGGCAACGCGGGCTCGGCCTTCGCCGCCTACTGCGCCCGCGCGGGCATCGGGCTCCTCGCGGTGATGCCCGAGGACGCCCCGGCCGCCGTCCGGGCTGAGTGCGAGGCTTACGGCGCCGAGGTGCGCCTGGTCCCGGGGCTCCTTCCGGACGCCGCCCGCCACGCCGCCGAGGCGGTCCGCCGCGGGCGAGAGGGGGGCGGTGAGGCCTGGTCCCTCGCCGCCACCTTCGCCGAGCCTTTCCGCCTCGAGGGGAAGAAGACCATAGCCTTCGAGCTCTTCGAGGCCTTCGGCGGCCGCTTCCCCGACGCGCTCGTCTGCCCGGTGGGCGGCGGTGTCGCCCTGGTGGGAGCGTGGAAGGCCGCTTCGGAGCTCATCGCCGCCGGGCTGACCGCGAAGGCGCCGAGGCTCTTCGCCGTGCAGGCGGCCGGGTGCGCCCCGGTTGTCCGGGCCTTCGATGCGGGCCATGAGGAGACCCGGCCGTTCGCCGGGGCCCGAACGGTAGCCGCCGGCCTCCGCGTGCCCGAGCCGGCGGGCGGGTTCCTCGTCCTGAGGGCCCTCCGGTCGACCGGCGGCGGGGCCGTCGCGGTGACCGACGAGAACATCCTCCGGACCGCCGGCGAGCTTCGCCGCACGGAGGGGCTGGACCTCGGCCCCGAGGCGGTGGCGGCGGTCGCCGCCCTTCCCGAACTCGGCCGGCGCGGGTGGCTCCTCGGCTGCCGCGAGGTCGTGGTCCTCGCGACCGGGTCCGGCCTCAAGTCGCGCGGCTCGTAGCCGGCCCGCCCGGACCTCTCACGCTATCCGCCGCTGGATGAGCCTTGCCGCCAGGAGGGTGAAGAGGGCGATAAAGCCGCCGAGGATGGCGAGCTCCGGAAGGACCGCCCCCAGCCCGAGCCCCCGGATGATGACCGCCCGCAGGGCCTCGTTGGCGTAGGTCATCGGCATGGCCAGGGCCAGCCACCGCAAGGGCTCGTGCATCGTCTCGAGCGGCGTGATGAACCCCGAGAGCACGATCTGCGGGATGATGACAATGGGGATGAACTGGATGACCTGAAGCTCGTTCCGGGCGTAGAACGAGAAGAAGATGCCCATCACCACGGCCACGGCCACGAGGGATGCCTCGACGACGAAGGCGGTCCCCAGGCTCCCCGCGAGCTTGACCCCGAGGGCGTAGACGGCGAAGAGCAGGATGACGAGCGACTGGCCCAGGGCGAAGACGCCGAACCCGACGAGGTAGCCGACGACGATCTCCGACCGCTGCACCGGCGAGGCCAGGAGCCGCTCCATCGTCCCCGAGGCCCTCTCCCGGAGGAAGGAGACGCTCGTCAGGAGGAAGGTGAAGAAGAAGGCGAAGAAGGCCACGTAGCCCGGGGCGAAGTAGCTCAGGGCCCCGAGGTCCGGACCGCCGTAGACGTAGTCGACCACCGGCTGACCGGGCGGGGTCGGCGGAGCGGCGCCGGGGGCGAGGAAGGTCGCAGCGAGAGCCTCAGGCAGCTCCTGGAGGGCCTGGGCGAACCGCCGGCTGATGTCGGCCGCGAGGACGGCGTCGCTTCCCTCGAGAACCAGGCGCAGGCTCCCCGCGCCCCGGCCGGAGAAGATGTCGGCGCTGAAGCCCGGCCCGACGATGAGGCCGGCCCTGAACTCCCCCTCCCGGACGCGGGCGACGAGGTCGTCCTGGTCTCGGACCCCGGAGAGCTCGAAACCCTTCCCCTCCAGGACCCGCTCGAGGACGGGGACCAGGCTCACCGGCCCCTGGTCGCTCCGGACCACGGCCACGGTCAGGGTCGTGGTCTTCTCCGTGATGACATAGCCGAGGAGGGACATGACCAGAACGGGGGCGACGAAGATGAGGGCTATCGTCCGCGGGTCGCGCCGGAACTGTGTGATGATCCTGACGGCGATGGCTCCGGTCCGCCGCAGGGAGCCCGGCCGTCCCCGGGCCATCCCCCGGCCGTGGCCGGACGGTCCGCCCCCGGAGCGGGTGGTGGACTCACCCTTCATCGGCGGCACCTCCCTTCGGCGGCGTTCTCGATGACCGTCGCGCCCCGTCCGTTCTCGATGACCGCCGTCCCTCGTCTGTCATGGACGACCGTCGCCCCCCGTCGCCGCCGTCGGCCTGGGAGGCGTAGTGAAGGTAAGCGGCCTCCATGGACGCGGCCCCGGCCCCCTGCTTGAGTTCGAGCGGGCTTCCCTCGGCCAGGAGGCGTCCCGCGCGGAGCAGGGCTATCCGTCCGCACCGCTCGGCTTCCTCCATGACGTGCGTGGAGACGATGATGGTCTTCCCCAGGGCGTTGAGCCGGTCGAAGTGGTCCCAGAGGACCAGGCGCAGCTCGGGGTCCACTCCGACTGTCGGCTCGTCAAGGAGCAGGAGCTCGGGCTCGTGGATGAGGGCGGCCGCCAGACTCGCCCTCTGGCGCAGGCCCCCGCTCAGGGCCCGCACCGGCGTCCCACTCCGGTCGGTCAGATGGACGAGGCGCAGGACCTCCTCGACCCGGTCGGCGGTCTGTCCCGGGGTCCCGAAGAGACGGGCGAAGAAGAAGAGGTTCTCCCGCACGGTGAGGTCCTCGTAGAGAGCGGCCGACTGGGTCATGTAGCCTATCCGGGACGAGGTGAGCGGGGAGGGGACCTTCTCGCCGAGGACCCTCACCTCACCCTCGTCGGGAGCGACGAGGCCGACGATGGACCGGATGAGGGTCGTCTTTCCCGAGCCGTTCGGACCGAGCAGGCCGTACTTCTCTCCCCGCTGCACCCCGAGGGTGAGGCCGTCGAGGGCCCGGATGGACCCGAAGCGCTTGACGAGACCGACGGCCTGGACAACCGCGTCGTCCCGTCCGGTGGTGGGGGTCATAATGAGGCCACCTCCCGGCGAGATTCCGGCGTAGGGCCGCCCCCAGCCGCCCCCACGGCTGCCTCCGACGCGGCCCTGCCGGGCGCTAGGCGCAGCGCAGGGGCTTGCGGCCTACGGCGAAAAAACGACAAACAAAAACAAAGGCGAGAGGATCCCGCGAGACTTCCTCAAGAGCTCGCTGGTACCGGGCGGCGTCCTCCCGGTCTATCTCACCCTTCTCGAGTAGCGTGTCCACGGCCCGGGCGAGGTCGGCGGTGTGCGTAAGCCGCTCGGGCCCGGAAGCGAGCTCGAGATCGGTGCTGTTCGAGGTCGAGGCCGACACGCGGATGCGCTCGAGTCCGGCCTCCCGCAGGAGGCGGTAGAGCGAGCGCCCCATCATCCAGTTGCCTCCGGCCGTCACGCGGTTCCGGGACAGGAGGGCCCGGAGTTCGGTGACGGCCGGAGGCTCGGGCTCGTAGACGACAAGACCCTCGTCGTCCTCGAACGCGGCGACGAGGCCGCCCGGGCGCGTGACCCGGACCATCTCCTTGACGACGCCGGCCGGAGCCGGCACCTGACCCAGGAAGTACCGGGTCAGGGCGACGTCGGCGAAATCCGCGGCAAGGCCGGTCGCCTTCTCGTCCAGGACCGAGAAGGTGAGGTTCTCCAGGCCTTCCTGAGCCGCAAGCTCTCTCGCCCGGGCCACGTTGAAGGCTGAGGCGCTGAGCCCGACCACCCGCCCGGCCGGACCGACCGCCCGGGCGACCTGTCGCGTGAAGAAGCCCGTGCCGCATCCGAAATCGACCACGTCCATGCCGCGGCTGAGTCCGGCTTCGGCCAGAAGGCGCAGGTCCTCCACGATCGTCCGGTCGACCACTTCGGGCCCTCCCGTGACGCTGACGGAAGTGACGCTGACGGAAGTGATGCTGACGAAAGTGACGCTGACGGAAGCATCTCCCGCGGCATCCTCTATTCACCTTCGCTCCGGAAATCCCTTGGAGACCGGCCACCGGGTCGCCGCGCGCGGCACCCGGCGCTGTGGACTTATGTCGCCGGACGTTATAGGATTCTCTGTGGGCCCGGGGCCGGCCGAAGGCCTTGGGCCGGCCGGAAGCCTGTCGCCAGCCGGAAGCCTTGGGCCGGCCGGAAGCCTGGGGCCCGCCGGACGCGCGGGATGACCGGGACTGGTGAGAACTTCAACTCACGAAAAACGGAACAGTGCGTTTGACGAAGGCAGTTCTTTGATACAACAATAATGGGCTGCAAGTAGGCCGGGCAATCGCGGTTCCCTCCGGGGGCTCGAGGAAAGTCCGGACTCCACAGGGCAGGGTGCTGGGTAATACCCAGTCAGGGCGACCTGAAGGAAAGTGCCACAGAGACATACCGCCGTCCGGCCCCAGCCGGCTCGTCGCGCTCGGCGCGGCGGGCGACGGCTGTGGGCGCGGCCAGCTGGCCAGGTAAGAGCCTGGCGAGGTCTGAGAGACGAACGGGCCGGGCGGTAAGGGTGAAAAGGTGGTGTAAGAGACCACCGGCGGGCGGGTGACCGTCCGGCCAGGCAAACCCCACCCGGAGCAAGGCCGAGTAGGAGGGGGATGACGCGGCCCGCGTAC
>DYFB01000039.1 GCA_020725405.1 Symbiobacterium sp. | reverse complement strand
ACCCGCGACCCGCGGATGAAGGAGCGCCGGAAGTACGGGCTCAAGAAGGCCCGGAAGGCGCCGCAGTTCTCCAAGAGATAGCCGGTCGGCTCCCGGCGTGCCCCGCGCGCGGCCCGGGGGCCGGACCGCACGGATCGAGACGAGGGACGGCCGCTCCGAGACGGCCGTCCCTCTCCGTTCACTCCTCCGCTCCGCCGGTGGTGCTAAGCGCTCGCGCAGAGGGCATACGAATGCCGCGGGGGAGGGGCGCTCATGAGGCACTGCAGGCAGGCTCCGGCTCGGACGGGAGCCGTGCGCGGGCGTCCGGGCGAGGCCCCCGGGCCGGACGCGGTGCGGCGGAGCCTGGACGGGGCCGCGGAGAGGGCTGTCGAGAGGGCGAGGCTGGCCGTATCGCCGGTGGGCCGCAGGGTCTTCGCCCTGTCCTGCGTCATCGCCCTCACCGCTGTCGGGTGGACCTCGAGCGCTCCGCTCCTGGGGGCGGCCTTCGGAGCGGTCGTCCTGCCCGAGGGGCCGGCCGTCCCGGTGGCCGGCATCCTGGGCGGGCTGACCGTAGCCATCGACCCGGGGCACGGAGGCTTCGACCCGGGCGTCTTGGAGGGCCCGGTCAGGGAGACCGACATCAACCTGGCCGTCTCCCTGATGCTCCGGGACATCCTGGAGAGGGCTGGCGCCGAGGTCGTCCTGACCCGGACCGAGGACATCGATCTCGTCCAGCCCGGAGACGAGGAGCGCTACGGTTCCGAGGCCCGGGCCGACCTCAAACGGAGGCTGGAGGCGGCCGAAGCGGCCGGGGCCGACCTCTTCCTCAGCCTCCACTGCAACGCTTTCCCCTCACCCGTCTGGCGTGGGTCCCAGACCTTCTATGACCCGGAGAGCAGGGCTGGATACCTCCTCGCCGAGGCCATCCAGGCCGAGCTCGTCCGGGTGACCGGCGAGACCGACCGCACCCCCAACGGCCGCATCGACAGCTTCCTCCTGAAGAACGCCGCCTTTCCCGCCGTGATCGTTGAACTCGGGTTTCTCTCCAACCCCCGGGACCTCGAGCTCCTCCAGGACGCAGGCTATCAGCGGCTCCTGGCCATGGCCGTCTTCTTCGGAATCTGCCGCTTCGTCCACTCGAGTCCGGCCGCCGCGCCGGCGGGCCAGCGGGAGGGACCCGACGGCTGACGGGACGGCTGACGGCTTCGGCCCGCCGCCGGTCGCGCTCCGCCCCACTTCCCCGGCCGTGACCCGCGGCCGGCGACTCCGACACGTTCCCGGGGCTCCGGGCGTGGACAACCCTGCAAGTATTGGATAGCATATTCATTGCTGACAGGGCTCGGTCCGCGCGCCCCGGGGCGCCGGCGCCCGCCGACCGGCCGTTCGGAGGTGGTTCGTCCTGTCTTACCAGGACCGGTTCGGAGAGAAGATGAAGATCGGCCCGGTGCGGGTCATCGTCTGGGGGCTCGGAGCCATGGGGCGGCTGATGATCCCGATGGTCCTCGCCGACCCGGAGCTCCGCCTGGTCGGGGCGGTATCCCGACGGGCCGCCGGTCGGACGGTCGACACGGCCGAGCTGGCCGGCCTGAGCTCCCCGACCGGGGTGCCGGCCTCGGCCACCCTCGAGGAGGCCGTCGAGCGGGCCGGCGGGGCCGATGTCGTCCTTCACGGCACCTCGTCCTTCGTGCGTGAGGTGGTCGGGGAGATAGAGGCCTGCCTCGACCACCACCTTGACGTCGTGACCATCGCCGAGGAGATGGCCTACCCCTGGGCGGCCGACCCCGGGCTGTCCGACCGCCTGGACCAAGTCGCCCGCGAGCGGGGGCGGACGATTCTCGGAACCGGCGTCAACCCCGGCTTCGTCCTCGACACGCTCATCGTGGTCCTCTCCTGCGTCACGGCTCACGTCGAAAAGGTCTACGCCAGTCGGATCAACGATCTCTCACCCTTCGGACCCACGGTCATGCGGACCCAGGGGGTGGGTCTCGCCCCGGACGAGTTCGTCCGCCGCGTCGCCGACGGAACCGTCGTGGGCCACATCGGGTTCCCGCAGTCCATCCATCTCATCGCCCGGGCCCTCGGCCTCGAGCTCACCCGGGTCGAGGAGAGTCGCGATCCGATAGTCTCGTCCGTACGGCGGACGACCCCGCACGTCGTCGTCGAACCGGGCTTCGTGGCCGGGTGTCGCCACTCGGCCCGCGGCTTCGTCGGGGACAGGGTGGTCATCGAGCTCGACCACCCTCAGCAGGTCCATCCGGGCCTCGAGGGGGTCGAGACAGGGGACTACATCCGGCTCACCGGTCATCCAACCATCGAACTCCGCACAGGCCCAGAGATACCCGGAGGCGTCGCCACCGCGGCCATCGCCGTCAATATGGTCCGGCCTGTGGCCTCCGCTCGGCCGGGGCTCCTGACAGTCCTCGACCTGCCCCTGCCTCGCGGCAGCGCGCGGCGCCGGGCCGAGGTGATCGCCGGTGGCTGACCGGGCGGGCCCTCAGGCGCGGCCCGGCGACTGGGTCCTCATCCACAACGTGGTCCTCCCCGCCGGGAGCCGCGCTCACGGCGTTCCTCCGGAAACCCAGGCCGTCCCTCTCGAGATGAGGGTGAAGGGTTTCCTCCTCGACGGGCCGGCCCTACCGGGGGAGACCGTGAGCGTCAGAACGCTGACGGGGAGGGTGGTCCGGGGTTCCCTGGTTGCGGTCAACCCGCCCATCCCGCACGACTTCGGCTCACCGGTACCGGAGCTCCAGACCATCGGCCCCGAGCTCCGCCGCCGGTTGAGGGGTGATCGGCCGTGAGCGGGACCGGCAGGGCCGGGCGCGCCCGAGACCTCTCCTACGAGGCCGTCATGGCCCGCCGCGCGGAGATCCTGAGGCGCTCCACGGGCATCGACTACGAGTCCTTCCGCCGGGGCCGGTTCGCCTTCGACTACGAGGCCATGATGGCCCACACCGGCTACTCCCTGGAAGAAACCCTGGCCATCCAGGCCGAGGCCAACGTCGGCCGGACCCCGCTCCTCGAACTCAGGAATCTCACCCGCCTGGTCCGGACGGCCGCCCCGTCCGGGTGCGGCGCGCGCATCTTCATCAAGGACGAAGCGGCGAACCCCTCCGGGAGCTTCAAGGTGAGGCGGGCCGCCCTCTCGGTCCACGAGGCGGCGCGGAAGGGTTACCCCGGGGTCATCGCCGCGACCAGCGGTAACTACGGAGCGGCGGTGGCCTCCCAGGCCGCGGCCAGGAACCTGCCCTGCATCATCGTTCAGGAGGTCTTCGACAGCCGGGGCGTCGGCCAGCCGGAGATTCTCGAAAAGACCAGGGCCTGCGAGGCTTACGGCGCCGAGGTCGTCCAGCTCACGGTGGGTCCGGAGCTGTTTTACGTCCACCTAACGCTTCTCGAGGAGACGGGCTACTTCAACGCCTCGCTCTACACGCCGTTCAGCGTCTCGGGCATCGAGACCCTCGGCTACGAGGTCGTCCAGGACACACGGCGCCTGACCGGGCGCGCCCCGGACGTGGTCGTCATAACCCACGCCGGCGGCGGCAACGTCACCGGGACGGCCAGGGGCCTCGCCCGGGCCGGCGCGACCGGGACCCTGGTGGTCGGGGCGAGCGTTGATCTCCGGGGCCTGCACATGGCCTCAGACCGCGACTTCAACCGCAAGTCCTTCACCACCGGCCACACCGGGTTCGGCGTCCCCTTCGCCGTCTGGCCGGACCGGGCCGACGTGGTCTACAACGCCGCCCGCCCGCTCCGCTACCTCCAGCGCTACGTCACCGTCACCCAGGGGGAGGTCTTCTACATCACCGAGGCCCTGGCCCAGCTGGAGGGACTGGAGAGGGGTCCGGCCGGGAACACCTCGCTGGCCGCCGCTGTGGCTCTGGCCCGCGAGCTGCCGGAAGAGGCCATCCTCGTGGTCCAGGAGACGGAGTACACGGGGGCGGGCAAGCACCCCACGGCCCAGCTCACCTTCGCCCGGGCCAACGGCATCGAGATCCGGCGCGGCGACCCGGCCGGGAACCGCCCGGGGTCGGTCATCGTCATCCCCGAGGATATCGAGCAGGTCCGGGTGACCGACGTGAGCCTTGACGAACTGAGGCGGTCCTACCTCAGGCACGCCTGGCAGGCAGCAGGCGGGGAGATAGGTCCGGAGGACCGGGCCTTCTTCGCCGCCGATCTTAGGACCAGCGGCGCCTTCGTCGACGAGACCCTGGCGGCGCTGGCCGCATCTCGGTAGGAGGTCAAAGGTGTCCAGACCAAGACATGACGATTACGAGACTCGCCGGGCCGCCCTGGCCGGCCTGGACGACGCCGCCCTGCACGCCCTCTTCTGGGACCTCGCCCGGCGGGTGGTCGAGCCCCTCCTGGAACTCGCCAGAACGCACACGACGCCGTCCATCGAGCGCTCGGTGCTGGCCCGTCTGGGCGTCCCGAGCCCCGAGGCGGCGGCCGTGGTTGAGGGCTGTCTCGCCCGGGGCATCCTGGGTCACGGCGCCGGGCACGTCCTCCTCAGGACGGCCAGGGCGGCCAACCTCACCCCCGTGGAGGCCGCGGCGAGACTGGCCGCGGGCGAACTCTGGGAGCACGCCGAGAGGACCTTCGCCGATGCCGCTTCTTGACCCCGAACGGCCCATCGACATCGAGACCATCCTCAGGGATCTCCGCGACTACCGGCCGCGCCGGAAGGGCTGGGCCTGGCGCAGGCCGACGCCTGAGGGCTACCGCCATGAGCCGGCGCCGTTCCCGTACTACCAGACCTCCGAGCCTCTGGACCGGAGCGTCCCCCTGCCGGCGGCCCGCTACTTCCACGGGATAGACCCCCAGCCGAGCCCGACCATCACCAGCGAGATAGCCTCAGGGCGCTTCGAGGACGACATCCGGAGGATGCGGATGGTCGCCTGGCATGGAGCCGACCACATCATGGTCATCAGGACCGCGGGCCAGAGCCACTTCGACGGGCTCATCGAGGGGACTCCGGAGGGGGTCGGCGGGGTACCGATAACCCGGAAGCAGCTCCGGGCGAGCCGCAAGGCCCTCGACCTCATCGAGGATGAGGTCGGGCGGCCGGTGAACCTCCACAGCTACGTCAGCGGCCTGGCCGGCCCCGAGATGGCCGTGCTCTTCGTGGAGGAAGGCGTCAACGGAGCCCACCAGGATCCGCAGTACAACGTTCTCTACCGCAACGTGAACATGGTCCGCTCGTTCGTCGACGCCGCCGAGGCCAAGACGGTGATGGCTTTCGGGGGTCTCGCCCAGATCGACGGGGCCCACAACGCCAACGCTACCGCGCGGGAGGCCTGGAAGGTCACCCCGGAGCTTCTCGTCCAGCACGCCACCAACTCGGCCTTCTCCGAGGCTGTCGGCATGCGCCGGGACCTCATCTGCCTGTCCACGGTCCCGCCGACGGCTCCGCCGGCGCCGTCGGTCCGTCTCGACCTCGCCTACGCCGTCGCCCTCCGCGAGCTCTTCCCGGGCTTTCGGATGCGGGCCCAGATGAACACGAGGTACATCGAATCCGACACCAGGGAGGCCACCGTCACCCACGTTCTCAACCTCCTCATCTCCCGCCTGACCTCGGCCGACATCCAGAGCACCATAACCCCTGACGAGGGCCGGAACGTCCCCTGGCACCACAACAACGTGGCCGCGGTCGAGACGGCCAAGCAGGTCCTCGTGGGCCTCGACGGCCTGAGCCGCCTGGTCGCGCCGACCCCGGACGGTGAGCTGCGGGCCGCCGTCAGGGAGATAAAGGAGAGAGCCGTCCTCTTCCTTCAGGAGATGCTCGAGCTCGGCGGCTACTTCCAGGCCGTCGAAGCCGGCTTCTTCGTCGATTCCGGTTACTACCCCGAGCGAGCCGGCGACGGTATAGCCCGCCGTCTCGACGGCGGGGTCGGGGCGGGGACGGTCATCCCGCGAGCCCCCGACTACTACGCTCCGGTCTGCGCCCACTTCGGTCAGAGCCGGGTGCCGCGGGATCTCGCCGGACCGGAAGGTTCGGAGGGCACCGCCGCCGGCGGGACCCCGTGCGCTCCCGCCGGGGGCTGCACCCTCTGCCGGCCCGAGCTCATCCCGTTCATCGACGAACTGGATCCCTACGACAACGTCGAGAGGCGGCTGGAGGAAGCCGCGGTGAGACGCGGCGGCCTCCTTCGCCCGGAGGTCCAGTGGGCCGCGGATGGTTATGTAACCCTGTCGATGTTCCTGCCGGCCGCGGCCCGGGTGGCCGAGGCCGCCGCGGTGGAGATCGCCAGGAAACTCGGTCTTGAGGAGCCCGAGGTCATCCACAGCCGGGTCATGCACCCGGCCGAGGGGACCTTTGTGGAGGTCAAGGGGATCGTGCCTTTCGGCGTGGACCCCGACCGGCTCGTCCTGGCCGACCCACCCGACGTCCTTCCGGAGGAGGTCCTCCGCCGCGAGCTGGTCGAGCACCCCCTGACCGTGGTCGCGGCCACGGTGGGTGAGGACGAGCACTCCGTGGGGATGAGGGAGATAATCGACATAAAGCACGGCGGACTTGAGAAGTTCGGGGTCAGCTGCCACTATCTCGGAACCTCGGTCCCGGTCGAGAAAGCCGTCGACGCGGCCATCGAGGCCGACGCCGGGGCCATTCTTATCAGCACCATCATCAGCCACGCCGACATCCACCGGAGGCAGATGAGGCGTCTTTCCGACCTGTGCCTCGAGAGAGGCGTCCGGGACCGGTTCCTTCTGGTCGCCGGGGGTACCCAGGTGACGGACGAGATGGCCCGGGCCGAGGGCCTCGACGCCGGGTTCGGGCGGGGCACCAGAGGTATCGAGGTGGCGAGCTTCCTCGTTCGGGCCAGAGCGGCCCGCGAAGGCCGGATTCCCGGCGGGCCGGGTGGGCATGCGCGCTGACGCCCTCGTCGCCGAGATAGGCAGCACGGTTACCAAGGTCCACGCCTTCAGCGGGCTCGACGGTTCCCGGCCGCAGTGGGTCGGCGGTGGAGCCGCCCCGACGACGGCCGCCCAGGGCGATGTGACGACCGGCCTCCGGGCGGCGGTCGGCGATCTGTCGCGCCGCCTCGGCGAGGACGTGACCTGGGAGAGGATGCTCGCCGCCTCTAGCGCGGCCGGGGGCCTGCGGATGGCCGTCCACGGCCTCGTCTACGACATGACCGTCCGGGCGGCCCGCGAAGCCGCCCTCGGAGCGGGGGCCATCATCGAGCTGGTCACGGTCGGGAAGCTCGGCGCGGAAGAGACGGACGTCCTCCGCAGGCTGCGTCCGGGAATCATCCTCCTCGCCGGAGGGCTGGAGGGCGGCGACCGCGAGGTTGTCGTCCACAACGCCCGTGAGATAGCCGGACTCCGCCTTGGAGTTCCCGTCGTCTACGCTGGCAACAGCGCCGCCCGGGCCGAGGTCTCCGGTATCCTCGGCGCCGCGGGGGTGAAGGTGACCGTCGTCCCCAACGTCTACCCGAGGCTCGATCTCCTGGACATCGAGCCCGCCCGCCGGGCGATACAGGCCGTCTTCGAAGAGCACATCATCCTCGCCCCGGGTATGGAGCGGGTTCGCGACATGGTCGGTGGGGCGATCCGCCCGACCCCCGGAGCGGTGATGGAGGCGGCCCGACTGCTTCGCGAGCTCCTTGGCGACCTCGTGGTGATCGACGTCGGAGGGGCGACAACGGACGTCCACTCGGTCACCGACGGGTCGACGGAGATAAAGAGGATACAGCTCCACCCCGAGCCGGTCGCCAAACGGACCGTCGAAGGCGACCTCGGGGTTTATGTCAACGCCGCCAACGTCGTCCGGCTGGCCGGCGAGGACGCGGTGGCCGAGCACATGTCCGCAGGCCCGCCCGACGTCGGCGATCTACTCGCCCGGGCCGTCCCGGTCCCGCCCGAGGACACGGACCCGGAGGTTTCGGCCTTCATCGCCGCGCTCACCAGGTTGGCCGCAGAGACAGCCCTCGTTCGACACGCCGGGGTTCTCCGGCATCTCTTCGGGCCGACCGGTCGGCTGACCGTGGCCGAGGGCAAGGACCTCACCGAGGTGGAGTGGTTGGTCGGCACCGGAGGCCCCCTCGTCCGCTTCCCGTGGGGGAGCCGGGTCCTGGCCGCCCTGGCCGGAATGCCGACGGCGGCGGCCCTGGCCGCAAGGCGGAGAGGCGGCGGGTCGGACACGCCGGGCTTCGAACCCGGCGGCCCACCGGCGTCCCTGCTCCTGCCGGGGCGAGGGGCCCGCCCGGTCATCGATAGGCGATACCTCATGGCGGTCCTGGGAGTTCTCCACCAGGAGTATCCGGAGGCCGCCCGGGCTCTTCTCCGGGAGAGCGTCGTCCCGGAAGCGGGAGGTGGAGAGGGTTGACGAACGGCGTCCTTCCGGCGCCGAGGGTGAACATCGATCTCGGCAAGCTTCGCCACAACGCCCGGCTGGTGTCGGGTTGGGCCGGCAAGGCGGGTCTCGAGGTCTTCGCCGTGACCAAGGGGCTGAGGGGTGACCCCCAGGCCGCCCGGGCCCTCCTCGGCGGGGGGGTCGCGGGCCTCGCCGACTCCCGGCTGTCCAACCTTGCCCGCCTGCAGGGTCTGCGCGAGGAAACCCTGAACGGGCGAGGGCGGCCTCGCTTCCTCCTCCTCCGGGCACCGTCACCGGCCGAGGCCGCGGAGACCCTGGCCCTCTCCGACGCGGTCCTCTGCGCCAGCCCGGAGACGGCCGAGAGCCTCGCCCGGGCCCTTCCGGCGGGTCGGCCCTACGAGGTCCTCCTAACCGTCGACTTCGGCGACCTGCGCGAGGGGCTCCTCCCCGAGGATGTCCCGGAGGCGGCCCTGGCCCTGGACCGGCGGCTGGCGGCGGTCTCGGCCGAGAGGGACCCGTCCCGCCGGGTCCACGTCGCCGGACTCGCCAGCAACCTCGCCTGCTTTTGCGGGGTCGTGCCGACCGTGGCCCATTTCGTGGACCTCGCCCGGCTCGCCCGAGAGACCGGGGAGAAGCTGGGCCGGCCCCTGAGGGTGTCGGCTGGCAACACGGCGGCCCTGCCCCTTCTCCTCAGGCGGGAGCTCCCGCCCGGCCTTGACGACCTTCGGGTGGGTGAGGGAATCATCCTCGGGAGGGAAAGCCTACACCGGGAGCCCCTCCCAGGCTGCCACCTCGACGCCGTCACCTTCTGGGCGACGGTCATCGAGATCGGGCGCAAGCCGTCGGCGCCAAGCGGCGAGCTGGCCGAGGACGCCTTCGGGCACCGCCCGGTCTTCGTCGACCGGGGTCACCGTCTCCGGGCCCTCTTGGCCGCCGGGCGGCAGGACATCGTGCCGGAAGGATTGAAGCCGTTGGACGAAGGAATCGAAGTCGTCGGAGCGACAAGCGACCATCTCGTGGTGGACATCGAGGACTACCCCGGGCCTCTCGGAGCAGGGGCCGAGCTCGGGTTTTCCGTCAACTACGCCTGCCTCCTGCAGGCGATGACATCGCCCGACGTGGCCAGGGTCCACGTCGGAGAGGCCTAGAGGTGACCGACATGACCCGAAGAGGAATCGTTCTCGGCGCGGTTTCCCCTCACCCCCCTATCGTCGTTCCGGAGATAGGGGAGAACAACCTCGACCGGGTCCAGAAGACCAGGGACGGTCTGCAGCAGCTCGCCGGCCTGGTCCGCGGCCTCAACCCCGACACGGTGGTCATCATCGCGCCCCACGGCCCCGTGGTCCGGGGAGCGGTCACCTTGCTTTCCAGCCCGATCCTTGAAGGCAACTTCCGGGAGTTCGGGATATCCGGTACTTCCCTGCGGTACGGGAACGACGTCCGCTTCGTCAACCGGGTTCAGAGCGAGGCCGCGGACCGCGGGGTTCAGGTCGTCGCGGCCGACCCGACGACCATCAGGAGTCTTCGCGTCCCGGGTGCCCTCCACTACTCCATCCTGGTGCCCCTCTACTACCTGCGACAGGCCGGGGTCGAGAGCCGGCTGGTCGCCGGAGCGGTGGGGATGATGTCCGCGGAAGACCTCTACACCTTCGGCCGGTCCGTCCAGGCCGCGGCCGGCGAGATGGGCGTCCGAGTGGTTTACATAGCCAGCGGTGATCTCTCCCACCGGCTGAGCCAGGGGGCGCCGGCCGGCTACGACCCGATGGGCAAGGTCTTTGACGAGAAGGTGGTCGGGGCCCTGTCGAAGGGCGACGTCAGGCCCCTTCTCAGTCTCGACCCCGGCCTTGTCGAACGGGCGGGGGAGTGCGGGCTCGGCCCGATCATCACCATGTTCGGTGCTCTGGACGGCCTCGACACCGTTCCCGAGGTCGTCTCCTACGAAGGGCCCTTCGGCGTCGGCTACTGCGTGGCCACCTTTGTCGTCCGGGGGGCCGGCGGTCAGGCGGCGCGGCCGGGCGAAGAGGGCGCTGCAGCTTCACCGCCGGGTCCCGGTCCCGACGGCGGAGCCGAGGGGGCCGGCCCACCCGGCGAGCGGGGCGGCGGCGGAGTCGCCGGCGCCGGGGCCGGGATTGGGGCCGGGGCCGGCGCTGGGGCCGGGGCCGGGGCCGGGGTCGGGATTGGGGCCGGGGCCGGGGCCGGGGCCGGGGCCGGGGCCGGGATTGGGGCCGCCGGGGTCGAAACCGTGGAGGGCGGAGCTCCCGCCCACGCGACAGCCGTCCCGCACCCCTTCGTCCGCCTGGCCCGCCTGGCCCTCGAGACCTACGTCCGGGACGGCCGGCGCATATCCCCACCATCCTCCAGCCCGGGGCTCGACCGCCGGGCGGGAGCGTTCGTCTCGCTGAAGAAGAGGGGCCAGCTCCGAGGGTGTATCGGGACGCTGGAGCCGACCGCTCCGACTCTGGCCGAGGAGGTCATCCGGAACGCCATCCAGGCGGGAACGGCCGACCCCCGCTTCGCCGCGGTCACGGCCGATGAACTCAGGGAGCTGACTTACTCCGTGGACGTCCTCGAGCCGGCCGAGCCCGTGTCGAGCCTTGACGAGCTCGACCCGAAGGTCTACGGGGTGATTGTCAACAAGGATCGCCGGACCGGGGTCCTCCTGCCCGACCTCGAAGGGCTGGACACGGCGGAGAGCCAGGTGGCGGTGGCCCGCCAGAAGGCCGGCATAGCCCCGGACGAGACCGGGGTGAGGCTGTTCCGCTTCAAGGTCACGCGGTACCGCTAGGCCGGTCGGACCGCGCGGTGCCGATAGGTCGCCCGGGCCGCCCAGGTGCGGTGACCGCGGGTCGACCCGAAGGAGGCCTGGTGTGCGCGAGGCTGACTTCTACGAGAGACTCGAGAACGGGGTCGTCCACTGTCTCTTGTGCCCCCAGGATTGCCGCATCCGACCGGGGAAGACGGGGTTCTGCCGCATCCGGGCGAACCAGGACGGCACCCTGATGGCCCTCAAGTACGGGCGGTGCGCCTCCTACGCCATGGACCCCATCGAGAAGAAGCCCCTCTATCACTTCCACCCGGGGACCTACATCTTCTCGCTCGGCGCCTTCGGGTGCAACCTGCGGTGTCGGCACTGCCAGAACTGGGAGCTCTCCCAGGGCGACGGGGAGGACGTCGAGATGCCCCCGGTGAGGGCGGTGGACATCGCCCGGAGCTGGCACCGGCCGGGCCGGCGCTGCATCGGCCTCGCCTACACCTACAGCGAGCCCCTGGTGTGGTACGAGCAGGTCATCGAGACCGCCAGGCTGGCCCGGGAGCACGATTTCAAGAACGTCCTCGTCACCAACGGCTATGTCCGCTCCGAGCCGCTCGAGGAGCTGCTCCCCCTCATCGACGCCATGAACGTGGACGTCAAGGCTTTCAGCGACAGCTTCTACCGGGAGGTGTGCTCGGGTCGGCTGGAGCCGGTCCTGCGGACCGTCGAGCGGGCCCACGGGACCGGATGCCACGTCGAGGTCACCTGTCTTCTCATCCCCGGCCTCAACGATAGCCCGGAGGAAGTGGAAGCCCTGGCGGGGTGGCTGGCCGGCGTGTCGAAGGACATACCTCTTCACTTCTCACGCTACTTCCCGAGCTGGAAGATGACCCGGCCTCCCACTCCGCTCGAGACCCTGAAGAAGGCCCGGGACATCGCCGCCGAACGGCTCCACCACGTCTACCTCGGAAACGTCTGGGAAATGCCGAGGAGCGAGACGCTCTGCCCCTCCTGCGGGGCCGTGCTGGTCAGGCGTGAGGGCTTCGCCGCCGAAGCGGTGGAACTCGAGGGCGAGAAGTGTCGTAAATGCGAACGGAGCACCAGCATTCGGAACGATTGACCCGGTCCGGCCCAACCGGACGGGGATCTGAGTCAGGACCGGAACGGGGAGAGGACATGGCTGAGGAGACTATCGTCGTCGCCCTCGGAGGGAACGCCATCCTCCAGCCCGGGCAGAAGGGAACGGCCGTCGAGCAGAGAGCGAACATCAGAGCGACCGCGGGGGCGATAGCCTCCCTGGTGGAGATGGGGCACCGGGTCGTCGTCACCCACGGCAACGGTCCGCAGGTCGGGAACATCCTCATCCAGCACGAGGCGGGCAGCGACCAGGTCCCGGCCATGCCCCTCGACGTCTGCGGCGCGGAGAGCCAGGGCCAGATCGGCTACATGATCCAGCAGGCCCTGCGCAACGAGCTGCGGGCCCGGGGGCTCCCCGCCTCCGTGGCCTCCGTGGTGACCCAGGTCGTGGTTAGGGCTGACGACCCGGCCTTCGGCAATCCGACCAAACCCGTCGGCCCCTTCTATCCCGAGGACCGGGCCCGGGTCCTGGAGACCGAGCGCGGCTGGGTCATGCGTGAGGTCCGGCCGGGCTTCTGGCGGCGGGTCGTCCCCTCGCCCGACCCCGTCCGCATTGTCGAGCTCGAGGAGGTCCGGACGCTGTCCGAGGCCGGGACCCTCGTCATCGCTTCAGGGGGCGGGGGGATACCCGTAACCGAACGGGCCGACGGGGTCCTCGAGGGGGTCGAGGCGGTCATCGACAAGGATCTCGCCGGTCAGCGCCTGGCCGTGGGCATGGGCGCCGACGTCTTCGCTATCTTCACCGACGTCGACCGGGTGGCTCTGGCCTACGGGACTCCCGAGCAGAGGTTCCTCGACCGGATGACCCTTGACGAGGCGAGGACCTATCTCGAGGCGGGGCACTTCCCGCCGGGAAGCATGGGCCCCAAAGTCCTCGCCGTCATCCGTTTCCTCGAGGCCGGGGGAGGACGGGCCCTCATCGCCTCGATAAAGCAGGCCGCCGAGGCCCTGGCCGGGAAGGCCGGCACAACGATTGTCAGGTGAAAGGCCGGACCGGACCGCCGCCGCGGAGGCCGCTCTCGGCCGGCGGGCGGCCGCTTGGGCGGCCCGCGGCGGACCGGCTCCCAGGCCGCGGAGGAGGTAGAGAAGAATGGCCGTCAGTATGAAGGGCAAGGATCTCGTCTCTATCCACGACCTTTCGGTCGAGGAGACCTGGCAGATCCTCAAGACGACCGAGCAGATGAAGCTGAGGTGGAAGAGCGGCGAGCGGGACAGGCCTCTCGTCGGTAAGACCCTGGGGATGATCTTCGCCAAGCCTTCGACCCGGACCCGGGTCTCCTTCGAGGTCGGCGTGTGGCAGCTCGGAGGGTACGCCCTCTACATGGGCACCGGCGACCTCCAGCTCGGACGCGGAGAGACCATCTACGACACGGGGAGCGTCCTCTCCCGGTACCTCGACGGTATCATGATCCGCACCTTCAGGCACCAGGATGTTGTCGACCTGGCTGCCGCGGCCAGCGTTCCCGTCATCAACGGGCTCACCGACCTTCTTCATCCGTGCCAGGGCCTGACCGACGTCTACACGGTCTACGAGAAGCTCGGGCGCCTGGCCGGGGTGAAGCTCGTTTACGTGGGGGACGGCAACAACGTGGCCCACTCGCTCATGTTCGCCGGAGCCAAGACCGGTATGCACGTGGTCGTCGCCACGCCCCCCGGCCGCGAGCCCGACCCCGGTATCGTCCAGACGGCCCGGGCCGACGCGGCCCTGACGGGAGCCCGGATCGACCTCACCCACAACCCGCTCGAAGCCGTCGAGGGCGCCGACGTCATCTATACCGACACCTGGACCAGCATGGGACAGGAGGCCGAGCGCGAACAGCGCGTCCGCGACCTCGCGCCCTACCAGGTCAACCAGGCTCTGATGCGGGCCACCGGCCGCCCCGGGACCCTTTTCATGCACTGCCTGCCGGCCCACCGGGGCGAAGAGGTCACCGACGAAGTGATAGATGGTCCGAACTCCGTCGTTTTCGACCAGGCTGAGAACCGTCTGCACACGCAGAAGGCCATCATGGCCCTGGTTATGTGAGGTGGTCATGTGAGGGCGGGCCCGACCGGGACGGGCGAAACCGCGAAGCGGTGCGGACCCGGGAAAGCACCCAGACGACATAAGCCAGGCAAGGGGGAGGAGCTCAAGTGACCAGGAGGACGCGCGTCCTCATCATGGGCGCGGCCGGGCGGGACTTCCACAACTTCAACACCTTCTACCGGGGTAACCCCGCCTACGAGGTGGTGGCCTTCACCGCCACCCAGATTCCGAACATCGAGGGCCGGGTCTACCCGGCCGAGCTTGCCGGGGAGGGCTACCCGCGCGGTATACCCATCCATCCCGAGGACGAGCTGCCCAGGCTGGTGAAGGAGCTTGGCGTGGACCAGGTGGTCTTCGCTTACAGCGACGTGCCCCACGACTACGTCATGCACAAGGCCTCGACGGCCCTGGCGGCCGGAGCCGACTTCGTTCTCCAGGGGCCGGAGGCCACGATGCTGCGGTCGACCAAGCCCGTTGTCGCGGTCTGCGCTGTTCGCACGGGCGCGGGGAAGAGCCAGACCACCCGCCGGGTGAGCGAGATACTCAAGGACGCCGGAAAGCAGGTGGCCGTCGTCCGGCATCCGATGCCGTACGGAGACCTCGTGAAACAGGCCGTCCAGCGTTTCGCCGTCTATGAGGATCTCGACCGTCACGACTGCACCATCGAGGAGCGCGAGGAGTACGAGCCGCACCTCGACCGGGGCAGCATCGTCTTCGCAGGGGTCGACTACGAGGCCATCCTCCGCCGGGCCGAGAAGGAGGCCGACGTCATCCTCTGGGACGGGGGCAACAACGACTTCGCCTTCTACCGGGCCGACGTCTACATAACCGTGGCCGATCCGCACCGTCCAGGGCACGAGCTTCTCTACCACCCCGGGGAGACCAACCTCCGCCTGGCCGACATCGTGGTCATCAACAAGGTGGATACGGCCCGCCCCGAGGACGTCGAGGCGGTCCGTCGGAACGTGGCGGCGGTTAACCCGCGGGCCGTGGTCATCGAAGCCGACTCACCCCTCACCGTATCCGGGGACGCGGAGGCTCTCCGGGGACGGACCGTACTTGTCGTCGAGGACGGACCGACCCTGACCCACGGCGAGATGGCCTACGGGGCCGGCACCATCGCCGCCTGCCGGGCCGGCGCGGTGGCCGTCGACCCCCGGCCCTACGCCGTTGGGTCCATCGCGACCACGTTCGCCAAATACCCGCACATGGGGCCGGTGCTCCCGGCCATGGGTTACGGGGCCGAGCAGGTCCGCGAGCTCGAGGAGACCATCGAACGCACCCCGGCCGAGGTGGTCGTCATCGGCACCCCCATCGACCTCCGGCGTGTGGTCAAGCTCTCGAAGCCGGCCGTCCGTGTCCGCTACGACCTCCAGGAGAGGGGGCGGCCGACCCTGGCCGAGGCGCTGGCTCCGGTCCTGGGCTGACGGGCCCCGGTCCGGGGCTGACGGGCCCCGGTCCGGGGCCGCCCCTACCCCCTCGCCCGGCTGTCCTGCATACGGGTAGGAAGCGGCCGCCAATACTAGCCCCGGAGGCGGGGCTATGGTGGTGAGACACGGTCCGACGCGGGTCGTCATCATGGGCGCCGCCGGCCGTGACTTCCATAACTTCAACGTCTTCTTCCGGGACAACCCGGAATACGACGTCGTCGCCTTCACGGCGACCCAGATTCCCGACATCGCCGGCCGGGTCTACCCGTCCGGCCTCGCCGGACCCCGCTACCCCCGGGGAATTCCCATCTTCCCCGAGGAGGAGCTCGAGCGGGTCGTTCAGGAGAGGGGCGCCGAGCGGGCGGTCTTCGCCTACAGTGACGTCTCCCACACCTACGTGATGCACCGGGCCTCGCAGTGCCTGGCCCTCGGGCTGGACTTCTGGCTCATGGGCCCGGGCACCACCATGCTCCAGGCCCCCCGTCCGGTGGTGGCCGTGACCGCCGTGCGGACCGGGGTGGGCAAGAGCCAGACGACGCGGCGGGTCGTCTCCCTCCTTCAGGCCCGGGGCTACCGGCTCGTGGTCGTGCGCCACCCGATGCCCTACGGCGACCTCGCCGCCCAGGCCGTCCAGCGCTTCTCTTCATATGAGGACCTTGACGCGCATCGAACGACCATCGAGGAACGGGAGGAGTACGAGCCCCACATCCGACGGGGCGTCGTCGTCTACGCCGGGGTTGACTACGGAGCCGTTCTGGAGGAGGCCGCCGGCGAGGCCGACGTCATCCTCTGGGACGGCGGGAACAACGACCTTCCCTTCTACCGGCCCGACGTCCACATCGTCCTGGTCGACCCCCACCGGCCGGGCCACGAGACGGCCTACCATCCGGGGGAGGCCAATCTCCGGATGGCGGACATCGTGGTCATCAACAAGGTTGACACCGCCGGCCCTGACGGGGTCGACGCGGTCCGGGAGAGCGCCCGCCGCCTGAACCCCCGGGCGACCGTCGTCGAGGCGGCTTCGCCCATCTTCGTCGAGGACCCGGCCGCCGTGCGGGGCAAACGAGTCCTCGTCATCGAGGACGGCCCCACCCTCACCCACGGGGGGATGACCTACGGAGCGGGCGTCATCGCGGCGAGGAGGTTCGGGGCGGCTGAGCTGGTCGACCCCCGTCCCTACGCGCTCGGCAGCATCCGGGATACCTTCGCCCGCTACGAGGTCGGTCCACTCCTCCCGGCCATGGGCTACGGGAAACAGCAGATGGAAGACCTCGCGGCTACCGTCGACAGGACCCCGGCCGAGCTCGTCGTCATCGCCACCCCCATCGACCTCCGGCGGGTCGTGGACATCCGCCGCCCGGCGGTCCGGGTGAGCTACGAGCTGCAGGAGATCGGGCGCCCCGACCTCGAAGACGCTCTGGACCAGCACTTCCGACCGCCGCCGCGGCTCTAGGCTCGTGGACCTCGGGGTCGCCCTTCTCATCGTCGGGAAGACTGTCGGTCTCTACGCCCTGGCGCTGGTCCTCTTTCGCCTGATGGGCAAGCGCACCCTGGGGGACATGGAGGCGCTGGACTTCGTAATCGTCCTGGTCATCGCCGAAGTCGTCGGGGCTCCCCTGGCCGACCCGCAGCTCTCCGTGGCCCCGGCGGTCATCGCCGTGGTCTCTCTGGCCCTGCTCCAGATCGTCCTGGCCTACGCCAGCCTCCAGAGCGCCCGGGTCGAGAAGGTTCTCGAAGGAGAATCCATCGTGGTGGTCAAAGGAGGGCGCGTTCTCGAGGACAACCTGCGCCGGGCGAGGCTCAGCCCAGAAGAGCTGGCCGGTAGGCTTAGGGAGAAGGGGTTCGTCGACGTCTCCGACATCGAGCTGGCCACCCTAGAGGCCGACGGCCTGCTCTCGGCCATCCCTAAGCGCGAAGCCGCCCCGGTCACCCCTCGCTTCCTCGGTCGGGAGGCATCGACGACCCTCCTCCTGGATGGCGAGCCCGACCCCGCGGGGCTCCGGAAGGCGGGGCTGACCATCGAGGATCTGAGGCGGGCCGTGCGGCGGAGGGGCCTCAGCCTGGAGGATGCGGATGAGGTCTTCCTCGACCCCCGGGGGACCCTTCGGGTGACGCTCGATCTCAGCCGCCGGCTCAGGAAGAGAAGGTCCGCCCGGCGGGTCCGACCCCATCCGGCCGGACCCGCCCGCTGGAGGAGGCGTGGGAGTGGACATTAAGGTCCTGCTGACTACCTTTGCCCTCATCTTTCTCGCTGAACTGGGGGATAAGACCCAGCTCACCACCATGGTGCTGGCCGCCCAGACCCGCTCGCCGCTGTCGGTCTTTCTGGGCGCGGCCCTGGCCCTCGCGGGCTCGGCCCTCCTCGGGGTGCTGGTCGGGTCGGCCATCACCCAGGTCGTGCCTCTGCGCTACATCCGGCTCGCGGCCGGCGGCCTCTTCGTCGCCATCGGGGTCTTCCTGCTTCTCGGGCGTGGGTGAGTCCGACCGCTTGAAACCTTTGACCGGCGCGTCGTGTATGTACCCGGAGAGGCGAGGCTACCGTGGCGCAAAGCCCCGAGCAGGACGCAATCGACCTCCGACTTGTGGAGCGGTGCCAGCAGGGCCGCCTCGAGTATTTCGGCGGCCTCGTCGAGCGCTACCAGACGCGTATCTACAACATGGCCTACCGGATGCTGGGTAACCGGGAGGAGGCCGAAGACGTCACCCAGGAAACCTTCATAAACGTCTACCGGGCTCTGCGCACCTTCAAGGGCGAGCGCTTCTCGCCCTGGATATATAAGATAGCGTCTAACCTGTGCCTCGACCAACTCCGGAGGCGCCGACCGCCCACGGTCTCGCTTGACGCCCCCATCGGTCCCGAAGGGGACATGCCCCGCGAGATCGCCGACGACACCGAACTCCCCGAGGACGTGGCTCTGGCCGGGGTCCTCGGACTCGATGTTCAGAGAGCCATCGACAGCCTGCCGGAGAAGTATCGGACGGTCGTGGTTCTGAGGCACATCGAAGACCTCTCCTACGAGGAGATCGCCGATGTGCTGGGGCTGCCTCTGGGCACGGTCAAGACGCGCCTCTTCCGGGCCCGCGAGAGCTTGCGGGTTCTTCTCCGCGATGAGGGCTAGGGCGGTCCGGCCGGGTGGTCCGTCCATCGGCCGGATCCCCGGTCGCGGCGAGCGCCCCGCGGTCCGGAAGGTCTCGCCCGGCGTTCGGGGAAGATAAAGATCGGAGCGCATCCCTGAACCGGGGCAGGACAGGACGGAGGCTGGATGACAGTGGAGTGCGCCGACGTCTACAAATGGCTTCAGGCCTATCTTGACGCCAGCGTCACGGCCGAGCAGGAGCGGGCTGTCGAGGCGCACATCCGAGCCTGCCTGGAATGTCGCCGGAAGCTCGTCGAGCTCGCCCGGGCCGTCAACGCCCTCGAGCGGAGCGAACCCCTTCCACCCCGAGCCGAGTTCACCCGCAGGCTCTACGAAGCCCTCCAGAAGGAAGCCGGGGTCCCCGTGGGCGATCCCGTCCGGAAACCGCGCCGCGGATAGCGGCCTCTCTCCCGCAGTACATTAGCTGAGGCCGAGCCAGGTCGACTTCCCAGGCCCGCCCGAGGCCGGCGGGGCCTGCGAGGGCTGTGGACCGGCGACGACCCGGGGGGCGGTGCTCCGGTGACGACCTTGGCCACGAACCTCCTCTGGATACTTCTTCTGGCGGTGACCTTCCTTCTGCCGCTCTGGCGGCAGAGGAGGATAGAGGCCACGCGGATAGCGCTCATGCGGGAGCTCCAGGAGATCCGCGGTTCGCGGGTGATAGCCCTCGTCCACCGCCAGGAGCTCATGAGCCTTCTTGGCTTCCTGTTCTCCCGGCACATAACCATAGAGGATTCCGAGCAGATCCTCCGGGCCATCCGCCTCACGCCGGAGGACACGCCGATCGACCTCATCGTCCACACCCCCGGGGGACTGGTCCTGGCTGCCGAGCAGATCGCCAGGGCCATCAAGGCCCACAAGGCCCGGACCACGGTTCTTGTGCCGCACTATGCCATGTCCGGCGGGACTATGCTCGCCCTGGCGGCGGACGAGATTATCATGGATGAGAACGCCGTCCTGGGGCCGGTCGACCCTCAGATAGGGGCCTGGCCCGCCGCCTCCATCCTGGCCGCCGCCGCCCAGAAGGACAAGAACCGCCTGGAGGACCAGACCCTCATCCTGGCCGACGTGGCCGCGAAGGCTATGAGGCAGGTCAAGGAGACCGTCCGGGAGATCCTTGAGCCGAAGCTCGACGAGGCTGACGCGAGGCGCCTGGCCGAGGTCCTGACCGAGGGGCGGTGGACCCACGACTACCCCATCACCTACCGGGAGCTCCAGGGCTTCGGCCTCACCGTGAGCACTCGGATGCCCAAGCAGGTCTATGAGCTCATGGAGCTCTACCGCCAACCTCCGTCCCGGCGGCCGTCGGTCCAGTACGTTCCGGCTCCTTACCCGCCACCGACCGGACGGCCCGAAGGCGACGAAGCCGGCCGGTAGACAGCCCCGGCCGGTCCGCCGGTGGCACCGGGCGAAGAAGGCAGGGTTTGCCTGGGCCCCAGAGAAGTACAGACCGGCTCGGGGAGCCGGGGGAGGTCCCGAATGACGGAGAAGGGGAAGGACGAGCGCACCGCGAGGATGGAGAGGGTCATCGCCACCTGCCTTGAGGTCCTGCGGCGCGACCCGAGGAACTGGGCGGCCTACCACGACATGGGCGTCGCCTATATGGAACTCGGCCGCTTCGCTCAGGCGGCCGAGGCTTTCGACCACGCCCACGACCTCAACCGGCGGGACATCGACGGCCTGCACCTGGCCGGTGTGGCCCTCGCCGAGGCCGGGGACTACGACCGGGCCATCAGCCGCTGGAAGGAAGTCGTCAAGGCAAACCCGGGGCATGCGGCCAGCCGCTACTTCCTCGGCAAGACCTACGCCCTCAAGGGGATGTGGGACGCGGCCATCCACGAGCTTCGCAAGAGCATAGAGGCGGAGCCCGAGGCCCGGCCGCCCCTGGCCTACGTTCATCTCGGCGAGGTCTACCTGGCACGCGGCAAGCTCGAGGCGGCCATCTCCGCCTGGGAGAAGGCCAGGGACCTCGACCCCGACGACCCCCGCATCCGGGTTAACCTCGGGGCGGCCTATCTTGACGCAGGGCGGTTCGAGGACGCCTTGGTCGAAAGCGGGGAGGCGGTCAGGCTCGGGGCCAGGACCGCCACCGCCGAGCTCAACCGGGGTCTCGCCCTGATGCGCCTCGGGCGGGTCCAGGAGGCCATCGAGGCCTACGACCGGGCTATTGCCCTCGATCTCCGGGACCCCGAGCCGTACCTGAACCAGGGGGAGGCCTATCTCGCCCGCGGAAACCTCGATAGGGCCGTAGAGGTCTGGCGGAAGGCCCTCGAGGTCCGCCCGGGCTACGCCGACGCCCATCACAACCTCGGGGTGGCTCTCTTCCGGCAGGGCCGGACCGAGGAGGCCCTCGCCGAGTGGCGGCAGGCGCTCGAACTCTCACCCAGGCACCGTCCGGCCCGCATTAACCTGGCCGCAGCCTTCACCAGGCTCGGGCGCTACGATGAGGCCCTCGCCGAATGGAAGGCTCTTCTTGAGGGGCAGGAGAATAACCCCGACATTCTGGCGAACCTTTCGGAGGTCTACACTCGGAAGGGCGACCTTGACCTGGCCGCGGACTACGCCCGACAGGCGGTCATCGCCTCGCCGGCCCACCCGCGGGCTCAGTTCGTCCTCGGGGTGGCTCTCGCCCGGCGCGGCGAGGCTCGGGAGGCGCTCGACGCCTGGCGGAAATCGGTCTCTCGCAGTCCGGACTTCCTCGTGAGCCAGGGGCCGACCGTGCGGGCCTGCCTGGACGACGTAACTCTGAAGGTCCTCGAGCGCGAGGCCCGCAAGAGCTCGAACCCGTCTGACGCCGGGCTGGTTCAGACTATCCGCGCTCTGAAGGAGCCGGCCCGCTAAAGGCGGAGCCGGCGTCCTCCTTTTCGGTGAAGGACCGCAGGACGGCCAGGATGACGAGCAGGAGCCCGGCTCCTCTGGCCAGCGGATGGGCCGCGAAGAGGGTGGCCCACAGGCCGAGGCTGACCCAGAGGGCGTACTCGAGCAGGACCAGGTCCATCGGTGAGTCTCCCTTCTCCCCGTCCGGGTAGTCCGGCCGGGGATACTTCGTCCTCTGGGGCGTGTCTCCCTGCGCCGGGGAGGGAGGGTCGGGCCGGGGGAGAATAGACGGCGGCGAGGGGAGTTGGGTCATGATGGACACGGGAAGGCGCGGCCTGGTGATGGTCCTGACGGGGAACGGCAAGGGGAAGACGACCTCGGCCTTCGGTCAGGCCCTCCGGGCCATAGGCCACGGAGCCAAGGTCCTCGTCATCCAGTTCATGAAGGGCAGTGAGGAGTACGGGGAACTGAAGGCGGCCCGCCAGCATCTTGGAGGGGTCCTCACCGTCGAGCAGCACGGGCTTCACCGCTTCGTGGACAAGGCCAACCCTCGTCCAGAGGACATCGACCTCGCCCGGAGGGGGCTCGCGAAAGCGAAGGAAGCTCTCGCCGGGGGCGAGTACGGCCTTGTCGTCCTGGATGAGATAAACGTAGCTCTGGATTTCGGACTGATTGGCCTGGCGGATGTCCAGGAGGCCCTCGCCAGCCGGCGGCCGCACGTGGATGTCATCCTTACGGGCCGCTACGCCCCGACCGAACTAGTCCAGGCGGCCGACATGGTCAGCGAGGTTCTGGACATCAAGCACCACTACGCCGATGGAATCCCCGCTCGGGAAGGCATCGAGTTCTAGAAGGGAATCGCGCTAGCAGGGGAGAAGCATCGGTTCTCAGATTGGATACATTATCCCAATTCCGGCCCCAGTCTCCCAGTCAACCACTGACGGGCGCCGCTTGGAGGTTTACCGATGCTCTCCCGCGAGGCCGACGTCGTGGTCGTCGGGTCCGGGCTCGCCGGACTCACCGCGGCCCTCACTCTCTACCAGAGCGGCAGGGCCCCCCTCCTTATCCGTGACCCCGAGACTCCGGCGGCCACGGCTCGCAGCGGCGGGTGGTTCCGTTGCGCCACCGGCGGCTACACGGCCGAGCGCCATTTCCTCGATACCCTGGCGGCCGGGGGATACCTCGCCCAGCGCTCACTGGCCAGGGCCATGGCCGAAGACGCCCCGAGCGCCCGGCAGCTTCTCGAAGCGGCCGGGGTCAGGACGCGCGACACGGACACCGGCTTTGCCGTCGAGGGCGCCGGACGTCCTCCGGGTGAGGTTCTGACGGGCTGTCTCCGCGGGGCTCTGGAGGGGGCAGGGGTGAGAACCCTGGAAGCCCTGGCCTGGGACGTCCTCGTCGCTCCCGACGGCGGCTCCGTCACCGGCCTTCTGGCCTACGACCGGTCAGCGGCCGGCTGGGTAGCTATCACCACACCGGCCGTCGTCCTGGCCACCGGCGGGGCCGCCGGTCTCTATCCCTACACGAGTCACTCGCCCAGCGCCACCGGAGACGGCCTGGCCGCAGCTTTCCGGGCCGGAGCCGTTCTGGCGGACATGGAGTTCGTTCAGTTCTGGCCGGTTGCAGCCGGCGAGCCCGATGAGGCCGGCGGCGTCTGGAGGTGCCTTGAGCCCCGCTTGCTCGGGGGGATGCGTCTCGTCTCCGGTGAGCGGGACGTTACCGAGGACGCCGGCCTCCCTGCCTTTCTTGACGGGCGGATCGGTCCGGGCGAGCTCGCCCGCCGCATCTACGAGCAGGTGATGGGGCAGTTCGCCGCCCGGCAGGAGGAGGCGACCGTGGTTCTAACCCCCGGCGACCCCTCGGGACCGGGCGCGACCGCCGCCGGCGTCATCGTTCCGGTTCCGGTGAGGCCCGTCGCCCATCACACCCTGGGGGGTGTCGTCTGCGGCGACCACGGGCAGACAAGGGTCCACGGTCTGGTCGTCGCCGGCGAGGCGGTGGCCGGGAGTCATGGCGCGGACCGCCTCCGTGGGAGCGGCCTTACCGAGGCCCTCGTCACCGGGTGGCGGGCCGGGAAGTACGTCGCCGGTCTTCCGGGCGGGACCGGTGTCCCGCCGGGCGATGTCGAGCGCGGGGCCCGCGAGCGGGTCCGCCGGGTCATGGCCCTCCTCGAGTCCACCCAGCCCGGTGCCCCCCGTCCGCAGGACGCGGTCAGACGCATCGCCTTGGCCATGTGGCGGCATGCGGCTCTCGTCCGGACGCGGGAGAGCCTGGACGCCGCGCAGTCCGAGCTCAACAAGATCAAAAGGGCCATGCCTTTCAGCTGCGAGACCGGCACCAGCACCGAGATCTGGGCGGCCCTGAAAGCCCTCAACGTCCTGCTCGTCGCTGAGGCGGTCATCAGGTCCGCCCGCTACCGGAAGGAGAGCCGGGGCCTGCACTTCCGGGCTGACTTCCCGGAGCAGGACGACGCCGAGTGGCTGAGGCACGTCAGAGTGAAGCTTGTCTCGGGCGAGATGAGTCTCGACGCCAGCGGCGGACTTGAGCCCATGGAACCCTGAAGGACTCCACGGCCTGGACGTGGAAGCATAACGTAGTGTTTGCTACATTGATGACCTCCGCCCACGGGGTCCGCACTAGTTGTGCGTCCGAAAGGAGGTCGGGGTGGGGGTGCCCCGCTCGCTCTCGGTAGCGCGTTACCGGCCTCTCTCCGAGGTTGTCTACGAGGAGCTTCGTCAGGCCATCTGCGCGGGGGTTCTCAAGCCGGGCGAGCGCCTGCGCCAGGAAGACCTCGCCAGCCAGCTGGGCGTAAGCCGGATGCCGGTCCGGGAGGCTCTCCAGAGGCTGGCCAAGGAAGGCCTTGTCGAGTTCCAGCCTCACCGCGGCGCAGTCGTGAGGCAGCCCGTGCTACAGGAGGTGCAGGAGGTCCACGACGCCCTCGTTATCCTGCAGCGGACGGCGCTCGAACTCGCGGTGACCCGAGTCACCGACGCGGAGATCGAGGCTATCGAGGGCATCCACAATGCCCTTGTCAGGAAGGTCCAGTCCGACCGGCCCTCCGATCTGGGGGTCCTGAACCGCCGCTTCCACCGGGCTCTGGTCCAGCCCTGCCGCCTCCCGAAGCTTGTGGAGTGCATCGAGTCTCTCTGGGACTGGCACCCGCAGGCGGGGGACATCATCCTCTCCCGGCGGGGCGCGGAGGCTATCGCCGAGCACGAGGCGATGCTGGAGGCCCTCCGGGCGCGCGATCTTCCCCGGCTCCACAGCCTGGCCGAGGAGCACGTCAGGAAGGCTGCGATGGAGTTCCTTGTGGCCATGAAAGAGTGTTCTCCCGAGAGCGGCGACGACCGGGTGGCGGGGTAGCCAGGTCTCCCCGCTCCCGGCGACGGCCGTATCGCCGCCGCCCGTCGCGTCGCTCGGCCCCCACTCCGGTAACCGCCAGCGCTATTACCGGACCGGCGCCCGGAGTACCCATGGACCGGCGACCGCCGGGCGGCGGAGCCGGTTCTTTTCGCGGCAGGGCTTTCCCCGAAGAGCGGCGAAGCATATCGAGCTCCGGCCCTAACCTGAGGCCCTCCCGCTGCCGGCGGGGCATCACTCACCAGTTCTGAAAGGGGATGACAATGGGTAAGTACGCGAGAGTGACGACGGACCTCCCCGGTCCCAAGTCGAAGGAGCTCATCAGAAAAAAGGAACAATACATCGCGAACGCCTTCACCCTGTATCTACCGGCCATCATCGATAGGGGCCAGGGTGCGGTGTTCACGGACATCGACGGGAACAGCTTCATTGATTTCGGAGGCGGAGTGGGTGTTCTCAACACGGGCCACTGCCCGCCGGATGTAGTGAGGGCCATCCAGGAGCAGGTGGCCCGGTTTATCCATACCGACTTCAGCATTGTGCCCTACCAGGTTCTGATCGACCTCGCCGCCCGCCTGGCCGAGCTCGCCCCGGGGCCGAGTCCGAAGAAATGCTGCTTCTTTAATTCAGGGGCCGAGGCTGTCGAGAACGCGGTCAAGATAGCCAAGAAGGCGACGAAGCGGAAAGCTCTCATTACTTTCGAGTGCGCCTTCCACGGGCGCACCCTCCTGTGCATGACCCTGACGTCGAGGGTCAAGCCCTATAAGGAGGACTTCGGCCCCTTCGCGCCCGACGTCTACCGCATCCCCTCCGCGTACTGCTACCGGTGCTCCTACGGGCTCACTTATCCCGGGTGCGATCTCGCCTGCGTCGAGGCTCTCAACCGTTTCTTCGCGACCACGGTCTCAGCCCGCGAGATAGCCGCGGTCGTCGCCGAGCCCGTCCAGGGCGAGGGCGGGTTCATCGTTCCCCCCAAGGACTACTTCGTCAGGCTGAAGCAGATCTGCGAGCGGCACGGCATCCTCCTCATCCTTGACGAGGTGCAGACGGGGTTCGGCCGGACGGGGACCATGTTCGCCAGCGAGCAGTTCGACGTCGAGCCCGACCTGATGCCGGTCGCCAAGTCCATCGCCGCCGGCATCCCTCTGAGCGGGGTCATCGGCCGCCGGGAGGTCATGGACGCCCCCGAAGACAGCACCATCGGCGGGACCTACGTCGGGAGCCCGGTCGGCTGCGCGGCGGCCCTGGAGGTCTTGAACATCATCGAGCGGGACAACCTCCTCGAGCGGTCCCGGGTTATCGGGCGCCGTCTGACCGAGGCCTTCCGCGACTTCCAGGGGAGGCACTCGGTCATCGGGGACGTCCGGGGTCTCGGCGCGATGGTGGCCATGGAGTTCGTAAAGGATCAGAAGACCAAAGAGCCCGCGCCCGACATCACCACGGCTGTCACCAAGGCGGCCATGAAGCGCGGTCTCCTGCTCCTGAAGTCGGGCATCTACGGGAGCGTCATCCGCATCCTCGTGCCCCTGGTGATCACCGACGAGCAGCTCGATGAGGCCATCGGCATCATCGGAGAGTCGCTCGACGAGGTCTGTCGGACCGGTTAGAGACGCGTCCAATGGCGAGAAAGGACGGAATCCTGACTTGAAGACGAGAGAGGTGGCCCTGGGAGCGCTGCTGGGCGCCGTGGCCGTGGTGATCCCGCTGGCCTTCGGCTTTCTGAGAGTCGTCATCCCTCCGTTTTCAGCCACCCTGGCTTCTCACGTGCCGGTCATGCTCGGAGTCTTCGCCGGCCCGGTCGTGGCCCTGTCGGCGGGCCTCGGCTCGACGGTCGGGTTCCTCATCGCCATGTCGCCGGTTATCGCAGCCCGGGCGGCGGTGCACATCGTCTGGGGCGTCCTCGGGGCCCTGCTCTACCGGAACGGGATGAAACCCTGGCTGGTCCTTCTGGTCATCCTTCCGGTCCACGCCATCGGCGAAGCTCTCGTGGTCCTGCCGTTCGGCTACACGCTCGGCCAGGCCTCCGTCGTCGTCGGCGTCGGAACGGCTCTTCACCATCTCGTGGACATGGGCATAACCCTAGCCGTCCTGGGCGTCTTGATCAGGATGGACGTCAGTCTGGATGGCCGGGTGAAGTAGGGGCCGGCCTTCGCGAGAGAGACGGAAGGTGGAGACGAGCGGGGAGAGAGAGCCTCTCTCCCCGCTCAACGCTTTTCGGGCTCTACCGCGAGCCCGTCGGGTTCCGGGCGAGGTCCGGCCTTTCCCAGACCGGGACGAGGCCGGTGAGTCTCCGCAGGAGGAGGTGCAGGAGAAGGGCGTAGGACGGGATGACGATGGCCTGCTCAACGACCTTGGGGGGCACGGTCACCGCCGGTGGCAGTCCGAAAAGGGCCTTCAGGAAGTAGGGGACAAGGATGACCGCCACTATCCCCTGCGAGAGCGCGATGGCCGCCGCGAGTCGGGCGAGGGACGGGGCCCCGGCCCGCCTCGGCCTCATCACCGCGAGGAAGAGGGCGGGCAAGGCCCCGGTAAGCGCCGCCGTCAGGGTGAAGTGGGGCATGTACGGACCCATCGGGCTGATGAAGAAGCCGGTGATATCGGCAACGGCGCCGGCCGCGGCGCCGGCGAGAGGACCGTAAAGAACGCCGGCCATGATGAGAGGGAAGTGCCCGAGCCCCAGCCGTACGCCCTCGATCCCGCCGATGGCGACCCTCACGCTGGCAAAGCGCGTAAGGACGACGGCCAGGGCGACCAGAAGACCAAGGTAGGCAAGACGCCTCGTGCTGCTTGTAGGCATGAACAACGACACCTCCCTTCTCTTCAGGCAGGCCGGCAGGCCACACCAGAGACGGAGGCGTCTTTGATGTGACAGCGGAAGCGATGCCCCACCGCAGGCGGACCGGTCGCGGCCCGCCTTTCGTCCAGAGGCGACCTCCCATCCTCTGGCACTTAACGCGGGAACATCTACTCTGCCACGTGCCTTTGGTTGAGCACTTGAAGGAGCGAGGCCGGCCGCCGACGCCGAGGCGTCGGGAGCAGGCACCACCAAATTAGCACCGCCTGCGGGCCTCCGTCAAGACGGCGGGAAGTCCCCGGCGCCGGGCGGGGCCACCGGACCGCCGGCCGAGCGCCTCCGGGCGGCAGGGACAAGGGCTCCCAGGGCGACCACGGCGGCGGCGACCAGGGCGACACGGGCCGACGCTGTGGCCGTCTGCTCCGGGACCCAGACCCCGAGGAGTCGCCGGTATCGATTGTTGGCCCGCTCGAGGTCGAGGACCCAGCGGTCGGGGTCGGCTTCCAGAGACACGACGGTCCCCGGCACCTCGACCACATGCTCACCCGGGCGGAGGAGTAGCCGGCTGGTCCGGCCGTCTTGAAGACCGAGCTCGACCTCGGCCCAAGGGAAGTCGCCCGTCCCGCGGTCGACGAGTTCGAACCGGAGACTGGTGCCGGACTCGGTCCGGGTGGAGGACACCCGCGAGAAGGAGAGGTCCACACTGTCGGTCCCCCGCACCCAGCGGTCGACGTAGCTGAGGAGATAGGGGTCGCCGCCGGCGGCCTCGGCGATGAGGGCCTCGAGGTCGGCGGTAGCCGGCTGGCGGCCGGCGAAGTGGTTGATGTAGCGACGGAGGAGGGCGAAGAAGTCCTCGTCCCCGAGAAGGAACCGCAGGGTGTGGAAGACCCAGGCCCCCTTCTCGTAGACGAAGCGGTCCTGCCAGTTCTCGGTCCTGACGCCCGCCTCGCTGACCGACCAGTGCCGACGGCCTCGCGTCTCGGCGGAGAAGACGTCCGCCTTGTCCTGCATCGACCGGGCCAGGGCCGCCCGCCCCCCGACCGCCTCGGTGTAGAGGGCCTCGCTGTAGGTGGCCAGCCCCTCCCAGAGGTACCACTCGATGTTCCCCCAGACCGGGATGATCTCGCCCCACCACTGGTGAGATATTTCGTGGGCGAGGAGGTCCCTCGCGTAGCGGGGATCTCGAGGGTCGTCGAGACCTCCGGCATCGAGCAGGATGAGCGAGCGGGCCGAGAGCCCCCCGTAGTAGAAGCGACAGACCTCGGCCAGGGTCAGGTTGGTGTAGGGGTAGGGGGTGAACAACCTGGAGAAGACGTCCAGGATGCGGGCCGTCTCCGTGAGATAGGCGGCGGCGTGCTCCGCATTGAGGGGGTAGAAGAAGGTCCTGATGACCACGCCTCGGCCCGTGGACAAGGTGCCGATCCGGTAAGGGCCGGCAGCCAGGTAAATCTCGGCTGGCGTATCCAGGCCCCAGGTGAAGGAGGTGAGGTCGCGGGTAGGGGAGTGGCCTACCAGTCGACCCGAAGCGGCCGCGGCCCACCAGCCGGGGACCGTCACGGTCAGGGTCCCCCGCACGGCCCCGCCCCCGGCGGGTCTGGGGTACCAGCCCGTGCCGGGCCGGAGGTAGATGCCTTCGGCGTCCAGGGACTCGAGTCGGCCGCGGCGCAGGGTCTCCGTCTCAACCCGGCCCTGGTAGGTGATTGTCACGGTCACCCCGGTTCCTTCGGCCGCCGGGCCTGCCGCCGCTCCCGAGCTCCCGGCCGGTGCGGGGAACGACACCCGGATTCTGTCGCCGCTTCTCTCCCACAGGACCGGATCGGGGTCGCCGCGGACATCGAGGACCTCGAAGGACTCGGCCAGGTCAAAGGTGACCTTCCGGCTCCTGTCGAGGAACCCCGGGTAGAGCGTGTAGGTCATCTCGGCCTGGAGGCGGTCGGCGAAAGGCTCCAGGGCGACCTTACCCTCGACCCAGACGAGCCAGGCCGGGCGAGCCTGCTTCTCGGAGGCCACGAACCAGTCGAAGACCCACCAGCGGCCGTCATCGTCCCGCCATAGCCGCTGGAGGGCGGTGGTCTCGACGAAGCTCGGCTGACCGCCGGGAGCCTGGAAGACCACGGTATGCCTCAGAAGGACGTCCGCCGTGCCGGCTGGACCTGGGGCGAGGAAGAGCGGCGTCGTCTCGACCTGGAGAACGTGCGACCCCTCCGGAAGACAGCCGAAGAGGCACTCCCTCACCCGGAGGTCGGGCGACCCGGCGACCCCGGGTAGGGGGGGCGTCTCCGGGTCCGAACCGGGTGCCCCGTAACCCCCCGGCTCCCGGGCCGTCCGGAACACAGATAGGTAGCCGGCCGGGTCGCCCTTAAGCAGGGCCTCGGACTGGGCAGCCAGGACGAGCTCTATCTCCCGGCGGGCCTCCGCCGGGAGAGACCCGCTGGGCGCGTGAACCGGCGGGTCGAGCGGGAGCAGCTCGAGCGAGTTCGGGGGGAGAATGACGACCCCGGCGTCGACGGATTCCGCCGTCGACGGGTCCGGCGGCGGCTCAGCTGCGGCCCAGGGCGGGTTCGGGGCCAGCGATGACAGCACGGCTCCCAGGCCCAGGAGGACCGCGAGAAGAAGCACGGTCGCGATGCGGAGCAGGCGGATGTCCGGATCCCCTTTCCCCCCGCGCCTCGGGCCGGCGCCGCCCCGGGGCGGGAAAGCGCTCTTCGCGCCCTGTTCTCTCTCGGGCACTGCTTCTCCCGCGCACTGCTTCTCCAGGCCACCGCGCGATTCCCCTCCACCCGCGGTCACAGGAAAGGTCTTGCTCAAGGTAGAATAGAGCACGATGCCGGAGCCCGCCGAGGGTCGGTCACCGGAGTTCAGGGGCCGGCCTCCGGTAGGCCGCCGCTGAGCCCTGTCAGGGGTACCGCCGGGCCAGGCTACATCCGGCCGATGTTGGAGGGCCGTCTCCTTGGAACTCGGATATGCCGCCGGGCTCGGCCTGTCGGCTGTCTTCGCCGGGGTCGTGGGCGCGATGCTCGGCTTAGGGGGGGGCGTCATCATCGTCCCCCTCTACACGCTAGGCTTCGGTCTTCCCGTCCACGTCGCCGTGGGGACGAGCCTCGTCGCCGTGGTGGCCAACGCGTCGACGGCCACCACGGTCTATCTCAAGACCCGGCTGACCAACGTTAGGCTGGCTCTCATCCTGGGTGGGGTGACCGCCGCCGGGGCTCTTCTCGGGGGGTTCATCGGGACGTCCCTGAGCGGGGCCTGGCTCGGTGGGACGTTCGGGGCTCTCCTTCTCGGCGTCGGGCTGATTATGCTCCTGAGGCCGGATCGGACGCCCCGGCCTGGGCCTGCGCTGGCGGGAGCGGAGGCGGGCGGTGAGGGCGACCTCGACGGGAGCTACTACGACCCCGCCGCTGGCACCTCCGTCGCCTATCGCCCGGTGGGGGCCAGGCGAGGGCTGACTTTCAGCTTTCTTGCCGGGACCATGGCCGGGACCCTCGGAATCGGCGGAGGGGTCATCCAGGTCCCGGTCATGAACCTGCTTCTCGGGCTGCCGATGAAGGCCGCCACGGCTACTTCCAGCCACATCATCTCCTTGACGGCCGCAGCTGGCGCCGTGGTTTACGCGGCCCGGGGGTTCGTCGACCCGGTTATCACCGCCGTGACCATCATCGGCGTCATAGTCGGCTCGCGGACCGGGGCCTGGCTGGCCCAGGTGCTGCCTGGGGCGGTTATCAAGAAGGTCTTCGCCGTCGTCCTTTTCTACATGGCTCTCCGCATGCTGGCCCAGGCCTTCGGGTTTCCCCTCTTTTGACCGGATGGGGCGGCGCGGCGGTCGCCGGCCCGGCGGTGGTCGTGAAGCACTGGTCGGAGCGGATCGGAGAGCGGCCGGTGGGAAGCGCGTTCGGGGAGAAGGACGGACACGGGAAGGGGAAGGCTATTGGGAGTCCACGACGAACGGCTCTACGAGCGGCTGGGTCTGGTCCTGAGGGTCGGCGTCGCCGTCAGCCTGACCCTGCTCGTCGCGGGCCTTGTCGTCTGCCTGGCGGCCGGCCGGGAACGGGAGGGAGTCATCCTCGTCTCCCTCGGCATCCTGACGATGTTCGTCCTCCCGGCGGCTCAATCCGTCTTGGCGCTGGTAACTTACCGCGCCGAAGGGAACCGTAAACTCGCGCTCGCCGCGCTGGGTCTCCTGGTCGTTCAGGTGGCCGCCGTGGCGGCGGCCGTGCTCTGAGGCTTCGGCAGCCGGCGCCCGGCCCACGAGGGCCCGGGCGGGGAAAGGGTGTTTCAACCATGGCCCTGTTCCAGAAGACAAGGGCCTTCGTTCGCGACCTCCGGGAGAACCAGACCGTAGACGAGGTCTATCTCGTCTGCTCGAAGGACCTCCGGCGGGTCGGCTCGTCGAAAGGGCCGTTCCTGGCTCTGGAGCTCTGCGACGCCAGCGGGTGTGTCCAGGCCCGCGTCTGGGACAACGCCGAAGTCCTCCAGGCGGCTGTGACCGTGGGCGGGTTCGTCCGGGTCGTGGGCAAGGTGAGCCTCTACAACGGCCAGCGGCAGATAAACGTCACCGACCTTGAGGCCGTGCCGGAAGA
Source organism: Symbiobacterium sp. (assembly GCA_020725405.1). Taxonomy (GTDB): domain Bacteria; phylum Bacillota; class Sulfobacillia; order UBA995; family UBA9673; genus DYFB01. The sequence goes on along the minus strand of DYFB01000039.1, from coordinate 89,353 downwards.
GCAGGTGAACCTGGCCGACTTCCAGCCGACCAGCATCCAGGACCCCGAACAGATGGAGCAGCGGCTGAGAAACCTTATCGCCGCGATTGCGTGCCCGCACCTCAGGGCCCTGAATGAAAGCTTCTTCACCGACCCGGAGTTTTGGGCCCTCTTCCGGCGGGCCCCGGCGGCCAAGACGATTCACCACGCCACCCTTGGGGGTCTGCTCGAGCACACGCTGGCCGTGGCCGAGATCTGCCTCGACGTCGCCGGGCGCTACCGGTCCCTTCCGGGGGACAAGGCCGCTCCCAGATTGGACACCGACCTTCTTGTCACCGGGGCCCTGCTCCACGATGTCGGCAAGACCAAGGAGCTCTCCTGGACCCGGCAGTTCGACTATACCGTGGAGGGGCGCCTCGTCGGCCACATCGTCCTCGGTGCGGAGATGGTCACCGAGCGGGCCGGCCGCTTGCCCGGCTTCCCCGCCGAAACGCTCCTCGAGCTGAGGCACATGGTCCTGAGCCACCATGGCCAGTACGAGTGGGGGTCCCCGAAGCGACCCAAGACTCTCGAAGCCATGATCCTCCACTGCGTGGACGACCTCACGGCCAAGGTCGACACCATCCAGGAGCACTTCCGTTCTGAGAGCGACCGTGACGCGGGGTCGCCGTTCACTTACCACCGGACCCTCGACCGCTTCCTTTACAGGGGCGGCTCACGGGGCGGCGAGGGCGGGGAGGACTGACCGTCGTCCTGAGCCGTCAAGGACGGTGATGGGAGTGCGCGTACTCGGAGGGTCGGCCCGGGGCCGGCGCATCCGGTCGGTGCCCGGGGCGTCGACACGCCCTCCACTGGCCCGGGTCAGGCAGGCTGTGTTCAACATCCTCCAGCCGATCACCCCCGGCGCCCGCTGGCTCGACCTCTTCGCCGGCACCGGCAGCTACGGCGTCGAGGCCCTGAGCCGCGGGGCCGAGGCCGTGGTCATGGTCGAACTCGACCCCAAGGCCGTCCGGATAATCCGCCAGAACCTCGAAACGACCGGACTCGCCGCCCGGGCCACGGTAATTCGAGGAGATGTCCTGCAGGAGCTTCCGCGGCTAGCAGCCAATAAAGCACGGTTTAACGTTATCGGCGTGGCCCCGCCGTACTTCCGGGGCCTCGGCCCGCGGGTCCTCGACCTTATCGACCGGACCGGAGTCCTGGCCCCTGACGGTCTCGTCTTCGTCCAGAGGCACCGGAAGGAGGAGCTCCCCGCCCGAGCCGGGGCCCTGCGCCTGGTGCGCGAGTACACCTACGGGGAGACCGTGCTGTCGCTCTACGGGCAGGGCGACCACCCGGCGGGAGACGCCTGAACGGGACCTCTGGGCCGGTCAGGCCCGCGGTCCCGCCGGGGGAGGTCCTTTCAAGCATGAGAGAGTGGAAGAGAGCCGCCGAGGACATCTTCGCCTCGGGGGCGCGTCCCTTGAAGCTGTTCCTTCTCGGAGCGACGGACACGGGCAAGACCACCCTGGCGGCCTTCCTGACCAACGTCGCCGTCAGCGCCGGCCTCAAGGCTGCGGTGGTCGACGCCGACGTGGGGCAATCGGAGATCGGTCCCCCGGGGTCCGTCGGCTGCGGTTTCGCCCAGGGACCCATCGAGCGCCTCCGGGACATTCCCCTGGCCCACGGCTACTTCGTCGGGTCGAACTCGCCCGAGCTTCTCAGCTTCACCACCGCCGCGGCGGCCAAGTCCGCTGTGGACCGGGCCTTGTCGTCCGAGCCCGACGTCGTGATCATCGATACCACCGGGCTCGTCTGGGGGCGGACGGCTCGATTCCTCAAGAACGCGAAGATAGAGCTCATCGAGCCGACCCATGTCCTGGCCCTCCAGCGGGATATCGAGCTGGAGCATCTTCTCCGGCCCTGGGAGGTCCTGGGGAGTCCAATCGTGCAGGTGAGGCGTCTCCCGGTCTCGCCGCGGGCCACGGAGAAGAGCCGTCGCGACCGGCGGGCGGCCCGCGAGAAGGCTTACCGCCAGTACTTCGCCGGGGCCGCCCTGCACGAGTTCGACCTCAGCCGGACCGCCCTGTTCCGCAGCACGTACCTCACCGGGCGGCCGATGGACGAGAGCGAGACGGCCCTCCTCGCGACCGACCTGCGCTGCCGCATCGCTCACGCCGAGTGGCTCGCCGACGGCATTTTCATCGTGGCCGACGGCTACTTCGAGCTCGACGGGCTTCAGCGCATCAAGGAGCGGGAGAGAGTCGAAGAGGTCTTCCTGACCAAGGTCGACAAGTTCGAGAACCTCCTTACTGGACTCATTGACCGGAGCGGCCAGCTTCTCGGGGTCGGCATCCTGAGGGCTGTCGATTTCCGCCGTCGAACCGCTACCGTCCTGAGCCCGCTCGACGACTCGACCCTGAGCCGGGTCGCCGGCCTCCAGCCGGGCATTCTCAAGGTCTTCCCGAATGGGGAGGAGGGGGGAAAGATCCACCCCAACGACATCTGACGGGCTCCGGTCCGGGCCGTACCCGTGAGGTCGTTCGGCCCGGGGAGGTCCGCGGCTTTCTCGACGAGAAACTAGGGCCATCGCCTGCTGACGGGAGGGTCGGCCACCGGCCGCAATGACCGGATACCGCGTATCGACGACGCCGACGTCCGACCCCCGCTACCCGCTGTGGGCGGCCTACCTGCACTGCTTTGACACTGTCGCTCATCTCTACGACCATTCACCCCACGACCCGGCTTCGTACGGCCACCGCCTCGAGGAGCTGAGACAGCGGTTTGAGGGCGACCGCGAGGCCCTCGCGGCCGTTCTGGCGGCCTACGCCCGGTCGCTCGGGGCCCCGGCCCCGGTCCTGGCCGCGGCGGAGGACCTGGCCGACCCCGGGTCCGTCGTCGTCATCGGCGGCCAGCAGCCCGGGGTCCTGACCGGGCCCCTCTACACCTTCTGGAAGGCCGCCGTCGTCATCGAGCTCGCCGGGGAGGTCCGGCAACTCCTCCCGGCCGGGACCAAGGTCGTCCCGGTCTTCTGGGTCGGCGCGGAAGACCACGACCTTGCCGAGATATCCCAGGTGCACGTTCTTACTCCTCGAGGCGACATCGTCCGCCACGCCTACGACCCCGGCGGCGGGTTCGCTCCCCGGACGTCGGTCGGCAGCCTCCCGACCGGCCCGGCCGTCGAGGCCTTCCTGGCGGAGGTCGAGACGTCGCTGTGGTCCACGGAGTTCACCGCCGGGGTCGTCGGTCTTCTCCGCGAGACCGCGGCCGCGTCGACCGACCTCGGCGAGTGGTTCGGACGGCTCCTCTTTGCTCTCTTCGGGGACCGCGGCCTCCTCGTGGCCAACCCTCTCGACCCGGGTCTCCGGGCTCTCCAGAGGCCGGCCTTCCGCCGGATGGTCGAGGAGAACGAGGCCCTCGCCGAGGCCTTCGCCCTCGGCCAGAGGCGGGTGCGGGACCTCGGTTTCGAGCCCCAGGTGGACAAGGACCCGCAGTCGGCCAACCTCTACGTCTATCGGGGGATGGAGCGGGTCCCGCTCCGCCGGCTGTCGGCCGACGTCTTCGAGCTCGGTCCGGGACACGGCCAGGACCGGGCGGAGACCCTGACCCGGCGGGACCTTCTGGAGATGGTCGCCGCGAGCCCGGAGCGGCTGAGTCCCAACGTGGTCCTGCGGCCGGTCGGCCAGGACATGCTCCTTCCGGTCCTGGCCTACGTCGGAGGCCCGGGCGAGACGAGCTATTTCGGCCTTTACCGCGAGGTCTACCACCGGCTCGGCCGCCGGATGCCGATTGTCTACCCGCGCCCCGGGGTCACCATCATCGAGCCGTCGGTCGCGCGGCACCTCGACCGGCTCGGTCTCGATCCCGCGTCCGCTCTCGACCCGGAGGCCCTGCAGGCGGCGCGGGCGAGCTGGCTCGACCGGGCCGACCCTGTGGGCATCGACAAGGCTTTCGACCGCCTGGCCCGGTTGATCGCGGACGAGTACGAGACCCTCACCGGCGTGGTGGCCGGCGTGGAAACCTCGCTCAAGGAGCTTGCCGCAAAGAACCGCGGGAAGGTTCTGGCCGAGGCGGAGTGGCTCAGAAAGAAGGTCTGGCAGGAGCACCGCCGGAAGAGCCGGGAGACCCTTGGCCGCTTCGACGTCGTGGGTGCCTCCCTCCGGCCGCGGGGCGACTACCAGGAGCGGGTGTTCAACATCTTCCCCTATCTTGTCAAGTACGGTCCCGGCCTCGCCGACGCCCTGGCGGGACTGCCGCTAGTCCCCCCGGGGGCGGCCGTCGACCCGGGGCACCGCCTGGTCTGGCTGTAGCGTTATGTTAACCTCCCTTCCGTTCCCGGCATAGCCTGGAAGCGTGTGACAGCCCTTCCGGGGGCGGGGGAAGGGAGGTGGCGGGAATGGCCGGACCATCCGGTCCGGAGCTCCGCGGCGAGCTGGTGACGGTCCTCGAGGATGACCGGCGCAACCGCATCTACTGGTTCCAGCCGTCGGGCGTCTGGCGCAAACTGGAGGGAGCCCAGGTCTTTCTCGACCCCCGGCGCCGCACCTGGGCGGTGACCGAGGGGGACGAGGTCCTGGGCCCCGGTAAGGCTGCTCGGAGCCGTGCGGGCGTCGGACGCTCTCCTAACCACTCTCTTTCAGCCGCAAGCGCGGGCTCACGGCAAGGAGCACGTTCGCGACTTGTTCGAGGGTCTCCGCATCGGTCTCGGAGAGCTCGATGCGGACGTGGTACTTGACCTTCTCGCGGCCCGCGACCTTGAGGAGGGTGGCGGTCTGGTCCGCCAGCTCCTGGAGCTCGTTCGGTTCGAGGTCAGCCTGGGCCACTTTGGGCCATTCAGGTGGCACGGGGCCGCCGCCAGCCTTCCTCTCCCTCAGCCTGACGTCCTTCGCCGCCGTTAGCTCGCACGGCCAAGGGCCCGAGCCGTCGGCCAGCTCGAGGAGCCGGGTCCGAAGGGCCCCGTCGATGGCCCGGCGGACCACCGCCCAAGGCAGGGTCAGCCCGGCTCTGGCCGAGGCGGCGTCTAGGATGGCCAGGGCGCTGGTAAGGCGTTCGACCGAGCCGGGCGGTGGCCCCGGCCAGGCCGCCGGCAGGGCGTCCGGCAGGATGGACGTGGGCGACAGAGGCTCCGGCGGCCCCTGGAGGATGGCGTTCTCGGTGAGCAGCCCCGGCGGGATGTCCTCCTCGCAGACGCTGGCCGCCCCGCCGGCGGCGAGGAGCCACACCTTGGCCTCCCTTACCGCGGCGCGCACGGCCACGTCCACGACCTCCCGCGGGGCCGCGGGGATGACGACGGTCTCCTCGTACGTCCCGCGCGAAACGGCCACGGAGTGGCCGCCGGCGAAGTAGGCGTAAAGGTCGCCCACCCTGAACCTCCCCTCTTGCGGCCACAGTCCCGGCAGAGCGCCGGGCTCGAGAAGAGACGGGGCCAGCTCCGTTAGAGCGGCCCCCTGGGGCAGAACCACCTCGAGGCTCGGATCCTTCACGGCCACATCGTCCGGCCTCTCCCGCCAGAAGGTGCGGACCGAGCGGTCGGGCCGGGTCAGCCGCATCACGAAGAGGCCGCTCTGACAGCCAGCCAGGAGGGTGTCCAGGATGGCCTGGGAGTTGAGCATCTTCGGCAGGCGTGGAAACTGGGCGAAGGACCCGACGAGGTCCCGCATCCGGCGCGAGGTCTCGCCTTCCTCCCACAGGTCGTACGGGCCGCCGGGTAGGAGGGCGCCGGCCGCCACAGCCGACTCGCGGATGCGCGAGCGCTCGTCGGCCTTGATAACCTCGAACAGCGGCCGGTCGCCGACGGTGACTCTGAAGGCCTCGGGTCCGCCGTCTCGTCCGATGGTGACGACGATGCAGTAGGCCTGCTGGACGGCGGCCGGGATGGCCTTGCGGCTTGCATCGAGGTGGGCGTTCAGGGCCGCCGTGCGCAGGGGGTCGTGGACCTTCTGCTCCTTGAGCTGCTGGGCCACTTCCTCCCACCCAAGGTAGTCACGGACGCGGCTCCGAGCGATCTCGAGCCCCTCCCGGGCCGGAACGGCCAGGACGACGGCGTTCTGGTTGACCCGGGGCTTTTGCGGGCCGGAGGTCTCGGTGAGAAAGCGGACGGCCTCGGCACTGGGCTTACCCGGCTCGGACGCGGCCTTCGGCCCGAGCACCGCATAGTGGAACTCCCAGTCGTCGGAGATGTCGTTGGGCGCCTCCGGCAGGGTGTGAACCCTGGCCCCGGCCTTACCGGCACCGGCCGTAAGGTCCTTGGTCCTGGCGATGTCCTCAAGCAGCCGGGCCTCGACCAACTCCGCCGATACGCGGCCGCAGGCGTCGTGGTGCATCTGGGTCAGGTTAGGCCGGGAGCCCAGACGCCACGTTCGGGGCAGGAATCGCTCTCCCTGTGGACCGTTCTCCACGTCTTGGAGGCCGGCCTCGTCGAGGAACCAGGAGACCTCCGCCCATCGCCGGAGGGCCTTTCCGAGCTCGATCCGGTCCGGGCAGGTGGCTCCGACCAGAACCATGAGTTCCCGGGTGAGGGCCTTCTGGGTCGCCGGCTGGGAGTGGAGGAAGGTCGCGAAGACGGCCTGCTCCACCTCGCGGTGACGAAGGGCCGGGCACTCTTCCTGTATGGCTCGTGCCTTGGCCAGTTCCCCTTCAAGGATGGCGGTCCACTCCTGCCTCTTACCCTCGTACTCCTCGGTGGCGGCTACCCCGGTGAGCTCCCGGGCCGCCGGGGAGAGATCGGTCCGGCCGGGCTCGCTGAGGAAGACGTTGGCGGCCACCAGGGGCGAGGTGTCCCAGCGTTCCGCCTCGCGCAGGGCGAGGGCGAAGGTGCGGAGGATACCCCGGGTGCGCTGGAAGCCCTCGAGGTTGGTCCACTTGGTGTAGAAGACGTCGGTGAGGTCTGGATGGAAGGGGTAGCTGGCCAGGTACCTCTCCTCGGCCTCAGGGCCCTGACGAGCGGTGGCCTCGTCCAGGGCCTGGATGCCCTGTAGAGCCGCTATGACGTGCGGCCGGAAGAGCTCGTGGTCGCGGGTCGACTCCGGCGTGAAGAAACGACGGCGGAGGATCTCGGCCACGTCCTCCTTGAGGACGGGCTGGATGCTCTCCTCCTTCTCCCGGCGGAAGATGTCGGAGAGGTCCTTCGCCAGCTCGCGGCCCAGGGAGTCGTACTTGCGCGGGTCGGTGGCCAGGAGTGAAGCGACGATGGCGCAGCGCGGAACGGCCGTGGTGGCCTGGGTGAGGTACTGGCAGAAGTCCACGAGCCGCGCCCTCCAGGTGGGGTCCAGGGCCACCTTCTCGCGGGCGTACATCAGGACCTCGTCGATGAGGATGAGAGTGGCCAGGTCTGCGCGGGCGGGGATGGCGAGGAGCTCGGTGAGGAGGTTCTCCGCCGGGGGGCTCTCGCGCTCTTCGTCCCGGTCCGCGGCGTGGAGGAGGCGCAGACCCTCCGAGCCGGCGAGCTGGTAGGCGAGGACGCTCCAGGGATGGCGGAGCCACCGCTTCCGGCCGTCGGGGCCGGGCACCTCCATGCCCTTCTCGACGTCCAGCTTGTCGAAGGCCAGCACGGCCACGCGGGCCTTGGGCGGGCGCTGCCCAGCGTGCACGATGAACTCGCGTACGGCCGGAAGGTCCTCCGGAAGCGTCTCTGGGTCGTTCACGAGGTGGTAGAGGGTGATGAGGGCGTGGGTCTTGCCGCCTCCGTAGGTGAGCTCGAGTTGGCGGACGGCTCGCTCGCTCCGGCCGGCGAGCCGGTCCATGACCTCCTTGGCCAGCCTGCGGAGGTTGTGGGCCGGGTAGGTCAGCGAGAAGAACTCCCGGGGGTCCCGGTAGACCGGTGGGGCCGTCGCCATCCGGACCGCGTAGAGATCGGCGGCGAAGATGGCCAGGGGAAGTTCCCCGGACCGGAGGTCGTCGCGGAGCCGCACCACCTTGTGCCACGGAGTGAAGGTCGGGGTTGAAATCATGACTTTACGCCTCCCCGAAAGGGCTCTTCAGGAGCCTGCTGGCTGTCAAAGAGCTGGTCGGGCCGGCGAGCCAGCCGGAGCCCGGCCAGGTGGTTGCTGATGCTCTCCAGGAGCGTCCGCTCCTCGTCTCCGACGGGCGAGAGCTCGATGAGGGCCTGGAGGAGCCTAGCGAACACGCCGCTTGATTGCAGACCCCGCTCGCCGATGTAGTGGTTGACCGCGCGCACGTCGCCGGTCTTCCAGAGATGCATCAGCCGATGGACCTGGTCTATCAGCGGCACCGGCCGGCCGCCGTTCTCGTAACCCATGCGCTTGCCCCGGCGTTGGTGCCAGGGCCTGAGCCGGACCTTTGAGGTGCCGCCGGAAGCGCCGGCGGTTTCCTCTTCCTCTCCCTCTTCTTGGGCGTCCTCCCCGGAATCCGAACCGTCCTCTTCCAGGTCGGCGGGCGCGGTGCTCCCGCCGCTGCGGGAAAGGAGGTCGTACTCCTCCACGAGGTCGCGGTCCGAGAGCCCGCACGACACGGAATAGAGGATGACCGCGCCGATGGGGGTCTCGGAAAACTGGAAAGCCTGCCGGTGAAGGAGGTAGTAGGTCGTTACGTCGTCTAGCGGGGGCGCGGCCGACGGCTCTCCTTCCGGGGTGAGCACGCGGCCGACGACGAAATCCACCACCAGGCGACGCACGTGGCGGAGGAACTCGCTCACGGTCAGGAGTTCATCGGGCCGGTCGGCCTTCTTCACCGCCGGGTAGCGGCTGTAGGCCTCGAGCGCCGGACCGGTGGCCGCCCAGACGAAATCGGGGCCGCGAATCCCGGCATCCCAGAACTCGCGGAGGGTGGGGCGATACACCCACTCGCCGACCTCGTCAGCCCGCACGCCCCAGAGGCGTGCGCGCGTCTCTTCGAGGACCTGGTTATCCCACCCGGGTCGGGCGCTCGGCGGGCGCTTGCGGCAGACAAGCCAGACTGACGAGGAGAGGGCAGCTCCGGACAGTGCTCTAGTGCGGGTCTCCCTCTCGGTTTGCACCGGCCAACTTGCGGTGACCACGAAGCCCGCTCGAAGCATGGCCGAAACGAGGGCTTCCCACGCCGCAGGGTTCTTCTGGGCGAAGACGACCACGAGCCGCCCCTCGGGGCGGAGGACTCGGTAGCACTCCTGGAACGCCTTAAGCATGCCGGCTTCGTAGGCGGCCCGGGACCTTTGGGGGTCACCACCGAAGCGACTATCGTCGTCGATAAGCTCTCCTTCCTCTCGAGGCCCGTCCCACTTCGGGCCGAGCTCTTCGGAAAAGGCCGCATCGACGTCCGGAGCCAGCCCGTGCGTGCTCCGGCGTAGCCAGACGTAGAAGAAGTCCATCGTATCCGAGTAGGGTATGGCGTCGTAGTACGGCGGGTCGGTCACCACGAGGTCCACCGTCCCCTGCTCGGCAGGTAGGCGGATAGCCGAGCCGAGAACGCTTTGCGGGAAGGGACACCTCAGCGCAGCTAGAGAGGTATGCTCCGTTGACCGGGCCACCCACTCTAGGCAGGCTAGGTAGTTCCCGGTAGACTGTGAAAGGGGGTTAAGCTCAGCATAATCCCACGTTATGGGCAGGGCGAACCGGACAAAGACGTTCCTCATCTTTTCCCCAGGCGTGTTCCATGTCGTTAGGCTCGCGTTATAGTCCGCGAGTTTATCGACTACGAGGGTTAGAAGGGTCCCCACCGCTTCGACCCACTCTGGGGAGTACTCGTGAGCATGCATCGCCTCCCGTGCCGCACGAGTATGGCGGACGAAGCTTCCCAGGGCGAGCAGCTGGCGAGGGTTGAACAGCTTCCCCCAGGTATCCAAGCCGTAGAGTGGGACCCGGATGCCGAGCGCCTCCTTGGCCGGAAGCGGTTCGTCGGGGGTCCCGAAGGGTACTCCGTCGAACGCCGAAGCGACCGCGCCCCCAGCCTCCGATGCCCTCCGTATCTCCTCACCGGTGGGAGGTCGATACTCCTTTCCACGGGCCCCCTCGACCACCACGGCCACCAACCGCTGCCCTAGGCGACCGGCGCGACCCTCCTGGCGGAGGTCCTCCATCATCGTGATGACGCCGCAGTGCGGGCAGGTCGCCCCGGCCCTGGACATGGTACCCTTGGTGTCGGCGTCGTTCACCACCTCGTCAGGCCGGAGAACCCGGACGCCGAAGTCGGCCTCGGCCTTGCCCGGCTCCGTGCGCAGGGTGAGGAGCACCTTCTTATCCGGCTTACGGCAGAGCCACCTGGTCTTGAGGAGAGGCACCTCCCCGCGGCAGTTCTTGCACTTGACCGTCCTCGCCCACAGGTAGGCCACCGTGGGCTTCCCGTCGACCACCGGGTAGAAGCGTTCGAGGTCCACCTTGGCCCGCTGGAAGACCCAGCGACCCCACGCCCGCACGTGCCAAGCGAGGTCGGCCTCGGGAGGCGGGAAGAGGCCGAGCTGCACCCCTTGGAGCTGCCGCTCAAGGTCCGCCTTCTTCTTGACCCTCCCCGTCCCTCGCAGGAAGGCCTCCATGAACTCGGCCGACTCGAGGGCCGCCTTGGGCAGAGGCAGGGTCTTACCGGCCATCCGGTGGGGGTAGTCCAGCGTGCACTTCAGGATGAACCACGCCACCGGGTTGATGTCCATCGCGATGGCCTCGCAGCCGAGGCGCATGGCCTCGAGGGGTATGGACCCTCCACCGGCGAAGGGGTCCAGCACCTTCGGAGCCCTGCCGCCGTAGGCCTTGCGGATCTCCTCCCGGAACCAGTCGAGGTCGGGGCTGTTCTCCCGCCCCCAGTGGAGGAGTCCTCCCTCGGTCTCCTCCCGGACCGTCTCGACCTCCCGGGAGCCGACCTTCTTCATCTCGCGACGCTCGACAACCCTCCCGCCGATTCTCTCCGCGAGCCGCCGGCGCTCTTCGGAAGTCCCGGGGTCCGGCAGGAGAGTGGCGATGAGCGCGGCCCGGCAGGCGGCCAGGGGTCGCCGGGCCGGCCAGATGTGCAGGGTGGAGATATGCCCGTGCCGGACGTTCTTCTCGTGCACGGAGTCGAGTGACGCCTGCCTCAGCGGAAAGGTCGCCTCGATGAGGCGCCGTCCGGTCGGTCCGCTGGGTTCCACCGCGAGTTCATCCCTCCGCCGCTTCGGCTATTTCCGCTTCGCTGATGAGCACGCTCCCCTTGGTCCTGGCCAGGAGCCGGGAGAAGGGGTCCTGGATCCGGCGCAACCTCGGCTGGCGGGTGGCGCAGTCGTAGACCACGTAGAGCCAGTACCGCGGACCCAGGTTACAGGCCTGGGCCCACTCGTTCCGGGTCACCTCGACCTCACCGGCGTGGGCCCGGCCCTTGACCTCGATGCACAGCTCCTGCCCATCGGGGCGCCGGGAGAGGAGGTCGAAGCCGGGCCGGTCGCCGAGGCCGGCCTCGCGGGCCCGGTCCGCTGTGGAGACGTCCTTCACCACGGCGCCGAGGTCCTCCTCGTAGCGGCGGGCGTACTCCATGGCCAGAGCCTCCACCCGGGCGTCGTGATGAGCCTGGTCCTCGCTGTCGGCGCTGGGCAGGACCAGCGCGTGGGCGAGGAAGCGCACCTCGCCCGGCGCCACGAGGTCGGGTTCCCGCTCCAACCGCCGGGAGGCCGCCTGCGCCTCGGCCGTGACCCGCTCCTGCTCTCGCTTGACGGCCTCGAGCTCGCCGGCGGCCCTGCGGTCTCCCTCCGAGGCCGCCTTGCGCAGCCTGACCCGGCTCTCGCCGAGCTCGGCCAGCCGGTAGTCGTAGCCCTGGCGGACCGCCTCTCGGCGCCGGGCCAGTTCCAGCCGGAGCCTCTCCCGGATGTCCTCGGCCCGGACCTCCGCCACCCGGGTCATCGCGAATCGGCGGGCCTGTTCCCGGTACTCCAGCGGCGCCGCCGCAAGACGGCCCACCGGCAAGGCCCCTGGCGCCCCGCGCAGGAGGAGCAGGTGCTCGATGGGGCACAGCTCCATGTTGCCGCTCTCGTCCTGGCGCACGCCGACGACTCTCTCCTCCAGGAGAAGTTCTTCCGCGAAGCCCGGATCGGCGGGGTCACGGCGGCGCACCACGCTGACCAGGGCCAGGTGGAAGAGGTAGGGACCCGTGGCGTGGGGGTCGGTGAAGACCCCACCCCTGAGGGCTGACCCCTCCAGCCTGGACGCCACAGCCTCGCGCAGACTCTCGAAGAACGGCTCGCCGGGGCGCAGGAAGACGACCTTCTCCTCCCGTGCCGGGCGCTCGATGGTGAAGAGTGTCTGCCAGTCGGGAGGGTAGGCCTCCGAGGCCGGCAGGAAGGGGTCCAGAGCGCCTGGGCGGAGGGGCCGGAAGGTGAAGCGGCCGTCCACCGGGCCCTCGAGGGCGAGGTCGAGCACCGGCGCGGCCCCGAGCACGAAGTGCCGGACGTAGCCCGGAAGGAGCCGCCGCAGTCCTTCCTGCTCGAGCCGGTCTTTGAGAGCCGGCAGTTCTCGTTTGACGTCCCCGCGGTCGCCGTAGAGGAGGCGCTCACGGGCCTCGAGGGCCTCGACCTGCTCGGGGGTGAGTCGGCCTTCGATGAACCTGGCGGCAGCCTCAACCCCCGCTTCGGTGACGGCCATCTCCATGTACTCTCGGAGCGAGACGCCCTCGAAGAGCCGCCCCACCACGTCGAAGACCTTGTCCGAGCCGAGCCGCTCGCGGATGAGCTGGAGCTTGTCGAGCAGAGTCTTCAGCACCCGGCCCTCGCGGGTGTTCCCGGCAACGAGGTTGATGATGCGGACCTCGCGGGTCTGAAGGTAGCGATGGATGCGGCCCATGCGCTGCTCCAGGCGAGCCGGGTTCCACGGGATGTCGTAGTTGACCATGAGCCAGCAGAACTGAAGGTTAATACCCTCACCAGCCGCGTCGGTGCAGACCATGAAGCGGGCTCCTCCGGCGCCGGCCGGGGCGCGGAAGAACTCGATCTGGCGGTCCCGCTCGGCGGCGTCGAGACCGCCGTGGATCCGGGCCACCTGGCCGGTATAGCCGAGGGCCTCCAACCGGCGGGCGATGAAGTCCATCGTGTCGCGGTGCTCTGTGAAAATGAGGAACTTCTCTTCGGCGAAACGCGCGTCGCCCAGGACCTCCAGGAGGCGTTCGAACTTGGCCCCGCTGCCCTTGGCCGCTACGCGGCGGGCGAGGTCGAGGAGCTCGGCGACTTTGGCTTTCTCCACCTCGAGCTCGGCCAGGTTCACGGCGACCACGCCGCCGAGGAGGTTCCGCTCAGCGGCCTCGCTGCTCTCCTCGCCGTGCTCGACTCCTTCTTCGTCCGCCGTGGCCTCGTCCAGGAGATCACGGGTGCTGTCCAGGCGGCGCTGCCGGATGAGCAGTTGGTCGGCGGTGAGGCGCCCGGACCTGAGGTCGTCCATGATGGCTTCGAGCTTCTCCAGGCGGCGCTCGAACGATCGCATCAGGGCGTAGGTGGAACTCGCCAGACGGCGCTGGAAGACGCTCATGGCCAGGCGTACGGCCGTGCGATTGAGGAGGCGCGCCCGGTTGTAGTAACTGCTGATGTACTTGGTGGTCTCGTCGTAGAGCTCTTGCTCGCTCTCCCCGCCCTGGGTGAGCTCGTAGCTCACGGTATCACAGTGCCGCGGCGGGTAGAGCGGGCGTCCGGAGAAGTCCACCATCTCCTCCTTGGTCCGGCGGAGGAAATGATGGCGTCGCTCGGCGGGCGGGTAGGCCGAGAAGGCCTCGAAGGTAGCCAGGGCCTCGGGCTCGAGGAGCCGCCAGAGGCAGTAGTAGGGGAAGTCCTTGCCCATGTGCGGCGTGGCCGTGAGGAGCAGGAGATTGCGGGCGTGCCAATCGAGACGGAACCGGGGCTCGCTAGTCTTCACGCCCGCCAGCGCCTCCGCGAGGCTGTAGCGGTCGGTCTTCACGATGCGGCCGTCCGGGTCCTGGCGGGCGGCCAGCTTGTGGGCCTCGTCGAAGACGACGAGGTCGTAGGGTTCCACGCCCGGCTCGGCCAGACGGGAGAAGACCTTCTGCCCCGCCAGGGTGTCGACGCTGACGATGGCGAGGTCGGAGCCCGGACCGCGGAAGGGGTTCGGCGAGTCACCGGACCCGCTCGCGCGGGAGGCGTCCGCCCCGGTGATCACCCGCGCGCGGAGGCCGAAGAGCGTGGCCAGCTCGCGCCGCCAGTTGCTGACCAGTCCGGCGGGCGGGACTACCAGTACGCGGCGCAGGAGACGCCGGCTGAGCATCTCGCGGATGTAGAGGCCGGTCATGATAGTCTTTCCGGCCCCGGCGTCGTCGGCCAGGAGGAAGCGAAGCGGCCGCTGGTTCAGAATGTGGTCGTAGACCGCGATTCGCTGGTGCGGCAGGGGGTCGATGAGAGACACCTCGGCGGCGAACCCGGGGTTCGCCAGGTGACCATAGCTCAGGCGGTGCGCCTCGGCCACGAGGCGGACGGCCTCGGGGTCGGCCGAGAAGTCGATTTCCGGTATGGCCGGGACCGCGCTCATAGGCTCCCTCGCCAGTGGATTAGGGCTTGCTCCGGGGCAAAGCGCCAACTCCTGACACTTTTCGCTACGAACGGGAGAGTTCCCTGGCAAGTGGAATGGAAGCCCAGATGTGGGTTTCCGCTCAGACAGCGGGGCCTCCTCGGGCGGGAGCGCCAGGATTGGCGCGGCGGGCTCACGGCCAGGGCGACAGGGCGGCCCGGCGAGGGCCTCGCCGGGCGACGCTTAGTAAGAGCACCAGCAGGGCTTCCGACACCCGGGAGCGAAGACCGCCGGACGATGACAGCGCCCCGGGCTTCCGGTGGCGCCGCGACCCGAGGAGGATGCGGACTTGCTGGACGTGCTCATCCGCGGCGGGCTGATCGTCGACGGCACCGGTAACCCCCCCTACGTGGCCGACCTCGGCATCTCCGGAGGCCGTATCGCCGGCCTGGGATCCTTTGAGGGCGCCGAGGCGGCCACGGTTATCGACGCTCGGGGCCTCGCCGTCGCCCCGGGGTTCATCGACATGCACTCCCACTCCGACCTTTCCCTGCCCTCCCATCCCCGGGCCCGGAGCTCTCTCCTCCAGGGCATCACCACCGAGGTCGCCGGGAGCTGCGGCTGGTCGCCGGCCCCCCTGAAGGGCGAGGTCGCCCAAACCGTCCTCAAGATGCTCTCCGAGGGCCTCCTCGGGGAGGTCCCATCCCAGATCGCCGCCGGCGCTGACGACGGCTCGGGGCCGGCCTGGCACTCCTTCGGAGAGTACCTCGACTACCTCGACAAGCACGGCATAGGGGTGAACCTCTACCCTATCGTCGGGCAGAGCCTCATCCGGGCCCATATCGTGGGACTCGACCGCCGGCCGGCGACCCCCGGCGAGATTGAAGCCATGGAGGCTCTGACCCGAGCCTGCCTGGAAGAAGGGGCCCACGGCCTCTCCACCGGACGCTCCTATATGCCGGGGGCGAGTTCGTCGACCGCGGAGGTCGTCGCCCTCGCCCGGGTGGTGGCTCGGTACGACGGCCTCTACACATCGCACGTGAAGGACGAGAGCGGCGGGGTGGTCGAGGCGGTCGAGGAGGCCGTCCGCATCGGCCGGGAAGCCGGCGTCCGCGTTGAGGTCTCGCACCACAAGGCCATCGGCCGCGAGAACTTCGGAAAGGTCGCGCGCACCTTGGCCCTGATGGAGGAGGCCCGCCGGGAAGGCATCGACATAACCTGCGATGTCTACCCCTACTCCTTCGCCCAGGTCTTCTCGCTCCTCGGGGAGATTCCGGGGGTGACGCCGCGCGGGGCACCCGACGATGTCCGTGCCAGCCTTGGTCACCCCGAGTTCCGCGAGCGGGCCGCGAACGAGGTCCGAAAAGCCGCCGCCCGCGACGGGAAGCTTCCCGGGTTCCTAGCGTCGCCCCACCACTACCTCATTGTGACCGCCGGCCGGGACGCGGACCTCGAGGGCCGGGCCTTCGAGGAGGTCCTGGGGATTGAACCGCCGGGGACCAAGAAGGGACCGCCGGACGAGGCGTGGAGCCGGCGGCTCGTCGACCGGTTGGCCGACCTCCTTCTGGAGCAGGACCTGAAGCTCCACCTGGCCGCACTCATGAGCGAGGATGACGTCTTCGCGGTGCTCTCCCACCCGGAGACGATGGTCGGAACCGACGCCTTCGCCCTTGACCGCGAACTCGGGGAGCGGACCCCCGTCCATCCCCGGCACTTCGGGACCTTTCCGCGCGTCCTCGGCCACTACCGGCGCAGCCGCGGTCTGGGCGACCTCGCCGGTGTGGTCCACAAGCTCACCGCCCTGCCGGCCCGCAAGCTCCGCCTGACCGACCGGGGCCTCCTGGCCCGCGGCGGCTGGGCCGATGTGGTCGTCTTCGACCCCGAGACCATCTCCGACCGCGCGACGGGAAAGGAGCCGTACCTTGCTCCCGTAGGCGTCGAGTGGGTCATCGTCAACGGCGTGATGGCCGTCGAGCGGGGGGCGCTCTCCAGCGACAGGGCCGGGAAGGTCCTGCGCCGGTAGCCGCCCACCCGTTCGCGCCGGGGTCGCCGGCGCGGTAGGGAGGTCGCCTTGATCAGCGCGTTCTCGGTGAGGCGCAGGGTCACGATCCTGATGGGCGTTCTGGCCGTTCTCCTCCTAGGAGGGGTATCGGCCGGCCGCATCAGTGTCGACCTCTTCCCGCGCTTCGACTTCCCCGCCGCCGGAGTCGTCACCGAGTACCCCGGAGCCGCTCCCGCGGAGGTGGAGAGCCACGTTACCCGGGTCGTCGAGGAAGCCGTCGGCCGGGTGGCCCGGGTCAAGACGATAAGCTCCATCTCCCTCGAGGAGCGCTCCGTCGTCATCGTCCAGTTCGAGTGGAACACGGACATGGACTACGCCACCCTCGAGATGCGCGAGAAGCTCGACCTCGCCAGCCGGTACTTCCCGGACGAGGCCGGCCGGCCGGTGGTCACGGCCTTCGACCCCTCGTCTCTGCCGCTCCTCTTCGTGGCAGTGAGCGGCGGGGGCAGGAGCGACTTTGCGCCGGGCGGAGACCCTCTCGCGGGGGACCCTCTCACGGGAGACCCGCTTGCAGGAGACCCGCTCGTGGCCCTCCGGCGGCTCGCCATGGACGCGGTCAAGCCCCGCCTCGAGCGCGTGGACGGAGTGGCGGCGGTAACGATCATCGGCGGGGCCGAGGAAGAGGTGCTCGTTGCCGTCGACCCGGACCGCCTGGCCGCGGCCGGTCTCACCTGGCTCGAGCTCAGGACCGCTCTGGCCGGGGCCAGCCTGAACCTCCCGGGCGGCTCGGTGACCGAGGACGGACAGACGCTCCTCATCCGCTCCCTCGGGGAGTTCGAGGACCTCGACGACCTCGAGGCCCTCGTCGTCGGGGTGAGGACGGAGACCAGACCCACCCCCCTGGGCCCGAGGACCGTCGCCATTCCGGTCCGCCTGGGGGAGGTGGCCGACGTGGCCCTTCTCCCCCGGGAGGTCAGGGATATCTCCCGGCTGGGCGGCGAGGATTCCGTCATCCTCTCGGTCCAGAAGGCCTCCGACGCCAACTCGGTGGATGTGGCCCGCCGGGTCAAGGCCGAGCTCGACCTTCTCCGACAGGACCTTCCGCCCGGCCTTCGGGTGGAGGTGACCGTGAGCCAGGCCGATTTCATCGCCAGGGCTGTCGGCCTCGTCGGCGCCAACGCCTGGCAGGGGGCTCTCCTGGCCGCCCTCGTGCTCCTTCTCTTCCTCAGGAACCTGCGAAGCGTCCTTATCATCGGTCTGGCCATGCCCATCTCCGTCGTGGCCACCTTCACCCTGATGTACTTCAGCAACCTCACCCTGAACCTGATGACCGTCGGGGGACTGGCGCTCGGGGTGGGTATGCTGGTCGACAACTCCATCGTCGTTCTCGAGAACATCTTCCGCCACCTCGAAGAGGGCAAGGCCCCGGTGGAGGCCGCCGTCGATGGCTCGCGGGAGGTCTCGACCGCCATCAGCGCCTCCACCCTGACGACCGTTGTCGTCTTCCTCCCGGTGGTCTTCGTCGGCGGGGTGGCCGGGACGCTCTTCAAGGAGCTCGCCGTAACGGTGTCCTTCTCGCTCCTCTCCTCGCTCGCGGTCGCCCTGACCTTCGTCCCCATGGCCGCGGCCACCCTGTTCACCGCCGGGCGGGCGCCCGGGCGACGGGTCGCCCCCCTTCCGTCCGGGTCCGGGGAGGATCGATCCGCTCCGGCCCTCCGGGGGCGGTACCGGACACTTGTCCGGGGGGCCCTCCGGTCGCGCTATCTTGTTCTCGGCCTGGCGGCCGCGGCCGTCCTCCTCGCCGTCCGCCTGGTTCCCGGCCTTGGGGCCGAGTTCGTTCCTCCCATGGACCGGGGGGAGGTCATCATCAACGTCCGCCTTCCGGCCGGGAGCGACCTCGCCTCGACCGACGCCCTCGTCCGAAGGGTCGAGGAGGTGGCCCTGGGCGTGCCGGAGGCTCGGTTCGTGACCTCGACCGTGGGGTCGAGCGGAGGGCTGATGCTCGACGCGGCGGGAGTCCTGGGCGGGGGGACCAACGTGGGTTCGGTCACTCTCAAGCTCGTCGAGCGGGACCGCCGGGAGCGGAGCGCCGACGAGATCGTCCGGGACCTCGAGCGGAGGTTGTTCAACGTCAGGGGCGGCCGGATAACCGTCGAGTCGCTCAGCTCCTTCATGAGCATGGGCGGAATACGTCCCGTAGAGCTTGTCATCCGGGGCTACGACCCCGAGGTCCTCGCCGGCCTGGCGGAGGAGGTGGCGTCCATCGTGCGCCAGACTCCCGGGACGGTCAACGTCGATAGCGGCCGGGCCGAGCCGAGGCCGGAACTCGTCGTCAGGTACGACCGGGACAGGCTGGCCGCCCTTGGTCTTCACCCGGCGGCGGTGGCCGTGACGGTTCGGGAGGCCATCGAGGGTCGCACGGTCGGGACCCTGAGCCTGGACGGCCGCCGTCACGACGTCGTCCTGCGCTACGACGCGGACAGCCGGAAGGGTATCCGGGCGGTGGAGGACTTCGTCCTCCGCACCCCTGGGGGGTACCCCGTCTCCCTCACCGAGGTGGCCGAGGTGACCCGGGCCGAAGGCCCGTCGGCCATCAGCCGTCAGGAGGGGCGGCGGGTCGTCGTGGTGTCGGCCGGCGTCACCGGGCGCGATCTAGCCTCGGTCACGGCCGACATCGTCGCCCGGCTCGACCGGCTCGAGTTCCCGGAGGGCTACGACTATACCGTGGCCGGCGAGCACGAGCAGATGGAGGAGGCCTTCGCCGGTCTCGGACTGGCCCTCTCGCTCGCGGTCGTCCTCGTCTATATGGTCATGGCCTCCCAGTTCGAGTCCCTTGTCCAACCCCTGGTCATCATGGTCACCATCCCTCTCGCGGTCGTCGGCGTGGTCGCGGCCCTGAGGCTTACGGGCATCACCCTGTCCGTCCCGTCCGTCATCGGGATCATCATGCTCGGCGGCATCGTCGTCAACAACGCCATCGTCCTCCTCGATTTCGTGGGGCAGATCCGGGCCAGGGGCGTCCCGCGTGACGAGGCCGTTCTCGTCGCGGCCGGGGCCAGACTACGGCCTATCCTCATGACCACGGCGACCACGGCGCTCGGGCTCCTTCCGATGGCCGCGGCGTCGCTCGAAGGCTCCGAGCTGGCCAACTCCCTGGCCGTCGCCGTCATCGGGGGACTCGTCTCCTCGACTCTCCTCACCCTCGTCGTCATCCCGGCGACTTACGTGATCGCCGACGACCTTGTGACCGGGGTTCGGGCATTCTTCGGCCCGACCCTGCGCCGCTCCCGCGGGCCGGCGGGTCCGGCGCGAGCCATGGCAGGAAAAGCCTCCGCGAGCAGGAATCAATGACTGGGTTTCCACAATCATTAGGGCAGGGCAGGGAGGTTAAGACGTGGAAGAGGCGCCGCTGCAGCTGAACATCCGGGCCAAGCACCTTCTTCTGGCTCTCCTCAACGAGAAGGGCCCTGTGGTCATCGCAGACCTCGCCCGGCAGTTCGGTGTCAGCCCCCGGTCCATCCGCTACGATCTTGACGAGATCGAGATGTGGCTCGAGTCCACTCCGGTCAGGCTGTGCCGCCGGCCCCGCGTCGGCATCTGGATAGACGGCTCCGAAGACGGCGTCGCCGCGGCCCGGCAGAAACTTGGTCTCGTCGAGGAGTACCGCCCCGTTCTCTCTCCGGAGCAGAGGCGCAACATCATTGTCGCCCGCCTCCTCCAGTGTGAAGAGCCCGTAACCAGCCACTGTCTCGCCGACGAGCTTCACGTCTCGCGGACCACGGTCTTCGCCGACCTCGACGGCGTTCAGGCCTGGCTCGAGCGCCGCGGGCTCGCCCTGGTCAGGCGCTCCAACTACGGCCTCAGGGTGGTCGGCCAGGAGTCGGCCTGGAGACAGGCGGTCTCCGACCTCCTCAACGAGTTCGCCGAGTCGGGAGAGCTGGGCCGGCTCCTCATGAGCGTCGGGTCTGAGCCCGGAAGCGGGGCGGGCGAGGGCACGGCCGGGGACGCTGCCTCCAGCGCTGCTTCAGGCTCCGCCTCCGGGGCCTCCGGAGGCCCGCATCTCCTGGCTCTGCTGGGGGGCATAGACCTCGGGGTCGTGGAGACCATGGTCCGGGAAGTCGAGGGCGCGGCTGGGGCCGAGTTCACCACGGGCTCGTACTCCGCCCTCGTCTTCCAGGTGGCCATCGCCGTCCAGCGTCTGGCGGGCGGCAAGCACGTCGAGGTTCCTCGCGAGCGCTTGGCGGCCCTCCGGTCGCAGCCGGAGTACAGCCTGGCCGCCCTCCTGGCCGGGCGCATGAGCGAGGAGTTCGGCGTCCGGGTTCCCGAGGCGGAGATCGGCAACCTCACCCTCCATCTTCTCGGGGCCAGGGTCCGGGGACCCGCCCGGCGGAGGACCGGCGGTCCGGACCTCCGCCCCCGGCTCGACGTCGAGTCCTCGGCGGTGGCGCGCATCTTCGTCGAAGGCGTGGAGAAAGAGCTCGGCATCCCGCTCTCGGGTGAGGAGACTCTTCTTGACGGCCTGGTCCTTCACCTCCGCCCGACCCTGGGCCGGCTGCGTTTCGGGCTGCCGGTGACGAACCCGCTCCTGGACGAGATAACCGCCCTCTACCCGAGGATTTTCGCCGCCTGCTCGCGGGCCTGCCGCCAGTGCGAGCTCGTGGCCGGCGTGACCCTCCCGCCGGAGGAGGTGGGCCACCTCACCCTCCACGTGGCGGCGGCCGTCCTGCGCCGCCGGAAGACGGTCTCCGGCCGCAGGCGCGTCGTCGTCGCCTCGACGGCCGGGGTGGGGGTCAGCGATATCCTGGCCGCCCGTCTGGCGACCGAGTTCTGCGGGCTGGACGTCGTCGGGACCTCGTCCGCGCACGGCCTCCGCGAGGTGGTGAAGGACATCCGGCCCGACTTCGTCGTCAGCACGGCTCCCGTGCCCGAGGTCGGCGTGGAGGTCGTCGTGACCCGGGCCCTCCTCCCGGAAGAAGACGTCGCCCGGCTCCGGTCCTTCCTGGACCGCCACTACCGGCCGAGCGAGGATAGCCTCCTCGCGGAGGCGGCCGCGGCCGTGGTCCCGGCGGCCTCGGGAAGCTCCTCCGGGTAACCGGCTGGCCCGCTCGCGCGTACGCTGTCTAGCAGCGCCTCCCGGAGTCCGATAGGCCCGGGGCCGCGCGAGGGGGGCTCAGGCGTGGGCTTTCTCCGTCGTCTCGGAGGCTACTTTTACCTGGGCTCGGCGAGGCCGCCGGAGTTCACCGTGCGGTCCTGGGCTGTGCCGTCCCCGGTCGGGGACCGGCCCCAAGCGCCGTGCCCGGCCGACGACCAGCGCCGTCAGGCCGTTTACACCGTGCTCCACTACCTCGCCCTCGTGCTCGGAGTCCTGGCTAAGTTCTTCATCGAAGCCGCGAGCCGCGGCGGAACTCTGAGCTGGGTCACCGTGGCCTCGTCGGTCATCCTGGCTGCGGTGGCCTTCCCCTACGTCTACCGCCGGGTCGCGGCTCCGGGACAGACGGGGGCCGTCCAGTTTTTCGTCTCCTTCCAGCACGGCTTCTTCATCCAGACAGTCCTCGAACAGGTCCAGCGGCTCATCTAGGGTCCAACCGGCCCCATCCGATGCCCGCCTCCCGCGAACCCCTGTCGCCCACCGGGCCCGCGGGGGAGGAATAGCCCGCCCACCGCCGAAAATACCGAATTGTCTTTGCGGCCTTTGGTTTCCCGAGCGAAGCCTTCGGTTTCCCGAGCGGAGCCCAGCCCTCACAGGGTCATGGGAATCCGGAGCCTGGATGATCCTGGTCGGACGACCCGCTTTTATTTGGGGGCTGCTCAACCTACCGTTAGGTAGAACGCCGGCAAGGGGAGATGTTCTCACGGGTGGGAACCGCCTCAGGCCGGCCGGGATCGGAGAAACCCGCCGCCGGCGGGTACTTGGGAGGTGGCGAGAAGTGCCGGAAAGGGTCGCCATCGTGGGGGTCGGTCACTCGGACATCAGATCCATTACCCCCGGGCTCTCTTGCAAGGAGATGATGTACGAAGCGGCGGCCAGAGCCTACGAAGACGCCGGGGTCAACCCTCGCAAGGACGTGGACAGCTTCATCTGTGTCTCCGAGGACTTCTGGGAGGGCACCAGCATTTATGACGAGTACGTCCCCGATCAGCTGGGCGGTGCCCTGCGGCCGGTCCACACGGTCACCGGTGACGGGATTCATGCGCTGGCCTGTGCGGCGATGCTGATCCGCACCGGAATGGCCCGGGTGGTGGTGGTGGAGGGCCATAGCAAGCACTCGGACATGCGCACGCCCGCCCACATTCATAACTTCGCCTATGACCCCATTTATCACCGGCCCCTTGAGGCTCACCCGCATCACCTGGCGGGGCTGGAGATGAACCGTTTCCTCCACGTGACGGGCAACACCCGGGAGCAGTGCGGGCTGGTGGTCAAGAAGAACCTGGCGAACGCGCTCCTGAACCCCCGGGCGGTCTACGGGGCCCGGGTCTCGCTCGAGGACGTGCTGGGTGCTCCCCCGGCCTTCACCCCCCTGGGCGAACTGGACATCGCCCGGCCGGCCGACGGCGGCTTCGTCATGGTTGTGGCCGGCGAGAGGGCGATCGCCGGCCTGGCGGGGGAGCCGGTCTGGATCACCGGCTACGGGTGGTGCACCGATACCCCGGCCCTGGATTCCCGGCAGTGGGGCGAGGCGGCCTACGCGCGGCTGGCCGCCCAGCAGGCCTACCGCATGGCGGGCATCACCGACCCCTTCCGCGAGCTGGACTTTGCCGAGGTGGACGATTCTTTCTCGTATAAGGAACTCGAGCACCTCGAGGCCCTGCGCATCTGCCGCCCCGGCGAGGCGGGCTCGTGGCTCGAAGAGGGTGTCACCTTGCCGTCCGGCGATTTCCCGGTCAACGTGTCCGGCGGCAGCCTGGGCGTGGGACACCTACTGGAGGCAACCGGCCTGCACCGGGTATATGAGGTGGTGCTGCAGTTGAGGGGCCAGGCGGGCGGGAACCAGCTGCCCGACGTCGCGCGGGGACTGGCCCAGAGCTGGCGCAATCTTCCCACCACGACCGGTTGCGTGGTAATCCTGGAGAGGGCTTGAGGGGAGGGAGAACGGTGGCGAAAGTAGCGGTAGTCGGCGCGGGCATGACCAAGTTCGTCCGGCGGGCGCAGGAAACCGGACGGGAGCTGTCCTGGCAGGCGGCCAAAATGGCCCTGGACTCGGCGGGTCTCACTCTCAAGGACGTGGACGCGGTGGTCATCGGCTCCGCGCCGGATGCCTTCGACGGCGTCCACATGAAAGGTGAGTACCTGGCGGACGGTTCCGGCGCCTGGCGCAAGCCGTGCATCCGGAATTTCGTGGGCGGCGCGACCGGAGTGTTCGCCCCCATCCAGGGTTGGTACCACATCGCGTCCGGCCAGTTTGACACGGTGCTGGTGGTCTGCGAGGAGAAGATGTCCTCCTGCCACCCCCACCCCCAGGGAGCCTTCATAACCATCTTCGACCACACCACCGAGCGCCCTCTGGGGCCCAACCTGCTGTGGATCTTCGCCCTGGAGATGAACCGGTACATGACGGTTCACGGCATCACCAAGGAAGAGATAGCCCTGGTCGCGGTGAAGAACAAGAAGAACGCCCTGGACCACCCCTGTGCCCAACTGGGCGAGGAACTGACGGTCGAGGACGTCCTCAACTCGGAGGTCTTGGCCTGGCCGGTCAACCGGCTGGACGTCTCCCCGGCCAGCGACGGCGCGGCTGCGGTGGTGATGTGCGCCGAACACGTCGCCAAGCGGGTGAGCGACAAGCCGGTCTGGGTCGAGGGCGTGGGCTGGCACCTGGACACCGCCTACTGGACCAACCGAGACCTGTACTACCCGCGCTACGTGGAGTACGCCGCCCGGATGGCCTATGAGATGGCGGGCATCAAGGAGCCGCGCAAGGAGATCCACATCGTGGAGCCGTACGACCCCTTTGATTACAAGGAACTGCACCACCTGGAGGGGTTACTGCTGTGCGAGCGGGGCGGGGCGGCCCGCCTGACCGCCGACGGGGTCACCCAGCGCGACGGCGACCTGCCCGTGTGTCCTTCCGGGGGCCTTCTGGGGGTGGGCAACCCCATCGCCGCCGCCGGCCTCATGAAGGTGTGCGAGTTGTTCTGGCAACTCCGGGGCGAGGCCGGCAAGCGCCAGGTGCCCGGGACTCCGCGACGCGGCCTGGCGCAGGCGTGGGGCGACCTGATGCAGGTGGGCACCGTCATCATCCTGGGACGCTAGGGGAGGGGGGATACACCATGACCGTCAAGATCAAGGAATGGCCCGGCACCGCCCTGAGTTCACGGGACATCGAGGAAGGGCGGGTGCTCACGGTCAGGCACAAGCTGAAGGCGGAGTACGCCTGGGACGCCGGCGTGGCCATCGGCCGCTATCTGCGCGAGTTGAAGAACGGCCGGCTCGTCGCCCGCCGGTGCGGGGGGTGCGACCGCATCCTGCTCCCGCCCCGGATGTTCTGCGAGCAGTGCTTCGTCCCCACCGACGAATGGGTGTACGTAGAGGATACGGGCACGGTGAACACCTTCTCCATCTGCTATGTCCGGTGGGATGTGGCCCGGCTGAAGGAGCCCCTGTTGCCCGCGGTCATCAACGTGGACGGGGCTTCCCCCGGCATGGGGATACTGCACCTTCTGGGCGAGGTCCGGCCGGAGGACGTCCACATCGGCATGCGGGTGCGGGCGGTGTGGAAGAGCCCCGGCGAGCGCGAAGGGGCCATCACCGACATCAAGTACTGGAAACCGGTCCAGGGAGGGTAGGCCGATGCGGGAGAAGCTGACCAACCCGGAGCACGTGCGGACGTGGCCGGGGAGCATACCGGTCGAGTACGTTTACACCGCGGGGGTGGCGGGCGAGGCTTACCTGCGCGCCATCAAGGAGCGGGGTCGGCTGGCGGCGTCGGCCTGTCTCGGCTGCGGCACCAAGTACCTGCCACCCCGGCTCTACTGTGAGCGCTGTTTCGAAAAGACCGGGGAGCCAAGGGACGTGGAGGCGCGGGGTACGGTGGAGACGTTCACCGTCGCCCACCGTGACCTCGAAGGGCGGCAGTTGGAGCCGCCGGTCGTCTACGCCTTCGTGCGTATCGACGGGACCGCCGGAGGCTTGGTGCACCGGCTGGGAGAGGTGGATCCCGGTGACGTGCACATCGGCCTGGAGGTGGAGGCGGTGTTCCTGCCTCCCGCCCAGCGGACAGGCTCTATTCTCGATATAGCTCATTTCCGGCCGGTGCGGCACAGACCCGCTGCCACCTGATAGGACCCCGGCCACCTCATCGCGGTGGAGTTCGACGGGGTCGACACGAGGTCTACTTCGTGCCGGCGTAGCGTAGAGGCAATCGACCCTTGGTGGGGCCGCCGGGCCGCACCGGGCCCGAACGGAACGGCCTGGTGAGGGGGCGGCCCCATCGGTCAGAGGCAGGCTAGGTCTTTTCACCTGGAGGTCAGCCATGGATTTCCAGCTCACCGGGGAACAGCGGATGCTGCAGAGAATGGCCCGGGATTTCGCCCTCAAGGAAGTCCAGCCTCACGTCGCCGAGTGGGAGGAGAAGAAGGCCATCCCCCGGGAGGTCTTCGCCCGGATGGGAGAAATGGGCTTCTTCGCCCTCCCCTTCCCCGAGGAGGTCGGCGGTCTCGGAGCCGGATACCTCGCCTACGCCCTGGCGGTCGAGGAAATATCTCGCGTCTCGGCCTCGCTCGGTATCTCCTACGCCGCCCACGTCTCCATCGGGACCATGCCGATCTATCTCTTCGGAAGCCGGGTCCAGAAGGAACGCTGGCTCGGCCCGTGCCTGAGGGGGGAAGTTCTGGCCGCCTTCGGCCTCACCGAGCCGGGCGCCGGTTCGGACGCCGGAGGGACGGAGACGACGGCCTCGCTCGTCGACGGGGAGTGGGTGCTGAACGGCACGAAGTGCTTCATCACCAACGCTTCGCTGGCCGGGGTCGTCGTCGCCACGGCCGTGACCGAACCCGGGAAGGGGTCGCGGGGCATAAGCTCGTTCGTCGTTCCGGCCGACGCGCCCGGCTTCTCGGTCGGTCAGAGGTACTCCAAGCTCGGGCTCAGGGCCTCGGACACCGCCGAGCTCGTCTTCGCCGACTGCCGGCTCCCGGAAGATGCGCTCCTCGGGGAGCGCGGCGCCGGCTTCCGGCAGTTTCTGACGGCCCTGGACGGCGGGCGCATCAGCATCGCTGCCCTGTCCGTGGGCATCGCCCAGGCCTGTCTTGACGCGTCCCTGGAGTACGCCAAGACCCGGGTCCAGTTCGGCCAGGCCATTTCCAAGTTCCAGGCCATCCAGTTCAAGCTGGCCGACATGGCCATGGAGACCGAACTGGCGCGGCTCATGACCCTCAAGGCGGCCTGGTTGAAGGACAACCACCTTCCCTTCGGGCGGGAGGCGGCCATGGCCAAGCTCTTCGCCTCCGAGACCTGCGTCAGGGCCGCCCTCCAGGCCGTGCAGATCCACGGGGGCTACGGCTATATGGATGAGTATCCGGTCGAGCGATATCTGCGGGACGCCAAGCTGATGGAGATAGGAGAAGGGACGTCGGAGATCCAGCGCCTGGTCATCGCCAGGAACCTGGGGTGCTGAGGGGGGCGGCTCTTGCCGAGGCGGGTCCGCTCGCGTTCAGCCGGCTGGAGGAGAGAAGGTATGGGCTACGAGGCGCCCTATGTCGAGAGACAGGTGACCTACCGGCGCACGGGGGAGGGTGAGCTCTTCACCGATCCCGACGTCGACCGGGCCCGGGAGCACTTCCGGGCGAAGTCGAGGTCGATGGTGCCGAAAGTGACCACGGTGCGGCAGGCCGTCGCCGACCTCATCTCCGACGGCGACTACCTCGCCGTCGGGGGCTTCGGGGGAAGCCGCATCCCTACGGCCGTCCTGCACGAGATTGTCCGGCAGGGGCGGAGGAACCTGGGGCTGTCCGGGCACACGGCCACCCACGACTGCCAGATCCTGGCCGCGGGGAAGTGCTTCGACCGCTGCGATGTGGCCTACGTGGTCGGGCTCGAGGCCCGCGGGCTCTCGCGGGCGGCCCGCCGCCTCTTCGAGAGCGGCGAGGTGCGGGTCACCGAGTGGTCCAACGCCGCCCTGGCCTGGCGCTACAAGGCCGCGGCCATGGGCGTCCCGTTCCTGCCCATCCGGAGCGTGATGGGCACCGACACCGAGGCCAGGAGCGCGGGCGTTCGGGTCGAGTGCCCGTTCACCGGGAAGACGTTCCTGGCCGTTCCGGCCCTCTTCCCCGACGTGGCCGTCATCCACGTCCACCGGGCCGACGTCTACGGGAACTCGCAGATAGACGGTATCACCATCGCCGACTGGGACCTCGCCCGGGCGGCCAAGCGGCTCATCATCACCACCGAGCGCCTGGTCCCCCACGAGGACATCCGGCGTCGCCCGGACAGGACGGCCATCCCGTACTTCCTGGTCGACGCGGTGTGCGAGGTCCCCTACGGGAGCTACCCGGGGAACATGCCCTACGAGTACTACTCGGACGAGCGGCACCTGCGGGAGTGGCTTGACGCCGAAGAGAACGAGGAGGTCCTCAAGGCCTTCCTGGACCGTTACATCTACGGGGTGTCCTGCTTCTCGGAGTATCTCGACCTCTGTGGTGGCATCGAGAGACTGAGGGAGCTCCGCGCGGAGGAGCTCTGCCTTGAGGCGGAAGGGAGGACCTCACGGTGACGACGGCGGTCGCTGAGGCGGCCGGCGGCCCGGGACGGGGCCCGGCCGAGGCCTACAACCGTATGGAGCTCATGATCTGCGTCGCCGCCCGCTACCTCGAGAACGGTGCGACGGTAATCGTCGGCACGGGGGCGCCCTGCGCCGCGGCCATGCTCGCCCAGAAGACGGCCTCCCCGGACCTGATGATCATGTTCGAGGCCGGGGGTATGGGTCCGTTTCTGCCGACCATGCCGATATCGGTCGGCGACTCGCGGACCTTCCACCGCGGCCTTGTCGCCTCGAGTATGGCCGAGATAATGGAGCACTGCCAGCGGGGGTGGATAGACTACACTTTCCTCGGCGGCGCGCAGATAGACATGTACGGGAACATAAACTCGACGATGATCGGCACGGACATCCAGCGCCCTAAGGTGAGGTTTCCGGGGAGCGGTGGAGCCAACGACCTTGCCTCTCTCGCCTGGCGGACCATGATGATCACCGTCCAGGACGCGAGAAGGTTCATCCCCAAGCTCGACTTCATGACCTCGCCCGGCTACATCGCGGGCAGAGGGGCCCGCGAGGCCGCCGGGCTCCCGCCCGGAGCCGGACCCTACAAGGTCATCACCGACCTGTGCGTTCTCGGTTTCGACGAGGAGACCAAACGGATGCGGGTGGAAAGCCTCCACCGCGGAGTCCCGAAGACCCGGGTCGTTGAGAACACCGGCTTCGAGCTCATCTGGCCGGCCGACCCCCCGGAGACGAGCCCTCCGACCTCCGAGGAGCTCCGCGTCCTTCGCGAGGAGGTGGACCCCTACCGCTATATCATCGGGCGGAGCTAGGTCCGGGCAGGGTTTGGATGTCTGCCGTAGAAAGGTCGAAGATAGGTTCCTGCCACTTGTGAGACCCAAATACTCCGCCCAAGGTGGATTCCGGTGCTCTCGGTCTTCCACGACTTCCGGGTCGTCTGGGACACTCTCGACATCGCCATCGTCGCCTACGTTCTCTACCGCGTCTTCCTCCTGATGCGCGGAACGAGGGCCGTTCAGCTTGTGAAGGGCATCGTCATCCTCTTCGTCGCCGGGATCGTCGCTCGCTGGCTCAAGCTCACCACCGTCGTCTTTATTCTCAACTACGCCCAGATGGCGCTCATCGTCGCCGTCCC
Organism: Symbiobacterium sp.; assembly: GCA_020725405.1. Lineage (GTDB taxonomy): Bacteria > Bacillota > Sulfobacillia > UBA995 > UBA9673 > DYFB01. The sequence goes on along the minus strand of DYFB01000039.1, from coordinate 60,151 downwards.
GGTCGTCTTCCAGCCCGAGCTCAGGCGGGCCCTTGAGCAGCTCGGCCGGGGGCGTCTCTTCGCCCCGGCGAGCTCTCTGCCGGAGCCCGAGCTTGACAAGGTCGTGGACGAGATCGCCCTGGCCTGCGATGTCCTGGCCAGGAACAAGATCGGGGCCATCATCGTCATTGAGCGGGAGACGGGGCTCAAGGACATCGCTGAGACCGGGACCCAGATCGACGGCCTCGTGTCCTCCTCTTTCCTCATAAACCTCTTTGTCCCGAACGCTCCCCTGCACGACGGGGCCGTCATCCTCCGCGGCAACCGGGTCGTCGCGGCCGGCTGCTTCCTGCCGCTCTCGGAGAACCCCGATCTCGGCCGCGAGTTGGGGACGCGGCACCGAGCGGCCGTCGGTATGACCGAGCACTCCGATGCCCTGGTGGTCGTGGTCTCGGAGGAGACCGGCTCCATCTCCCTGGCCAGCGGCGGGAAGCTCATGCGGCGCCTGGACGACGCTACCCTCAAGGAAATGCTCAAGACCCGCATCCGCCGGTCCGCCCTCCCGCTGTCGGGGCCGGCTCGGCCCCTCGGGCTCAACCTCTTCGGGCCGGCGGCCGGTCGGAGCGGCCGCAAGCGGAACGGGGGAGGAGGTGCCGGGATTGGACCGCCTGCTGAATAGGGACGTCTTCCTCCAGATCCTCTCCGTCCTCCTGGCCATCGTCCTCTGGATCCAGGCTACGACCGAGCAGAACCCGGAAGGTCAGTTCATCTTCGACGGTGTCCCGGTCACCGCCGCCGGTGTGCCGGAGGGGATGGTCGTCGCTGGGACCCTGCGGCCGGCGAAGGTCAACATCACCGTGAGGTGCGGCCGCCGGTTGGCTGAACGGCTCACCAGCGCGGAGTTCCAGGCCAGGGTCTCTCTTGAGGGCGGCCACATTGGGACCTACGCCTACCCCGTCGAGGTTTCCGTGCCCGCCGGCGTCGAGCTGGTGGAGATAAGCCCGGCCACGGTCTCAGTCTCTCTGGAGAAGATGGCCGAGGCCGAGGTCGGCGTTGTGGTCCGCCCCGCCGGCTCGTGCTCCGAGGGCTTCATGCCGGGTCCCCCGTCCGTTTCGCCGCCGGCGGTGGCCGTGCGGGGACCTGAAAGCGAGGTTTCCCGGGTCGTCGAGGTCCTGGCCCGGCCTGACCTCACCTCGGCCACGGCCGACGTCTTGGCTCTCGTGGACCTGGTGCCGCTCGACGGGCGAGGCTCGGTCGTCTCCGGCGTCACCCTGCACCCGGCCAGGGCTACGGTGACCGTTCCGGTCATTGCCCTGCCGGCGGCCGAGAGCGTCGACATCGAGCCCGTCCTGGCGGGGAGTCCGGCTCCGGGCTACGCCGTTCTCCGGGTGCTTATCAGCCCCGACCGGGCCAGCGTCCGTCCCGAGCCGGGGAGGACCATCGACTTTGACCGCGTCGCGACAGCCCCCGTTGATATCTCGGGGGCCACGGCTGACGTCCGGCAGACGGTGAGGCTTGTCACCCCGCCCGGGGTCGCCTCGGTCCTCCCGGTCGAGGTCGAGGTCACGGTGGTCATCGGCGGGTCGGTCACCCTGGGGTCCGTCCCGGTGGTGGTCAGGAACGTCCCGCCCGGACTGACGGCTGCGGTCAAGCCGGCCGCGGTGGTTCTCGTTGTCCGCGGGCCGAGGGCCCTTCTCGACCGCCTCGGCCAGGCGGACGTTGTCGCCTGGGTGGACGCTGGCGGCCGTGGGAGCGGAACAGCCTCCGTTCCCGTCAGCGTGGAGTTCGCTGGATGGACCGAAGGTCGCCTCGAGCTCGTCGCGTCCGATCCGGCCGAGGTGACCCTGACCCTGGGCCCCTAGCCGGCCGAATCGAGCCCCGGACCCGGCCTCCTGAGCCGGGCGGGGCGGCGGGCCGTTCCGGGGAGAAAGACTATGACCGGGACCGGTGCGGAAGATCGAAGGCCGCGCGGGCCCCGCTGGAGGGATACCGCTGCCTGGCCTATTCGGCACCGATGGCGTGCGGGGTGTCGCCAACGCCGAGCTGACCCCGGAACAGGCCCTGCGCATCGGCCGGGCCGGGGCCCACCATCTCTCGACCGCTTCGGCCGCGCGCCGGACACCGATCGAGCGCCCCTTTGTCGTGCTGGGCCGGGACACCCGCCTCTCCGGCGATCTCCTCACCGCGGCGGTGACCGCGGGATGCTGCTCGGTTGGGGTCGACGTGGTCGACGCCGGAATCATCCCGACGCCCGGCGTGGCCTTCCTGACGCAAGGTCTTGGGGCCGCGGGCGGGGTGGTCGTCTCGGCCTCACACAACCCGGTGGAAGACAACGGCATAAAGTTCTTCGACCATTCGGGCTACAAGTTGTCGGCTGAGGCCGAAGCGGCCATCGAGACGCTGGTCCGGGCGCGGCACGACCGTCTCCCCCGCCCGACCGGTGCGGCGGTGGGGCTCCGGACCGACGGGCGGGCGCACCTCGAGGCCTACGTGAACCACCTCGTGGCTCTGGCGGCGAGACCACCGGCCGGTCAGGGGGCGGAGCGCGGGGGTGCGACCGCGACCCCGCCGGGGACTCCCGGTTTGCCGGCGGCTCAGGGCGGCGGTCTAATGGGCCTCCCCGTCGTGGTCGACCCGGCCTTCGGGGCGGCCGCCGTCCTGGCCACCGAGGTGTTGAGGCGGGCCGGCGCCCGCGTCACGGCCATCAATGACGTTTGTGACGGCACCCGCATAAACGTGGACTGCGGGTCGACGAATCCCGAGACGCTGGCCAGGAAAGTGGTCGAGGAGGGGGCGGCCGCCGGTCTGGCCTTCGACGGCGACGCCGACCGCGTCATCCTCTGCGACGAGGAGGGGCGGATCGTCGACGGCGACCAGATAATGGCTATCCTGGCCCTGGATATGATAAGCCGCCGGGAGCTGCCGAAGAAGACCGTCGTGGCCACGGTCATGAGCAACTACGGTCTCGACCTCTCCTTGCGGGAAGCCGGGGGCCGCGTCGTCCGGACCCCCGTCGGGGACCGGAACGTCCTTCAGAAAATGCTCGACTCCGGGCTGGTCCTCGGGGGTGAGCAATCGGGTCACGTCATCCACCTCCGGCACAACACGACCGGGGACGGCCTCGCCGCGGGGCTGGCCGTCCTGGCGGTCATGTCGCGGACCGGGCGGCGCCTCTCCGACCTCGCCTCGGTGGTCGTCCGGCTCCCGCAGGTTCTTGTAAACGTCATCGTCAAAGAGAAGGATAAGCTTCAGACCAGCGAGAAGGTAGCCACCGCTATCGAGCGGGCCCGCGAGTCCCTGGGTCACACCGGCCGCGTCCTGGTCCGGCCCTCGGGGACGGAGCCGCTGGTAAGGATAATGGTCGAAGGCCGGGACGCCGCACGCATCGAGGCGATGGCCATCGAGCTCGCCGGCGTCGTGGCGGCCGAACTGGGGGGTGAGATAGCCCGGAAGTAGCGCGGTGACCCAGCCGCAGGACGGGCGGACAGACTCGAAGGGCCCGGACGGGGTGTCCGGGAGGTCCCTGGAAGACGGCCGGGAAGGTATTGGCTCACGAGAAAGGTCTCAGGAAAGACCTAGCGCCGGAACTCCCGCGAGGTCGTGAGGCGGCGGGAGTTGACGAGGACCGGGTTATTCGAAGTTTCGGCGGGTGCCCGGCGGCCTTGACCACAGGCCGGAAAGGTCCCACAAAACCGTCCGGTGACGGGCGGGACAACAGGGGCTGGTGTGGTCGGACCCCGACCGCGTTCTTCCGGAGGACGCGGTTTTTGCTTGGCCTTCATCGGACATGGCTCTCGCGGCGCCGCGGGGCGACCGCCCCGTCGAGGGCCGCGGGACATGAAACGGGGGATACGACGAATGTGCGGCATTGTCGGCTACATCGGACGCCGGCCGGCCCTGCCGGTCGTCCTTGACGGCCTGAAGAGACTTGAATACCGGGGCTACGACTCGGCCGGGGTGGCCGTGACCGGGAACGGCCGGGTCGGGGTCACCAAGACCGAGGGACGCATCGCCACCCTTATCGAGAAACTGGCCCGTGAGGGCGCCCCGGAGACCACCGTGGGCATCGGGCACACACGCTGGGCGACGCACGGCCGGCCGTCGGACGCCAACGCCCACCCCCATACGGACTGCCACGGCAAGGTGGCCGTCGTCCACAACGGGATCATCGAGAACTACCTTGTCCTCCGCCAGAGGCTCAAGGACCGGGGTCACCGCTTCCGCTCGGAAACGGACACCGAGGTCATCCCGCACCTGATCGAGGAGTACTACGCCGGGGACCTGGCCGAGGCCGCGCGGCGGGCCAGCCTGGAGCTCCAGGGCTCCTACGCCTTCGTGGTCCTGCGGACCGACGAACCCGACCGCCTGGTGGCCGTGAGGAAGGACAGCCCCCTCGTCGTGGGGTTGGGGCAGGGCGAGAACTTCCTGGCCTCCGACATACCGGCCATTCTTCGCTACACGCGACGGGTCGTCATCCTCGAGGACGGCGACGTCGTCGTCCTGGAGCGGGAGAAGGTGACTCTGACCGGGCCGGACGGGCGTCCGGTGTCGCGCGAGCCTTACGTCGTCGACTGGGACGTCGAGGCCGCTGAGAAGGGCGGCTACGCCCACTTCATGCTGAAGGAGATCTTCGAGCAGCCGGCCTGCCTCCGCCAGACCCTGGCCGGAAGGCTCGTCGCCGGAGGGCCGCGCAGCCCGGCCGAGACCGGGATCGTGTTCGATACCGGGGTCCTCGACACAGAGCGGGTGGCCGCCTTGAGCCGCTTTTTCATTACCGCCTGCGGGACGGCCTACCACGCTGGGCTGGTCGGGAAGCATCTTGTCGAGAGACTGGCCCGGCTGCCGGTGGAGGTGGATATCGCCTCCGAGTTCCGCTACCGCGACATCCTCATGGGTCGCGGGGACATGCTGGTGGTCGTCAGCCAATCCGGGGAGACGGCCGATACCCTGGCCGCCCTGAGGGAGGCCGGCCGCCGCGACTCCCGGACCGTGGCTATCACCAACGTCGTGGGGAGCTCGGTGGCCCGCGAGGCCGACGAGGTCATCTACACCCGGGCCGGACCGGAGATAGCCGTGGCCTCGACGAAGGCCTACACGGCCCAGCTGCTCGCCTTCGTCCTGCTCGCCGTCCATCTCGGCGTGGCCCGGGGGACCTTTCCGGCCGGCCGGGCCGCCCGGCTGCTCGAGGAGACCAGGCGCCTTCCGTCCCTCGCCCAGGAGGTTCTCGACGGGAGCCAGGCCCTGAGGGGGCTCGCCGAGGACCTCGCCCGGTGGGATGACGTCTTCTACATCGGGCGGGGCCTCGACTGGGCCGTGGCTATGGAGGGTCAGCTGAAGCTCAAGGAGATCTCCTATATCCACGCCGAGGCCCTGGCCGCCGGGGAGCTGAAGCACGGGACCCTCGCTCTGATCGAGGAGGGCGTGCCGGTCATCGCCATCGCCACCCAGCCCGACCTCACGGAGAAGACCATCTCCAACATCCGCGAGGTCAAGGCGAGGGGCGGCCGGGTTACCGCCGTGACCCTCGGCGCGAACCGGGGGATTGCCGACCACGCCGACGAGGTTGTCTGGCTTCCGGACATCGACCCTCTCCTGGCCCCTATCCTCGCGGCCATCCCGCTCCAGCTCCTGGCCTACTACGCCGCGGTGACCAGGGGCTGTGACGTGGATAAGCCGAGGAACCTGGCCAAGAGCGTGACGGTCGAGTGAGCGGTTAGGGGTAGAGTAGAGAGGATGACCGGAGGGAGAGGGTGACCGGAGGGAGAGGGTGGCCGGAGGGAGAGGGTGGCCGGAAGGAGAGGGTGGCCGGAAGGAGAGGATCACCGCGGGGTGAGAGCCATCCTCTCCTTCTTCGTTATTCTCTTCTCGTTCTCGTCGTTCTCGCCCGCTCGACCCGGGCTGACCCGCCCACCCTGACGCGAGGTGAGGTCAGGACGGAAGCCGATACCGACACGGCCAGAATACCCAGGACCACTCCGAGGGAAACGGTGACCGGAAGGTGGTAGAGGTCGTAGAGCAGCATTTTGAGACCGATGAAGGCCAGGATGACGGCCAGCCCGGTCCTCAGGTAGCGGAACAGATCCATGACGCCGGCCAACAGGAAGTACAGGGCGCGGAGCCCCAGGACGGCGAAGACATTTGAGGAGTAGACGATGAACGGGTCTCGGGTCACCCCGAAGATGGCCGGGATGGAGTCAAGGGCGAAGACAAGGTCCGTGGTTTCCACCATCACGAGCACCAGGAACAGAGGGGTCGCGAAGAGCCGTCGGTCCTCCCGCACGAAGAAGCGGTGCCCCCTGTAGCCGTCGGTGACGGGGAAGACCCTCCGGAAGAACCCGATAACGGGGTTGGCCTCGGGTTCGGGACCTGCGCTCTGCTTTGACCGAGCCATCTTCAAACCGGTCAGGACAAGGAACAGGCCGAAGACGTAGATGACCCAGTCAAATCGGGCCAGCAGCGTGACGCCGGCCGCGATGAACGCGCCGCGCATGACCAGGGCGCCGACGATGCCCCAATAAAGCACACGGTGTTGATACCGGGGCGGTACGCTGAAGTAGCGGAAGATCATCACAAAAACGAAGACGTTGTCAACGCTGAGGGACTTCTCTATGATGTAGCCCGTCAGGAACTCCAGGGCCAGGTCGCGTCCCTGCCAGAAACCCAGAGCAAGGTTGAAGACCATCGCCAGGGCCACCCAGACGAGACTCCATACGGCGGCCTCCCTGGTTGACACCTCGCGGGGCTTCCGATGAAAGACCCCGAGATCAAGAGCCAGCATGGCCAGAACGAAGGCGTTGAAGGCTACCCACAGGGCAAGACCACCGAAACTCATCGCGGCCCAGCTTTCTGGAGGGGAAGGCGTCGACCTCAAAGCCCCGAGAAAGAACGCGGCACGGCAGGACCTTGTCCCCGTCGGGCCAGGTCTTGCCGTGCCCCAACGCCGGGGGCAGGTGCAATCGGGGGTTTCCCCGTATTGACCGACTGCACCACCTGGGCGAACCAGGTTGGCTACTCCCCTAGGGTCGCGCCCGCTCCCTAGTGTCTACCCGCTCATTATCGGTCCTTCACCCCCGCCTGTCAACGGGCGTGGCCACCGCACGGCCATTGCCCGGTGGCTCAGGCGGTCCCGTCCTCTCTCCCGCCGCGCCCCTCATCCCCGGGGGCACCGCCCGGCTCCTTCCCGGAGAAAAGCGCCGCCATCGAGGGTCCGAGGGTCACCAGGCGTCTCGGGTCGGCCAGGATGATGCCCAAGGACAGCGCGGCGTAGATGCCGGTGAAGAGGCCGTGCAGTGAGGGGAGGAAGAGCTGGCTGATGAAGAGCACCGCCAGAGCCGCCGCCGACCACACAGAGAAGGTGAACCTGGCCAGAACGACGATGGCGAAGGCACTCTGGGCCACGGTGAGAGCCACCTCGCCCACCTGGCGCGCGTCCATCGGGAGCGGCTGGAGCCCGCCGGAAGAGATGGCGTAGGCCAGGGGCAGCATCCCGATGAGAAGCGTCCACTGGTTGACCTTCGAGGAGATCATCGTCCGGATGCCCAGATTCGCCCGCCCCTGGACGGCGAAGAGGATGGCCACGATGAACTCGGGGGCCTCGGAGGCCAGGGGGGCCAGCCACTGGACCAAGAAGAACTCGTCGATACCGAGGAGCTTGCCCGTTCCGACCAAACCTTCGGCGAACGGCTCGGCCGAGAGCAGGATCGCGACCGCGGCGAAAACGAACATGCCTACTGTCGTCAGTCGCCGCCAGTTCACGGGGAGTTCACTCAGGGCGGCCGCCGGGCCGAGAAGCTCGGGCTCCTCCACCGCCTGAGCGGCCGCGGCCCGGATGTAGATCAGGAACACGGCGATGAGCACGACCGTGTCGAGGAGAGAGAGGTTGGCCTTGGACGGTATGACTATGGCGTAGACCGTGGCCAGGGCGAGGGCGCCGAGTTCGAGCCGGTCGTGCTTTCCCAGGGCCAGGACGCGCCGCCTGGACCTCCACCAGAAAGTGAGGACCACGGCACTCCAGCCGAGACCAATGAGCAGCCGGTTGGCTCCGGTCATGTTGGCTACGGCGTAGTGAGCGTAAGCGGGATCCTGCCCGGCCTGCCAGGCGAAGTAGATGTCGACGGCGTACTCGGGCAGAACGGCGATGAAGGCCAGCACGGCCACGGCCAGGTGGGCCGATATCTCCAGTCGCGCCAGCTCGGCGGCCCAAGAAAGGATGAAGGCCGCCCCGAGGATGGCCATCCCGGCCAGGGCGGCCTCAGCCATCGGAGTCCCGTGGAAACCCGAGAGGCGCAGAGACAGCCAAGGTAGGGTAGCGCCCACAGCCAGGAAGAGGGGTGCGAGGGGTCTCATCGTCCGGAACTCGACCTCCAGGGTCTAGTCTTGTCGACCTGACCTGCAAAAAGACCTCCACGGCCGCGCCCGTCGCCCTTGGCGCGGAGGCCGTCGAAGGTCTCGCTCCCGGGATGGCGGACCCGGGCTCGGGAGCGGGCCGGGTCGGACCCAGCCGTGCTGACGCTTGCGAAGTCGTGGGCTACTCCCCTTCGCCCGGCCAACTTCCACCCGCGGAGCCGGGTTCCTGTCGAACCGGGCCGAAAGCCGCGGCCCGTGGGGCCACGGCCGGCTCGGCCTCGCCGCCGCGGCCCCGCTGGGCGGGCCGCGATAGCGCGGCGCTGGGCGGGCCGGGGAAGGCAGGGGAAGGCAGTAGGGAGAGAAGCGAAGGGGAAAAAGCGAAGGGAGAGAAGCGAAGGAGAAGAAGGGAAGGGAGAGAAGGCGAGGGAGAGAAGGGAAGGGAGAGAAGGCGAGGGAGAGAAGGGAAGGGAGAGAAGAGGATGTTCCCCTCTGGAAAACATACTTCTCGACCGGAAGTATGTTTCCGGAAGATGGGCCATCCTTGACCCACTTGACCGACATGCCCCCCTGCATTCTTCGAACCGAGGCCTGCCGACCGTGAACATGGATAACAGAGCCGGGTCCCTGGCCTTCTCAAGACCGTCTCTCGCCGTCCCGGTCGAGCGGGCTCTCGTCCCCGAGCCCTTCACCGCCCCCGTCCGGTCCGGACGGCTCGGCCTGGAGGTGGCCGACTTCGGGCGGGGGGAGGTCCTCGACGGGGACACAGCCGGCCTCACGCGGCTCTACGACGACCTCGTGGGTGGCAGCCCCGGGAAGCTCTCGGTCCACGGGCCGTTCCTCGACCTCAACCCTATCAGCCCGGAACCCGGTCTCCGGTCCCTCACGCGGAGCCGGTATCTGCAGGCGATAGAGGCGGCGGCCCGGCTCGGGGCCGACCACGTCGTCTTCCACACGCAGTTCCATCCGGTTCTCCGGATGCCCGGCTACCCGCGCCGCTGGGTGGAGGAGAGCGCGGCTTTCTGGTCGGACCTCGTGCCTGTTCTGCGTCGGACCAGGCTCACGGCCGTCCTCGAGAACATGTGGGATCCCTGCCCGGACTTCCTGGTGGAACTCCTGGATCTGGTGGGGAGCCCTCATCTCCGGGCTTGTCTCGATACGGGTCACGTCAACCTCTTCTCCCGCGTCCCGCTTCCGGGATGGGTCGCCGCCCTGGACCGCCGTCTCACCTACGTCCATCTCTCCGACAACCACGGCGGCTGGGACGAGCATCTGGCCGTCGGGGACGGGGTCATCGACTTCGTCCCCTTCTTCGACGCCCTCGCCGGGCGGGGTCTCAATCCCCGCTTCATCATCGAGGTCGAGACGGGCGAGAAGGTCGACCGCAGCCTGGAGGCCCTGGGCTGGCGGGACCTGGTCGGCTGACGCCGCGGCCGTCTCGCGGCCGTCTGAGGGAGCCGGAATCCCGCGCGGGTACGGGGGTGGGCCGGCGACAAGGATAAGGCCGGGGCGCGCCCGAAGCTTTCCCAGGTGGTGATGACGATGGCTCCGTCCGGGAACGGCCCGGCGGGTCCGCCACGTGCGGCGACCCCCGGCGGCCGGGCGGGTCCACAACGCGCGGCGACCCCCGGCGGCCGGGCGGGTCCGCGACGTGCGGCGACCCCCGGCGGCCGGGCGGGTCCACCCGCACTCGTCCCGGCTCTCGGCCTCGGTCTCGACCTCGTCGAGGTGGCCCGGATCGAGCGGGCCGCCCGGCGTTGGGGTGACGGCTTCCTCGCCCGCGTGTTCACCTCCGGCGAGGTGGAGGACGCCGGCGCCGGACCTGACCGCTTCGAGCGGCTGGCGGCCCGCTTCTGCGCCAAGGAGGCCGTCTTCAAGGCTCTCGGCCGGGGACGGCCCGCTGTCGGCTGGCTCGACGTGGAAATAGTCAAGACTCCGGAAGGTCGCCCGGAGGTCGTCCTGCGGGGGCGGGCCCTCCAGGCGGCCCGGGACCTCGGAGTAGCCGCCGTGGTGGTCAGCCTGACCCACACCCGGCGCCTTGCGGCGGCCCAGGCCCTCTGCCTCGCAGAGCGGTCCGGTCCGGGCTGCTGGGCGGCCCCTGGAGGTCGGTCCTGATGGTCCGGCTCTACACCGCAGCCGAGATGAAGCGGGCCGATGAACTGGCCACGGCCAGCGGGATACCTTCGCTGGTCCTGATGGAGAATGCCGGTCGGGCCGTGGCCCGGGTGGTGTTGGACCTGGTCGAGCCCGAGGCCCGCGCCCGCGGCTCGGTCCCCGGCCTTGTGGTCGTCCTCGCCGGCCGCGGGAACAACGGCGGCGACGGCCTGGTCGCCGCAAGACACCTGGCCGAGAGGGGCCTGCCGGTCGAGGTCGTCCTGGCCGAAGCGGCCGAAACCCTGGCCGGGGACGCCCGGACCAACCTCGAGGCTCTCACGCGGGGTGGCTTCGCCCGGCCCCGCGTCTTCGGAGAAGCAGGCCTGGGCCCGAGCGAGTTCGCCCCGCTTCTAGCCAGGGCTGCCGTCGTCGTCGATGCCCTGCTCGGTACGGGGGCGCGCGGAAGGCCGCGTGAGCCCGTGGCTGACCTCATAGCGCTGGTCAACTCGGTCTCCGGCCCCCGGGTCCTGGCTGTTGACCTTCCGTCCGGTCTCGATGCGGACACCGGGCGGGCCCGGGGGGAGGCCGTGAGGGCCGCCGCCACGGTCACCTTCGGGGGGGTCAAGGCCGGCCTGGCCGCGCCCGAGGCGCGCGAGCACACCGGCAGGCTCTATCTCGCCCCCATCGGTCTTCCCTCGCGCTGTCTCGAAGAGGCGTCGGCCGACTCCGGCGCCCGCCCGCGCCGCGGTGCTCTGAGATGGCTCCTACCGCCGGAGGCCGCGGTGTGGCTTCCCCCGCGACCGGTCACCGGCCACAAGGGCACCTTCGGGCGTGTCTTCGTTCTCGCCGGCTCGCCAGGCTTCACCGGAGCCGCGGTCCTGGCCGCGCTGGGAGCGCTGCGGGCGGGCGCCGGGCTGGTGACGGCCCTCTGCCCCGAAGGGAGCCGCCCTCTTGTGGCCGGCGCCCTGCCCGAAGCGCTCACCCGCGGTCTTCCGGAGGACACCTCCGGCCGGCTGTCCGCGGACGCGGCCGGGGAACTCGATACGACCCTCGGTGCGGCCCTCGGCGGGGCGGCGGGGAGGACCGCGCTCGTCGCCGGCCCAGGGCTCGGCGTCGGCGACGGGGTGGCCGCCGTCGTCGGCCGTCTCGTCGGGCGGCTGTCCTTGCCCGTGGTCCTCGACGCCGATGCCCTGAACAACCTGGCTCTCGCCGGTCCGGAGGCCGTGGCCGACGCACTCTCGTCCACCCGGAGACCGGACGCCCTCGTTCCGGTTCTCACCCCGCACCCGGGCGAGATGGCCCGGCTGACGGGCCGCCCGGCGGAGGACATCCAGGCCGACCGCACCGCAGCGGCCCTCGCGGCCGCCACGGCCTGGCGCTGCGTGGTCGTTCTCAAGGGAGCGGGCACGGTGGTCGCCGCTCCGGATGGTCGGGCCTGGCTCAACGCCACCGGGAACCCGGGGCTGGCCACCGCCGGCAGCGGCGACGTCCTGGCCGGGGCCATCGGCGCCTACCTGGCCCAGGGGGTTCCCCCTCTGGAGGCGGCCCTTCTCGGGGTGGCCGTGCACGGTCTGGCCGGGGACCTCGCCGCCGCCGAGGTCGGGTCACGGGGCCTTCTGGCCTCCGACGTGGCCCACCGTCTGCCCCGGGCCGCCGAGTCGCTCGCCGGGGCGACCGGCTACGGACCCATTCTCGTCGACGCCTGACTCCCGCAGGGTCAGCACCAGCGGGGCCGGGCGGGACCGGGCGGGCTCGGGCGAGTCCGCTCCCGCCCGAGACCTTCGTCGGCGGAGATCCTGGTACGGTCCTGTGACGGTCCGTGGATAGCTTCGATCACGATAGGAGGGGCAGGCGTTGCTCTTCGACTACCGCGCGTCCGTTCCCGAGTGGGAGGCCGCCCACCGTCCCACCTGGGCCGAGATATCCCTCGATGCTGTCGCCGAGAACACCCGGCGCCTAGCGGCCCTGGCCCGGCCGGCGGAACTCATGGCCGTGGTTAAGGCCGACGCCTACGGCCACGGGGCCGTCGAGACCGCCCGGGCGGCCCTCGCGGCCGGGGCGACGTGGCTCGGCGTGGCCACGCTCGAGGAGGCCATCCAGCTGAGAAGGGAGGGCCTCACGGCTCCCGTACTGATCATGGGTCCGTCGAGCCCGGCTCAGGCCCGGAGCATCGTCGAGCACGACGTGACCGCCGCCGTCTTCGAGATGGGGACGGCCGAGGCGCTCGCCGCGGCTGCCCGGCGGGCCGGGCGCACCGCCCGGGCCCACCTCAAGGTCGACACCGGGATGAGCCGCATCGGCGTGAGCCCTGACGCCGAAGGGGTCCGTCTGGCAGCGAAGCTGGCCGCCCTCGACGGTCTTGTCCTCGATGGGGTCTACACCCACTATGCCGGGGCCGACGAGAAGGACAAGACCTCAGCCCGGCGTCAGACCGACCTCTTCCGGTCCTTTCTCGACCTCGCCGCCGGCGAGGGCCTTCGGTTCCGCTGGCGCCACGCGGCGAACAGCGCGGCCCTTCTCGACCTTCCGGAGACCCGGTTCGACCTCGTCCGCACCGGCATCTCTCTCTACGGGCTCTATCCCTCGGAGGAGGTCGACCGCTCCCGGGTCGAGCTCCTCCCGGCCATGGCCTGGAAGACCAGGCTCATGCACGTCAAGCGGGTCCCGGCCGGAACCCCGGTGAGCTACGGGGGGGAGTACGTGACCACCCGTCCGACCCTTATCGGGACCTGCCCGGTCGGCTACGCCGACGGCTACCGGCGGGCCCTAGCGGGGCGGGGGCGCGTTCTGGTTCAGGGGTGGAGCTGTCCGGTCCTCGGGCGGGTCAACATGGACCATATCATGGTCGGGCTGGAGGCCGTCCCGGGCGCCCGGCCGGGAGACGAGGCCGTGCTCCTCGGTCCCTCAGCCGGAGAGGCGCGGATAACCGCGGAGGAGCTTGCCGGCCACTGTGGAACCATCGCCTACGAGATAGTGTCCACTGTGGGACGCCGCGTCCCCCGGGTCTACCTCCGCGGAGGTCGCCCCGTGGCGGCGCGGTCTATTCTCGGCCCCGCTCCGTCCGGAGGTGGCCTGAGTTGAACCTCGCCAACCAACCCAGGGTCAGGCTGTCCTCCTGGCCGACGCCTCTCGAGGAGTGCCCGAGACTGTCCGCGGCTCTCGGCGGGCCGCATATCTGGGTCAAGCGCGACGACCTGACCGACCTCGGCCTTGGAGGGAACAAGGTCAGAAAGCTCGAGTACCTCCTGGGAGCTGCACTGAAAGAGGGGGCCGACACGGTCGTCACAACGGGCGGGCTGCAGTCGAACCACGCCCGCCTGACGGCCGCCGCCTGCCGGCGCCTGGGTCTCGGCGTCGTCCTCGTGCTGGCGGGCGTCCCGGGCCGACCGGCGGCGCTGACTGGGAACCTGCTCCTCGACTACCTGTACGGGGCGGAGGTCGTCTTCACTTCCGAGAACTCGGACGAGGCCGTGGCGAAGACCATGGCCGATGTCGCGACCGGCCTCAGGGACCGCGGTCGGCGACCCTATGTTGTCCCCCTCGGCGGCTCGAGCGCCGTCGGCACCCTCGGCTACGTCTCAGCCGCGCTCGAGGTGGCCGCCCAGGCCGCCGAGGAGGGGGTGGCCTTCGACGACGTCTTCGTGACCACAGGGTCCGGCGGCACCCACGCCGGCCTTCTGGTCGGTCTGGCCCGCTTCATGCCCGGAGCCAGGCTGCACGGGATCACCGTCAGCCGGGAGCCATCCGTCGCCGCCGCCAGGGTGGAGGCCATAGCCGCGGAGACGGCCGGTCTTCTCGGGTTGGATCCGGGCGGCCTGCCCCGGGCCGTCGTCCACGGGGGCTACGTGGGCCAGGGCTACGCCATCCCGACCCGGGCCGGCTGGGAGGCCATCGTCCTGGCGGCCAGGACCGAGAGCCTGGTCCTCGACCCGGTCTACACCGGAAAGGCCCTCTCCGGCCTCATCGGGCTCATCCGCCAGGGCCGGCTCTCACCAGCGTCGAACGTGCTGTTCGTGCACACCGGTGGGTGGCCGGGGCTGATGGCCGAGGCGGCCGCCCTCGAAGATCATCTCGGGCGCGAGGAGGGGTCGGCCATCCCATGACGACCTCCGCCCGGTCTCCAAGACCCCGCATCATCGTAACCTGCGATTACTCCGGGGGCGTCAGTACGTCACCGCCCGGAGGGAACGTCCCCACGTCACAGCTCGGGCTGGACTACTCCGGAGGCGTCGAGGAAGCCGGCGGCCTGCCCCTCGTCCTGCCCGTTCCCTACCGGCTGAGACGCGGGCCGTGGAGCGAGGCCCGCGCCTTCGCCGACCGCTTCGCCGTCGAGGTCCTCGACGCCGCCGACGGTCTCCTCCTTTCCGGAGGTCCGGACCTCGACCCGGAGTTCCTGGGTGAGGAGCCCCTGCCTAGGCTCGGACGGGTGGACGGCCCGCGCGACATCCTCGAGATGGCTCTCGCTCGGGAGGCCCTGAGCCGGGGTCTCCCCACGCTAGGCATCTGCCGCGGCCTCCAGGTGCTGATCGCCGCCGCCGGCGGCGGGCTCTACCAGGACCTTGCCGCTCAGAGGCCTGGCGGGCTCAAGCACCGGCAGGACGCCGAGCGGGACGTGGCGACCCACTTCGTGACCGTGGAAGAGGACAGTCTTATCGCGGCCCTGCTCCGCCCGGGCCGGCTCAAGGTCAACTCCTTCCACCACCAGGCGGTCTCCCGTGTCCCCGAGGGTTTTCGCGTTTCGGCCGCAGCCTCTGACGGCGTTATCGAGGCCGTCGAGCAGGTCGGCTTCTCCGGGGCCGTCCCGCCGGACGGCGCCGCCGGTCCATGGTTTATCGGGGTCCAGTGGCATCCGGAGAATCTGTGGCCGAGGGAGCCCCTCTTCCTCAATCTCTTCACCGGACTCATCGAGGCCGCCCGGCGCTACCGCCGGGGCCGGGGGGACCCGAGTTGAACTGCGGGCCGACCTCCACTTCCCGGCCGCGGGCGCGGGAGGTCGGGCTGATCATCGGCCGCCTCCTGCCGGGGCCCCGGAACGCCATCACCGACGTGCCGGGAGTCTCGGTCGGGCACGTGACCCTGGTCAGGGGTGAGGCCGGCGGGCCGGGCCCCGTCGTCCGTACGGGGGTCACCGCCGTCCGCCCTCACCCGGGTAACCTCTACCAGCGGCGGGTCCGAGCGGGGCACTTCGTCTTCAACGGCTACGGGAAGACGACAGGCCTTGTCCAGTTGGGCGAGCTCGGCGTCCTCGAGACGCCCATCCTCCTCACCAACACCCTCAGCGTTTGGACGGCGGCAGGCGCCCTCGTCAGCGCGGCCCTCGCCGCGAACCCGGAGATAGGACGGTCCGGAGGGACGGTCAACCCGGTCGTCGGCGAGTGCGCCGACTCCTATCTCAACGACCTCCGCGGCCGCCACGTCACCGAGGCGGACTGCCTCGAGGCCCTCGAGCGGGCGGTCGGCGGTCCGGTGACCGAGGGCAACGTCGGCGCGGGGACCGGCATGTGCTGCCTGGGCTTCAAGGGCGGCGTCGGAACCGCCTCCCGCCTGGTCTCCTTCCCGACCTCGACGGACGGCTTCATCGTCGGGGGTCTCGTCGTCTCGAACTTCGGCCGCCTGGCCGACCTCCGCCTCGACGGCGTCCCGGTGGGGCTCGAGCTGGAGGCGGCCGGGTGGGGGCGCCGGCCCGGACCGGCGGCGACGGCTGACGAGCAGGCGCCGGGCCGGAGGCTCGACCGGGGAGAGCCCGGTGAGGGGCCCGCTGAACCCCCGGGTGGTTCGATCATGATCGTCCTGGCCACCGACGCTCCGCTGACGAGCCGTCAACTCACGCGGCTCTCCCGCCGGGCCGCTCTGGGTCTCGCCCGGGTGGGCTCGAGCGGAGCTCACGGCAGCGGCGACTTCGTTCTGGCCTTCAGCGTGGCCGACCCGGAGCCGGCCTTCCCCGGCACCCCCGTCTTGACCCGGCGGGTTCTCGCCGAGGACGACCGACACTTCGGACCTCTCTTCCAGGCCGCCGTCGAGGTCACGGAGGAAGCCATCGTCAACTCCCTGTTCGCGGCCGAGACGATGACCGGCCGGGAGGGCCACATCCGGCACGCCCTGCCGATCTCCGAGACCCTGGATATTCTCCGCCGGCACGGTCGCCTCCGTTAGGCGGCCTGGTTTTGACCGGCCCGGGACAACCGTAGAGGAGACGAGAGCATGTCCGAAATCCTTGTGGAGGTCAGGCGCGGGGGCTTCGCGGAATCCGTCCACCGGGGGAACCTTGCCGTGGCCGACGCCTCCGGGGCTCTCCTGGCGTGGGCCGGCGACCCCGAGACGGTCACCTTCATGCGGAGCGCGGCCAAGCCCCTGCAGGCCCTGGCCGTGGTCGAGACAGGCGCTTACGAGGCCTTCGGCCTCGACGAGCGGGAGCTGGCCGTCATTTGCGCCTCTCACGGCTCAGAGCCCCATCACGTGGAGGTCGTGCTCGGCATCCTGGAGAAGCTCGGCCTCGGCGAGACCGGGCTGGAGTGCGGGACCCACTGGCCGTCACACCAGCCGTCAGCCTTCGAGCTGGCTCGCCAGGGCCGCCGCCCCACCAGCCTCCACTGCAACTGCTCCGGGAAGCACGCCGGGATGCTGGCCGTGGCCAGGCACATGGGGTGGCCGGTCGAGGGCTACTTCCGGATGGATCACCCCGTCCAGAGGCTCTACGTGGAGACCGTGGCCGCTGTTACGTCGTACCCCGCCGCCCGCATGTGGCTCGCCGTCGACGGGTGCGGGGCGACTGTGGTCGGGCTACCCCTTCGGCGGATGGCTCAGGGCTTCGCCCGATTGGCCGATCCGGACGACCCCACCGCTGCCCTCGGGCCGGAGCGTCGGCGGGCGGCCGCCCTCATCGTCCGGGCCATGCGGGGGCACCCCGAGATGGTGGCCGGGACGGGGCGGCTGTGCACGGCCCTCATGCGGGCTATGCCGGTCGTGGCCAAGAGCGGGGCGGAAGGCGTGTACTGCCTCGGCCTGCCCGGCCGCGGCCTTGGACTCGCCGTGAAGATAGAGGACGGAAACTCCCGGGCAGTGGCCCCCGTCGTCGAGCGGGTTCTCGGACGGCTGGGGTGCCTGACTCCCGAGGCTGGCGCGGTCTTCGAGGACATCCGGGCGCTGGTGGGGAAGAACCATCGGGGCGAGCCGACCGTGAGCCTGGAGGCGGTGTTCGAACTGTCGTCGGAAAGGGGCTTGGGAACATGACCACCGTGTTCATCTCGGCCGACATCGAGGGTATCAGCGGCGTCGTCCACAACGACCACGCCGGACCGGGGCAGGGTGAGGAGTATGGGCGGGCCAGGCGTCTGATGACCCGGCAGGTCAACGCCGCCGTGTCCGGAGCCTTGGAGGGCGGGGCCCGTCTCGTCATCGTCAACGACAGCCACGGGGGCATGCGCAACATCCTGATCGAGGAGCTCGACCCCGGGGCCCGCCTCATAACCGGCTCACCCAAACCCCTCAGCATGATGCAGGGGGTGGAAGGCTGCGACCTGGCCTTCTTCCTCGGCTACCACACCATGGCCGGTACCCCGGGGGTCCTCGGCCACACCTACTCCAGCCGCACGGTCCACGAGCTGCGCATCTCGGGGCAGCCGGCCGGCGAGACCCTGGTCAACGCCGGCCTGGCTGGCTACTACGGGGTCCCGGTGGTCCTGGTCACCGGGGACTCCGGCGTGGCGGCCGAGGCCGCCGCGATCCTCCACGGCGTCAGGACGGTGGCCGTCAAGGAGGCGGTGGGACGCTACGCGGCTGTCTGCCTTCCCCTGAAGGAGGCCGACGCCCTCATCCGCGAGGCGGCCCGCGACGCCGTGAGGGACGCTCTCGGCCCGGCGGGTCGACCGGAACCCTACCGGCCCCCGAGCCCGGCCCGCTTCGAGCTCCGTTTCATGAACACCGCCCAGGCCGACGCGGCGAGCATGGTCCCCGGAAGCGAGCGGCTCGGCCCTCTCGTCGTGGCCTTCACTGACGAGGACTACGTGACGGCTTTCCAGGCCGCCCGGGTGATGATGACCGTGGCCGGGTCCGTTGATTCCTACTGATTCGTCTCGTCTCAAGCGGGCCCGGAAGCCGGAAGGAGGGGGGCGGACGTGAGCGGAGAGACTCGACGGGCTGAGGCGGGCGCCGGGGCGGGTGGAGGCCGCGCGGGTCCCCGGCTCTTCTGGTTCCTGGCCGTCTGGCTGGTCGTCGTGACCGTCGCCGGCGGGCCGGTGGGGTTCTTCCCCCTGGCCCGCCTTGTGACCGGGGAATGGCTCGAGTATGTCACCCCGGAGAGCGGGCCGGTGGGCACCTTCAGGGCCCTGGCCGAGAGCCCGGTCTTCCGGCCCTGGGAACCGCTCGAGATCTACTACGCTCCCCTCAGCCTCCTCGACCACCTGGCCGGACCGTGGCTCGTCCTTTTCATGGTCGTGGTCTCCCTCCTCCCTCCGTCACTGGCCCGGGCCGCCCCGGTCGTCTGGGGGCTCGCCGTTCTCCTCCTCCTCGCCGGCCTGCGGGTGGATGCCCGGCTCGAGCGGCGGTCGGCCTGGCGGCGGGCGGCGCACGGGGCCGCCCTGACGGCTCTCGCCGTCTGGGCGGTCGTCGTCGCCCTGGCCGTCGGCGTCGCCGCGGTCCACGACGCCCGGGTCAGGCGGGAAGCGGCCGAGGCCGAGGCCGCCCGGCTGGTCGAGGCGGCGACGGAGCTGCGGGCCGCCCTGCCGGCCCTCGCCGCCGTCCTCGAGGAGCATCGGGACCGGACCGGCTCCTACCCGGCGCGGAGCGGACGCCTGGACTGGGAGGCGCTCGGCTACGGACCCGGGACGCCCGGCTTCTTCGGACCCGAGGTCATGGAGTTCACCTGCGACGCCACTCCCGGAGTCCCGCGCCCCGAGTTCCTGCCGCGGAGGACCATGCTGCGCTGGGTGGTCGAAGCCGTGCGCGGCGGATGGCCGCTCACCGCGGGGGACGACTTCGTCTACCTGGAGTACGCCAAGCCCGACCGGGTCACGGTCATCGTCGCGCCCGGGAGCGAGAGAGCCCGGGTCCTCCTGGGACACGCGGGGCTTCTTCTTGAAGGGCGCGACGTGTCGACTCCCGGACTGGCCGAGCTCGCCCCGGTTCTCGAGCAGGCGGCCGCCGACCACTGGGCCCTGGCCATCGAGGAGCTCGGGTTCGAGCTCCGGCGGCTCTTCCTCGAGTACCGCACCCAGACCGGGACCTACCCATCCCTGGACCGGGAGGGGACCGTCCACTGGTCCTCTCTCTACGACAGGACGGGTGTCTCGCCCGAGACCATGGACATCTGGGTCCGCCGGACCTGGGACCTCAGGTTCGTGGCGGTCATCTCCCCGTTCACGGCCCACCCCTACCTGCCCTACCTCTACCCGGGGAGCGTCCTGTACTACGGCCGGACGGGCGAGGGGGTCGACGTCTACCACGTCGTCTCCTTCAGTGCCGACGGCTTCTCCTTCGTCTTCGTGCCGTGCGACGAGTCCCTTCGTTCGGCTATGGCCCGGCGGGCCGGGCCGGACGCCCGAGGGGCCGACCTTATCGTCACCCCCGAGGGGGTGATCTACGGGGAAGCCCCCGGCGACGGGTGAAGGTCCCCCTCGTTGGGGCCGGCCCGCGGGGGCGGAGCGACGCGGATTAGATAAACGACACGGATTACCTGAACGACACGGGTTCCGTAAACACCACAGATGAGAGGATGATGGGCTCTTGCCGATCAGGACGAACCGGGACCGGCTCGTGGCCATATCGGTGATGGGTGAGGTGTGCGCCCCTATCATGCGCACCTCGTACCGCGTCGGTCATGACGGCGTGGCCCGGGTGGGCCCGGCCACGGGAGGGATAGTCTACAACGTCAGGGTGGGTGACCCGGTCTACGGCTGGGCGGGCGACCATGTCGAGCCGGGTGTGAGCGTCAAGGACAAGGACGAGAAGGTCAACATGGCCCTGAACACCCTCGCCTGTGTCGGGAACCGGGCCATGGTAGTGGGGTCGGACAGGGCCAAGGGACTTACCGGGATCGTTACCGGGAAGCACGGGGGAATCGAGCACGTCATCCTGGACTTCCCGCCGGAGGACCTGGAGAAACTCGTCATCGGCGACAAGATCATGGTCCGGGCCTTCGGGCAGGGCCTCGAGATAGAGGGGTTCCCCTCGGTGAAGGTCATGAACCTCGACCCCGACCTTCTCGAGCGAATGGGCCTGGCCGTCGAGACCGGCCCGCAGGGCAAGCGGCTGTCCGTTCCCGTCGCCGCCGAGGTGCCGGCGGTGCTGATGGGTTCGGGGCTTGGCGCTTCGACGGCCCACAGCGGCGACTATGACATAACCACCCAGGAGCCGGCGGCTCTCGCCGAGCACGGGCTGGACAAGCTCCGCTTCGGCGACATTGTGGCCATCCGCGACGCGTCGGCCTTCTTCGGGTGGCGCTACCGCCGAGGGGCCGTCATCATCGGCGTGGTCGTCCACAGCGATTCCATGATCGCTGGACACGGTCCGGGAGTGACCACTCTCCTCACCGCCAACGACGGAGAGATAGCCCCACGACTCGACCCGCGGGCCAACCTGGCCCTTCTCTTGGGCCTCAGGGAAGCCGTCGCCCCCTCCGGGAGGGAATAAATCGGGCGGGGCGAAATACTCGTTCACTTTGGGAAGACCTGTGACAAGCCCCCGCCCGGCCGGCGACCGTCGGGCGGGGCGAAGACCGCTCGACAGCTACGACCAACGGGAGGACAGCCGTGAACCAGCGTCAGCGCGGACGGCAAGCTGAGGCCCAGGCTGCGCCTGAATCCGATGTGCGGGCCCCGGAGACTACTCTCCTCACCTGGACCTCCTCGCTCCGGAGCCGACGGCCGAAGACCTTCGCCGTCGGCATTCTGGCGACCCTCCTCATCCTGGCCCTGGTCTGGATCGCCTTTCCCTCTCAGCCGGGCTTCCTCCTCATCGCGCTGGTCATGATGGGCGGAGCCCTCGGGCCCCTCTACTTTCCGGTGCGCTTCCGCCTGACCAACAAGAGGGTCTATCAGAGGATTTTCTTCTCCGAGGACGGCCACAGGTGGCGGGACTTCGACGAGTACCGCGTCTTCGACGACGGCGTCTTCCTTCGCCTGCGCCCGACCGACCTCCGCAACCGCTACCTGAAGGGGCTGACCCTCTATTTCAGCCCGGCCAACCGCGACGAAGTCCTTGGACTGGTCCGCCGCTACCTGGGCCAGGAGAAGGCCGGAGACCGTGACGAGGCTGGGCCGCCTTCAAAAAACTAGGTTCCCGAGAAGGATTGAGTGCGGTCTTAGCGAATGTAGCGCGTTGAATTGTCAGATTTCCTGGCGCGCCGCGCCCCAACTGGAGGCCAGACCTCGGCGGGAGTACTCCCTTCCGGCTCCCGGCGAGTGAGGCGATAGCCAATCCTAGGTCCAGGAGGTGAGATAATCCATGTTGCTAGCGCAAGAGGCCAAGCCCGTACTCGGGGTTCTCGCGCAGGGTCAGGTCGCTGACTTCGTGGTCGTTCTTCTTCTCGGCATCTTCATCTGGGTTCTTATCAGCCGCGCCCGCACGGGCCGGAAGATCCCGGAGATCAAGAAGATCGCCGGGCTGGAGGCCGTCGACGAGGCCATCGGTCGCGCCACGGAGATGGGGCGCCCGGTTGACTTCATCCCGGGCATCCAGAGCATCGACGAGCCGCAGACCCTGGCCGCTCTCGGCATGATCAGCCATGTCGCGAAGCAGTGCGCGCGTTACGACACCAGGTTCCTCGCTCTGACGTGCGACCCGCTTCCGTACGCGGTCATCGAGGAGATCACCCGCCAGGCCTACCTGGAGGAGGGCCGTCCGGACGCCTTCAACCCGGACGACGTCCGCTTCCTTTCGGCCGAGCAGTTCGCTTTCACGAGCTCGGTCATCGGCATCTTCGAGCGTGAGCGTCCGGCCGCCAACATCATGGTCGGCTCGTTCTACGCCGAGTCGATGATCCTGGCCGAGACCGGATCCTTCCAGGGCATGATCCAGATCGGCGGGACGGCCAACACCCACCAGCTCCCGTTCTTCGTCGCCGCCTGCGACTACGCTCTGATCGGTGAGGAGATCTACGCCGCCAGCGCGTACCTGTCCAAGGAGCCGGTGCTCTACGGGACGGTTGTTGGCCAGGACTGGCTGAAGATGCTCGTTTGGCTGATCATCCTGGTCGGTTCGGTTATGGCCACCGTCGCTCCGGACAACACCTGGCTCAAGGACCTCCTGCAGCTCTAGGCGGTGGGAGGCCTTGGTCGGAGTGTCTGTGAGCCGGACGGCCGGAAGTCTCTCGACGGAAGGGCACTCTGAGCAGTGAGGGGGTGTCTACATGCGTAAAGAAGGTCCGATGATAGTAACCGTCCTTTCCTCGCTCATCGTCGTGTTCTCGGCCCACTTCCACCTGGGGAAGCAGCTCGGGATCAAGGACGCCCTTGACGGGTGGTTCCTGATCAGCATCTGCATCGCCCTCGCTCTCGGGTTCGTGAACCTGACGGCCATCCACTGGAAAGCCATCCAGCGGAAGAGGGAAGGCTGGATCTTCAGCGTCTGGCTGATGATCGTCATGTACGGCTACGCCGTGCTTGGCCTCATCCAGTCGCACACGGGGACCCAGTTCAACTGGATATACCAGAACATCCAGGCGGCGTTGAGCTCGGCCGTCTTCTCGTTGGTCGCGTTCTTCATCTCGTCCGCCGCCTACCGGGCGTTCCGCATCCGGACGAAGGAAGCGACCGTCTTGATGATCTTCGCCGTCTTCGTCATGCTCGGGCGGGCCCCGATCGGCGACGCCATCTGGGGCCAGTGGTCGTACTGGGTCAATAAGATCATGGCCGTGCCGAACATGGCCGGTATGCGCGGCATCCTGCTCGGCGCCTCCATCGGTGCCTTTGCCACGGCGCTGCGCATCATGCTGGGTCTGGAGCGCGCTCATCTCGGCGGCACCGGGACTCAGTAAGGGGTAAGGCTGCTCATGACGGTCTACTGCGATACGATTGGAAAGTCCATCTCCGGAAGGAGGTGCCTTTAAGTGGAGAAGCTGATGAAGATCGACCGCCGGATAATCTACATCATCGGTGTCTGCGTCGTGGTCTTCACGATGCTCTACCCGATAGGTCTCCCGGTCAAGATCTCCGACCTCGCCAGGCAGACCTACGCCGCCGTTGAGAACCTTCCGGACGGGTCGCTGGTCATCATCTCCCCGATGTACGACGCGGGGGCCATGGGTGAGCTCCACCCGATGTTCACGGTGTTCTTCTACCACGCGGCCAAGCGCGGGTACAAGATCGTCGTCGTGAACACGAGCTGGGTGCAGGGCCCGCAGCTGGTCCATCCCATCGCCGAGGAGATAGCGAAGGAGTTCGGGCTGGTCTACGGTGAGGACTGGATCAACCTCGGCTCCAAGCCCGGCGGGAGCGTCTTCCTGCAGGCGGCCGTCACCGACCTGTGGGGTGCCGCTCTGACCGACTACACCAACCGTCCCATCGCGTCGTTCCCGATCATGAACCGCGTCCCGAAGATCACCGCGGAGTTCGTGAACGCGTGCCTCGTTCTCGACTGCGGGACGCCGGGTGCTCCGACCTGGCTCACCTACGTCAACGAGCCGGAGAACATCCCGCTCATCGTCGGTGAGATCCAGATGTCCGTTCCGGAGAACATGCCCTACGTGGCCTCCGGCCAGTACAAGGGCATGATCGCCGGCAGCCGCGGATGCGCCGAGTATGAGCTGCTCGTCGGTCGGCCGGGCAAGGCCATCAAGGCCCAGGACACCATGTCCTCCATCGCCCTGCTGATCACGCTGTTCATCGTCCTCGGCAACATCGGCTATCTGACGACGAAGAAGAAGTAACGGTGCCTCCGCCTTCGGGCAGGGCGCCCTTCATGGCAGGCGGTCTCTACGAGACTGACGAGGAGGTGAAAACCGGATGAACCTCTCGACCAACCCAGGGATATGGGCGCAGGCCATCTGCATCCTGGCAGTCTACACCTATCTCTACAAGGATAACCCCATCTGGCGGTTCGCCGAGACGACGTACCTCGGGCTCGCGACGGCCTACTGGTTCGTGTTCTACTTCCACAACTACATCGTCGTGTTCGTGAAGGACAACGTCATGCAGAACGGGGAATGGCACTACATCCTGGCCATCATCCTCGGTCTCATGATCTTCTTCCGGTACGTGCCGTCGCTGGCCTGGCTGGCCCGGTACCCGATGTCGTTCTGGGTAGGCTTCGGCACCGGGTACGTTCTCGGCTTCGCCCCGGCCGTCTGGCTGACGCAGGTGAGGACCTCGTTCATCGCCCTGAATTCGGTGGAGAACGTCCTCATAGTCATCGGTATCCTCGCGACCCTGACCTACTTCTTCTTCACGATAGCGAAGGAGAACCCGGTCGTCGGAGGCATCGCCGAGGTGGGCAAATGGTACATCATGATCGCTCTCGGCTCCGCGTTCGGGAACACGGTCCTATACAGGTGGAACCTGTTCCTCTCGCGCGCCAACACCATCATCGTGGACTGGCTGGGAGTGACCCCCTAGCCTGTAGTGCGGCTAGGAGCTAGGCGTGCATCCGTGGGGGTGGGCCTGTCCCCCGAGGAGGGGCCCCCCCCACGGGGCTTTCACCGAAACCCTTCGCCTCCCGAAAGGCGCCCGCGGCCCTCCCTTCCGCGGCGTGGTTCATCAGGCGAAACCGGATTATGTTCGCATAAGCTCGCTGTACGCGAGGGTCCGCTGCGGAGAGTCCGGCGAGGCCGGGACGCAGCGGAGGGGTGCGACTTCAGAGTAGAGGAGGGGACCATGTGGCCGCCAGTCAACCTGAATCCATCCTGGCCACGGACGTAGGCAGCACGACCACGAAGGCCATTCTGATTGAGAAACGCGGCGACGAGTACCGGCTCGTCACCCGCGGCGAGATGCCCACCACGGTCGAAGCGCCCTGGGAGAACGTCATGATCGGCGTGAGGAAATCCATCAAGCGGGTGGAGGAGCTCATCCAGCGCTCAATTCTTGACGACCAGGGCCGTTTGATCCGACCGAGGAAAGGCGACCGCGGCGTCGATTACTACGTGTCAACCTCCAGCGCCGGCGGCGGCTTGCAGATGATGGTCGCCGGTCTGGTCACCCACATAAGCGCCGATAGCGCCCACCGGGCGGCGCTCGGCGCCGGGGCGGTCGTCCTGGACGTCATCGCCGTCGACGACGGGCGCTCGACCTCCGAACAGATAACCCGCATCACCCAGCTCCGGCCGGACATCATCCTGATGTCGGGCGGAGTGGACGGGGGCTCGGTATCCTACCTCGCCGCGATGGCCGAGACCATCGTCCAGGCCAACCCCCAGCCGCGTTTCGGGGCCACCTATAAGCTGCCGCTGGTCTACGCCGGGAACAAGGACGCCGCCGACATCGTCGACTCGGTCTGCGCCGCGACCATGGACGTGCACGTGGTTGAGAACGTCCGCCCCAGGTCGGACGTCGAGAACCTGGGCCCGGCGCGGGAGGCCATCCACGACCTTTTCATGAACCACGTCATGGCCCAGGCCCCCGGCTACGGGGAGCTAATGAAGTGGGTCGACACGACCATCATGCCAACCCCGGGCGCGGTGGGCCACATCATCCAGGTCATGGCCCGGGAGTACAACGCCTCCATCATCGGGGTCGACATCGGGGGAGCGACGACCGACGTCTTCTCCGAGTTTTCCGGGACTTTCACCCGGACCGTCAGCGCCAACCTCGGGATGAGCTATAGCATCTGCAACGTCTACGAGCAGGCCGGCTATGAGAACATCCGGCGCTGGGTCCCCTTCGAGATCGACCAGGAGGGTCTCTCGGACTGGCTTTCCAACAAGATGGTCCGGCCGACGACCATCCCCCAGACCCTGGCCAACCTCATCCTCGAGCAGGCTCTGGCCCGGGAGGCTCTCCGCCTGTCCTTCGAGCACCACCGCCAGCTCGCCCGCAAGGTCGAGCAGGAGGAGGTGTCCGTCGTTTGGCGGAGTCGGAAGGATGTCATGAAGTCTTCCTACGGGACGGAGATCATCGACCTCAAGAAGCTCGACATCCTGGTCGGCAGCGGCGGGGTCCTCTCCCACGCCCCGCGCCGGAACCAGGCGGCGCTGATGCTCCTTGATGCCTTCCAGCCCGAGGCCTTCTGTCAGCTCGCCGTCGACAGCATCTTCATGATGCCCCATCTCGGCGTTCTGGCAAGTACCCATCCCGAGATAGCGGCCGAGGTCTTCGACAAGGACTGCCTGGTCCGTCTCGGGACGTGTGTCGCTCCGAGCGGTCCGGGACGCGAGGGCCGCCCGGCCCTGAAGGTCAAGGTGACCATGCCCGACGGCAGTGTCGTCGAGGAGACCGTCGCCTTCGGAGACATCAGGCGGGTGCCCCTCGGGGTCGGAGAGAGGGCTACGGTCGAAGCCGAGCCTCTTTCAGGTCTCGACCTGGGCGAAGGCCGCGGGAAGAAGGTCACCGCCGAGGTCCAGGGTGGTCAGGTCGGGCTCATCCTCGACTGCCGCGGCCGGCCGCTGGCCCTGCCGACCGACGACCGCAAGCGGGTCGAGAAGCTCACGGCCTGGATCGAGGCAATGGACGCCTACCCCATCGAGGTCGTCCGGAGGTACCAGGAGGAGAGCCCCATCGCCGGCGCCCAGGGCGCCTCGGCCCGCCAGGAGAAAGGAGGGAAGCGGGATGGACTACTCGCTCGATTCCGTCGTTAAGACCCACATCTCGCTGATCAAGAAATCGCGTCTCCTGCCGCTCCCGGGGGAGGTCCTGGTCGAGCCGGGACAGGAGGTCAGCCCGACCTCCCACGTGGCCAAGATCAGCCTCCGGCCCGGCATCCCGTGGGTTGTTCCTGTCGCGCGGCTTCTCGGCGTCCCCGACTCCGAGCTGTCGAGCTGCATGCTCAAGAAGGTCGGCGACAGCGTCAAGGTCAAGGAGGTTATCGCCCGGGGGAAGGCCGGTGGTATCTACGGGGCGAAGGAGCTCGAGTGTCCGACCGACGGGGTCATCGAGGACATCTCCGACCGGTCGGGCCGGGTCGTTATCCGCGAGCTCTTCGGGAAAGAGGAGCCGCCGGTGGACTTCGACGTCGCCTTCGACCTCGGCTGCCGGCCGAGAGACCTCGAGCGTTTCATGCTGGCCAAGGTCGGGGACGAGGTGAAGAGGGGCGAGATCATCGCCAAGAAGGGCGACATGGCCGCCTACTATACCCGCACCGCCAAGGCTCCGGTTTCGGGGGTCGTGACCAACGTCAACTATCAGACCGGCTTTGTAACCATCGCCCGCCCCTTTAAGGAAGTTGTTGTCGACGCCTACCTCCAGGGCCGGGTCGCGTCGGTCATCCCGCAGCGCGGTGCGGTCGTCGAGACCCCGGGAATCCGACTCACCGGCATATTCGGTGTCGGCAAGGAGCGGCACGGGGAGCTTCTGATCGTGGTCGACGGCCCCGGCGACGATCTCACCGAGGACCGGATCACCCCGGAGTGCGAGGGCAAGATCGTCGTCGGCGGGGCCATGGCCACCAACCAGGCCCTTAAGAAGGCTATCGACGTGGGAGCCCGCGGAGTCATCACCGGCACCGCCAGCTACCTCAATGTCGTCCAGTCCCTCGGCGTGAAGCTCGGTGTGGGCATTACCGGCCAGGAAGACATCGACATGACCCTCATTCTCATGGAGGGCTTCGGCCGCCTGGAGATGCGGGCCGACGTCTTCTATACCCTCAAGGCCGTCCAGGGGCGGCTCGCCTGCATCAACGGGGCGACCCAGATCCGGGCCGGGGCCATCAGGCCCGAAGTCATCATCCCGTTTCCCGACTACAGCGGGGAGTTCGCCGTCGAGCGGGAGGTCGGGGAGGACCTCGAGCCGGGTCTGCCGGTCAGAATCATCAACGAGCCCTACTTCGGCGCCAAGGGGACGGTCGTCGAGCTCCCTCGCCAGCCCGAGGTTATCGAGTCCGAGGCCAAGGTGCCGGTGGCCGTGGTCGAGCTGCAGGACGGGGCCAGGGTGCTTGTGCCGAGGGCGAACATTGAGCTTCTCTGAGGGCGGGCGGGTCCGCGGCCGCGCCTGACGACTCCGTCGAGCGCCGGCTCCCTAATAAGCGGAAGGCCGTCTGCGCACCCTTCCCGGGAAGGAGTTCAGCTTCCGGGAGGTGCGGAGGGTTGACGGACAGCGGCAGCGGGGAAAGCCATGTGCGGAAACACGCCGCCCGCGATCGCTTGGGCGCAGTTGGGTCCGGCGGCACTGGCGGACTCCTCGGGGAGCGTGCCGGATTGCGGTCCGCTAGGGGCCTGTGGCGGGCCCTCGGGATTCTCCTGGAGAGAGCCGGCTCCCTTCAGGACTCCAGCGAGACGGACCGGCGGGAGAAAGAGGAGGACATTATCGACTCCTTCGCTGAAATGGTGTCCCGACAGGGTTTCGGCACGGCGGGAATCTTCATGGCCGAGAGCGCGAAGCCGCTGTCCTACCTGTTCGCTCAGGGTCTTCACTTCCTAACTCCTCACTTCGGCTTTATCCTGGGCGAGCAGCGAGTGGCGAACGCGGCCTCCCTCCTCGAGAACCGCCGGAATCTCGAGCGCTTCATCAGGCGCATAGAGGTTCTGGAGGCTCGCGGCGCGCCGGCCGGACAGACGGCGACGGGGCGGTCCGGACAAGAGGAGACCGGACGGGCGGGACAAGAGGAGACCGGGCCGGCGGGACCGAATTCGAGTGCGAGGTGAGAAGCGATGCACGAGGGTATGCCTCCGCTGTTCGACATGACCCCCGAGCAGCGGGACCAGATTATCGAGAGCGTGGCCCAGAGGATTTTCAAGCTAGGGATGGCGACACCGGCCATGCTCTTCCTCGAGGGGCACAAGCACCTCGGTCGCATCGCCGGCAACACCCTGCATGTGCTCTCTCCCGGGCTCGGAGTCCTCTTCCCCATGGTCGACCACTACGGCCAGATTCTCCAGGACAAGGACGCGGTCATGATTCTGGTTGAGCGCCTTCAGGAGCTGGAGGAGGAGCGCGTCAGGCAGGAGAGGGCCCTCCGACAGGAGCGGAGGGCACGGGCTCTGGCCCGGAAGCGCCGGGCCTTGGGGCTCGACCCCGAACCCGGCCCGGATGCGGGCGCCGGAGGCGGGGAAGCCCCCGGCGGCCCGGAAGGAGCGGCCACCGCTGACCGGGGTTCCGCCGGTCCGGAGAGCACGGCAGGCTCTGACCGCGGTTCCGGCGGGGAGCCAAACGAGAGATAACCTGACCCAAACCCCGCCGCGGAGCGGGGCGGCGGGCGCCCGCGCCGGTCCCGGCTCAGCGCCCGGTCTAAGGGGAGAAACCGAGAGGGGGAAGCAGATGGCTCGGGCCAAGTTCGAGCTCGGTAGGCGGATCGATTCCATCCTGGCGACCGACTGCGGGAGCACCACGACGAAGGCCATCCTCATCGAGAAGCGCGACGGAGCCTACCGGTTGGTGGTCCGGGGCGAGGCCCCGACCACGGTCGAGAAGCCCTTCGAGGACGTGACCATGGGCGCCCGCAACGCCATCAGGGAGATCGAGGAGCTTACCGGCAGGAAGCTCCTGAGTGAGAACGGGGTCATCACCCCGCAGAAGGGCGAGGCGGGCGTGGACGTCTATCTCTCCACGTCCAGTGCAGGCGGCGGGCTCCAGATGATGGTCGCCGGCGTCGTCAAGACCATGACGGCCGAGAGCGCCGAACGCGCCGCCCTTGGTGCCGGGGCCATCGTCATGGACGTCATCGCCGTGAACGACGGCCGTAAGCCGCACCATAAGATCCAGCGCATCCGTCACCTTCGCCCGGACATGATACTGCTCTCCGGTGGCATCGACGGTGGGACGAAGAAGCACGTTGTCGAGATCGCCGAGCTTATCGCGGCCGCCGAGCCCAAGCCCAGGCTGGGCATAGGCTTCAAGCTGCCTATCATTTACGCGGGGAACAAGGATGCCACCTCCCACATCGCCGAGACGCTCGGCGAGGCCATGGACCTCCGGGTCGTCTCCAACCTGAGGCCGGTCCTCGAAGTCGAGGTGCTCGGCCCGGCCCGTGAGGAAATCCACAATCTTTTCATGGAGCACGTCATGGCCCAGGCGCCCGGGTACGACAAGCTCATGAAGTGGACCCCGGTCCCCATCATGCCTACGCCAGCGGCCGTCGGCAGCCTCGTCGAGACGGTCGGCAAGGAGCGGGGCATCACCGTCATCGGGGTGGACATCGGCGGAGCCACGACAGACGTCTTCTCCTACTTCGCGGAGACCTTCAACCGGACCGTCAGCGCCAACCTCGGGATGAGCTACAGCATCTGCAACGTTCTCCTCGAGGCGGGGCTCGAGCGCATCAAGCGCTGGCTCCCGTTCGCCATCGACGAGGGCGACCTGCGGAACCGCATCCGGAACAAGATGATCCGCCCCACGACCATCCCCCAGACTCTGGAGGAGCTTCTTATCGAGCAGGCCATCTCCCGCGAGGCTCTCTCCCTGGCCTTCGAACACCACAAGACATTGGCCACCGGCCTCAAGGGCGTCGCGCGCGGCGGCACCTTCGACCGGTTCATGGAGCAGCGGCACGTCGGGGCGTCGAGCCTGATCGATATGATGAACCTCGGCCTACTTATCGGGAGCGGCGGGGTCCTTTCCCACGCCCCGCGCCGGGTCCAGGCCGCGCTCATGCTCATCGACGGGTTCCAGGTTGAGGGTGTGACCAGGCTTGCGGTGGACAGCATCTTCATGATGCCGCAGCTCGGTGTCTTGGCTACTGTCCACCCCGAGGCCTCGGCTCAGGTCTTCGAGCGCGACTGCCTCATCCGCCTGGGCACAGCCATTGCCCCCGTGGGTCCGGCTTCGGGTCGGACCGCGACAGAGGTCGTCAGGGTGAAGGGCACCCTGCCCGGCGGCGGCTCGTTCGACGAGGCCGTCAACTACGGGGAGATGAAGCGCATCAGCCTGCCTGAGAACGAGACGGTGACCATAACCGTGCAGCCGGCCCGCGGCTACGATGTCGGGGCCGGACCCGGGCACCGCCTCGAGACGAACGTGGAGGGCGGGACATGCGGGCTCATCCTCGACGGACGCGGTCGCCCGCTCGTTCTCAGCGACCAGCCGGACGAACGGGCCAAGAAGCTCATCGAGTGGTTCCGGGCTCTGGATGTCTATCCGGAGGAGCCCCTGAACCGACTCGTAGCGAGATAGGGGGAGGAGACCAGATGGCTCACGCCTACACGCCGGGTCTCAAGGTCACCGATCGAGAGGTTCTGAGAAGGCAGCGCCGGCTGCCCATCCTCGGGGACGTTCTGGTCAAGCTCGGCGACGAAGTCAAGCCGGACACGGTCGTCGCCCGCACCGAGCTTCCAGGCGACCCCCAGACCCTGAACGTGGCCAACAGCCTCTCCCTTATCCCGGCCGAGGTGCCGGAGGCCATGCTCAAGAAGGAAGGTGACTGGGTCAGCGAAGGAGAGGTCATCGCCCGGTCGGCCAGCTTCTTCGGGCTCCTGAGGAGACAGGTCAAGGCCCCCTGCGACGGGACCATCGAGCGCATATCGGACATCTCCGGCCAGGTCACCCTGAGGGAACCCCCCATACCCCTGGAGATGACCGCCTATATCAGCGGCAAGGTCGTCGAAATCCTACCGCGTGAGGGCGTCGTCATCGAGACGACCGGGGCTTACATCCAGGGCATCTTCGGCGTGGGGGGCGAAACCTTCGGTCCCATCCGGGTTCGGGCGAAGGGTCCGGAGAAGCCTCTCACGGCGGCGGACATCGACGGCGAGTGTCGCGGGGCCATCGTTGTCGGCGGTTCGCTCCTCACCGGTGAAGCCATCGCCAAGGCGGCGGCGAGCGGGGTGAAGGCTCTCGTGGCCGGGGGGATCATCGATACCGACCTTGTCGAGTACCTCGGCTACGATATCGGGGTCGCCATCACCGGTCATGAGGACGTCCCCACGACTCTTATCGTTACCGAGGGTTTCGGGCCGATGCGCATGGCCGACAAGACCTTTGAAATCCTCAAGAGTCTTGACGGCTACGAGGCCTCGGTGACCGGCGCGACGCAGATCCGCGCCGGGGTCATGCGGCCGGAGATCATCGTCTCCGGCTACCGGTCGACCCGCCCGGCAGACAAGGAAGAGGCCGTGCAGGGGCTAGTGCCGGGAACCCCCATCCGCCTCATCCGGGAGCCGTATTTCGGGCAGCTCGGGACGGTGACCGAGCTTCCGCTGGAGCTCACCGTGATCGAGACCGAGGCCAGGGTCCGCATCCTCAAGGCCAGGCTCGCCTCGGGCGAGACGGTCACGGTCCCGCGGGCGAACGTGGAGATCATCGAGGGCTAGGGCTGAGGCCTGTGACCGGCCGGATGGACCGGACGGAGCAGCTATCCCTCTTTGAGACCGCCCCGGACGCCGGGGACAAGGCAGGGACCGCCGCGGCTGGCGCCGAGGACGGACAGGCCGTGTCAGGGGTCACCCAGACGCCCGGCCTGCAGTGGGAACGCCGGGAGGGGACGGGCGCCCCTGACGGCGGGACCGACCCGCCGGACCCGGGAGGCGGGGTCGGCTCTCTCGAGGACCTGGCCGGACTGGCCCGGCAGTGCCGGCGCTGCGGCCTCCGCCTCGGGTGCCGCGGAGTGGTCTTCGGCGAGGGAGACCCCCGGGCTGACATCCTCTTTCTCGGCGAGGGTCCCGGCGCGGTCGAAGACGAGCTGGGTCGTCCTTTCGTCGGTCCTGCGGGACAGCTTCTCGACAAGATACTTCTCGCCGTCGGTTTCCGGCGAGAGGAGGTCTATATCACAAACACGGTCCTCTGCCGGCCCCCGGACAACCGGCCGCCTTTCCCCGACGAGGTCGCTGCCTGTCGCGTCTGGCTCGACCGGCGGCTGGCCCTCATCGACCCGGCCATCATCGTCTGTCTCGGGGCCTCAGCCGCCCAGTCCCTGCTTGGGAGGGACCTCCGTATCACCCGTGACCGCGGGCGCTGGTACATGTTCGGGAGGGCCAAGGTCATGCCGACTTTCCATCCGGCGGCCCTGCTCCGCGACCCGTCGAAGAAGCGGGACGTCTGGCAGGACATGAAGGCCGTGAGGGCGGAGTGGGAGACCCTGCGCGACAGGCGGCTCGACCCTGCGCGGTAGCCGGCCCGGCTGAGGAAGGGAACCTCATCCAACCTGCGAATTGTTCCCGCCGGACAGGGCCACGCTAGCACGTAGTCCACGCCGGAACGCACTCCAACGCGGAGGTGCCCTCGACGTTGTCCCCGGCCAGAGGCGGGCCGTCCCCGCCGATCAGGTTGCCCCTGACGGTCCTGACCCACTGCGAGGCTGAGACGGAGGCCCTCGGCGAGTCCCTTGGTGCGCGTATCGGGCCGGGCGACGTCGTCGCCTTGAGCGGACCCCTCGGAGCGGGAAAGACGGTATTCGCCCGGGGTCTCGCGCGGGGTCTCGGGGTCGAGGACCAGATCGGCAGCCCCACCTTCACCCTTGTCCGCGAGTACCGGGGTCGCCTGCCGGTGCGCCATGTCGACCTCTACCGCCTGGGACCGGAGGAGGTCGCCGACCTGGACTGGCGCGACCTCTTCTTCGGGCCGGCCGTGGCCATTGTGGAGTGGGCCGAAAAAGCGGACCCATTTCTTCCCGCTCACCGCTACGAGGTGAAGATAACCGTCCCCAGCGCTGCGGACGCCGGAACCCGGCTCATCTCCGTCACCGGTCTCAGACCTCCCGCCGACCGCGAGGACCCGCCCCCCCGGCGGGCTCGGGCGCCCGAAGACCGACACGAGGACCTGTACCGCGCTCTCGATCTTCCTTCCGGCCAGAGCTATCCCAACCGGGTCCTGGGCCTGGACACGTCCACTCTGGCCCGGAGCCTGGCGGTGATGGCCGGCGACGCGGTTCACGAGCTCTTCTGGAGCCCCGCGGAGGGCGAGCTCCTGGCCGAGAATCTGACTGACAGCCTCCGGGACTTGCTCAGGACGGCCGGGATGAACCCCGGGGACCTCCAGCTCATCGCGGCGGCCACCGGTCCGGGGTCCTTCACCGGCGTAAAGATCGGCCTGGCCTCGGCGAAGGCCCTGGCCTACGCCCTCGGGCGGCCTCTGGTCGGGGTCTCCACCCTCGACCTTCTCGCCCGGAGCGCCCTCCGACGCTCGGAAGCGGCGGTGGCTCTCATCGACGCCAGGCGCGGGGAGGTCTACGGGGCGGTCTACCTCGGGACGCCCGACCCCTTGCCCCTCAGCCCGCCGCCGGTCGCGGCCGCCACCGCCACCCGCTACGCCGCCGGACCGGTGGAGGAAGTGGCCGGGGCCTTGGCCGGCGCGCTCCGGGCCGCAGCGCGGGACGGGCCCGCCGCCGTGGCTCCCGCCGGGAGCGGCGCCGTCGTCTACCGGGCCGAACTCGCCGCGGCCCTCGCCACGAGGGACCTCGCGCTCCTCGAACCCGGCCCCGAGCACCCGTCAGCCGTCGACCTGGTCCTTCTGGCCCGCGACCGTTTCCTTCACGGGCGGGCAGGAGAAGACCCCTTCACCCTGCAACCTCTCTACCTTAGAGAGCCGGGAATCTCGGAGCCGAAGCGGCGGCCGGCCGGGGGGTGACGGACCCTTGAGCGAGTGCGAAAGCGCCCCGGGAGAGTCGGCGTTCCTCGAGCGCGTCAAGTTCGAGCCTATGCGCGTCCGGGATCTGGATGAGGTCCTGGCCATCGAGCGCATCTCCTTCCCGACCCCGTGGTCGCGGGAGGCCTACCACCGGGAGCTTATCGTCAACGACTACGCGTGCTACATCGTCGGCCGGCTCGACGGGGTCGTCGTCTCCTACGGAGGAATGTGGGTCGTCCTGGACGAGGCCCACGTCACGAACATCGCCGTCCGGCCGGAGTACCGGGGACACGGGGTCGGGCGCCTGACGATGGCCGCCCTCGAGGCGCGAGCCCGCGAGCTCGGGGCCTCCCGGATGACCCTCGAGGTCCGGGTCTCCAACGCCGAGGCCCGGCGCCTCTACGAAGGCCTGGGCTACCGGAGCACCGGCATCAGGCGGAACTACTACAGCGACACCCGCGAGGATGCCATCGTCATGTGGAAGGACCTCTCTCCGCGGGAAACCGGCCTGTCCCCGGCCGGCGGCGGGCCTTGAGCCTCGTCCTCGGCCTCGAGACCTCTTGCGACGAAACCGCGGCCGCCGTCGTCCGCGACGGGAGGCACGTGCTCTCCAACGTCATCGCCTCTCAGGTCGCCCTGCACCGCCGCTACGGCGGGGTGGTACCCGAGCTCGCTTCAAGACGTCACCTCGAGGCGTTCCTCCCGGTTGTGGACCAGGCCCTACGTGAGGCTGACGTGGCCCCGCGTGGCCTGGACGCGGTGGCCGTGACCACCGGCCCGGGCCTGGTCGGGGCGCTCGTCGTCGGTCTCGCCGGCGCTTCGTCCCTCGCCCTGGCCTGGGGGACGCGACTTATGGCGGTCAACCATCTCGAAGCCCACGCTTACGCGGTGTTCCTGGAACCCGGCCCGGACCGCGGTGGGCCGGACGGGAGAGGTCTCCGGCCGCCGGAGCCGCCCATGGTTGTCCTCATCGTCTCAGGCGGGCACACCAGTTTGGCCGAGCTGAGCGGGCACGTGAGGTTCAGGCCCCTCGGCGAGACCCGGGACGACGCGGCCGGGGAGGCCTTCGATAAGGTGGCCCGCCATCTCGGGCTCGGATACCCGGGAGGACCCGTGATCGACCGGCTGGCCGACGCCGGCGACCCCGGGGCCGTCGCCCTGCCCCGGGCCTACCTCCAGCCCGGCAGTCTCGACTTCTCCTTCAGCGGTCTCAAGACCGCTGTCATCTACCACGTGCGCCAGGCCGAGGCGGCCGGCCGGACCGTCAACCTCCCTGATCTCGCCGCTTCGTTCCAGGCGGCCGTGGTCGACGTCCTCGTCGAGAAGTCCTTCCGGGCTCTGGAGGTAACGGGGCACCACCGGCTGGCCGTCGTCGGCGGGGTAGCCGCCAACCGGGGGCTCAGGCGGGCCCTCGAGGCCAGGGCCGAGCGGGAGGGAGTCGAGCTCCTCGTTCCCCCGCCGGAGCTGTGCACCGACAACGCGGCTATGGTCGCCGGCCTGGGACACTTCCTCCTGGCGGCAGGGTGGGCCGGGACCGAGCCCGTCCGGGTGAACCCGTCACTTGGACTGGGCGGCCGGGAGCGACGCCGCGGCCGGAGGGGCCGGTGACGACCGAACCGGGCGGGAAGCCGGACGAAGCAAGACGCAGGTCGAAGCATGTTGGAACCACCTCCCAAGGAACGACCGTTCGCCACCCGGCCCGACAAGGCATGGGGTTCAAGGGATAAAGCCGGTGTCAATGGATTATGTGGATTATCCTGTGGATACTGTGGATAACTTGGCTTAGCCCCTGCTAGACGCAATCCGGCCCTGTGGTCAGATTCGGCCGGAATCAGGGCTCCTGCCCCGCCACCGTTCGAGGCCCGGACCTCACCGCCGCAGGAGAGCGCCGTTCGAGCCGGGGGCCGGCCTGGTGGGGGGAGCGTCGACTTCCCGCCGGGGGGCCGACCAGCGGCCAGCGACAGCGGTGAAGACGACCATGGTGGCGGCCGACATCCAGAAGGGCAGGGTCAGCCCGAACCCGTAGACCCATCCGCAGAGCACGGGGCCGGTCGTGCGTCCCAGGCTGTCAAGGGAGGACTGGACACCCATCGTGAGCCCCTGGGGCAGGGGGGTCAGGCAGGAGACGGCTGAGGTGAGCGCGGGGCGCGTCGTGCTCATCCCCAGCCCGATGAGGACCGTCGCCGCGATCACGGGCCCCAGCGAGGCGGCCGGCACGAGGGCCAGAAGACCTGCGGTCGTCGCCAGGGCGCCGGCGAGGACCACCCGACGCTCGCCCAGGCCGGTGATGAGCCGGCCGGTGAGGAAGCCCTGCACCAGGGCCCCCGTCAGCCCGATGGTGGCGAAGATCAGCCCGGCGTCGCTGGGAGTCCCGCCGAAGCGGTCGATGACGAAGTAGACCAGGAGGGCCGTCAGGCCGGAGCCGGTCAGACTGACGGCGAAGGTCAGTGACAGATATGGGGCTATCGGGCTTCTCGCCACCCGGATGAGATCGGAGAGACGGGGCCAGGCGGAGGCCCGGCCCGGGACGAGCTCCGGGCCGGGCCCGGCGTCACGGGATCCCGCTTCCGCTCGGCCGGTGAGGGCGGCGGCCCCGGCGTCCGGCAGACAAGCGGCGGCTATGGCCGCGGTGGCAACCACCACGGCTCCGGCCGAGAACAGGGTGAACTCGTAGCCCAGGGGCGAGAGGAGGCCGCCTAGGGCGGGGCCGAAGAGAAAGCCGAGGTTTATCCAGGCTCCCATCGCCGCCATGGCCGGACCGCGGGCCCGCAAATCGGTAAGGTCGGCGATGAGGGCCTGGCTCGAGGGGAAGATGGAGGCCGAGAGGAGGCCCCCCAAGGTTCGGGACATGACGAGGGCGACTACCGTGCGCGATAACCCGCTCAGGAAGAAGGACAGGGAGTAGCCGAGAAGCCCGGCGACGAGGAGCTTCTTCCGGCCGAACCGGTCTGAGAGACTCCCCCAGACCGGCCCGGACACGAACTGGGCCAGGGCGAACAGGCTGACCAGCAGGGAGACCTCGATCGGTCCGGCCCCGAGCTCCCGGGCAAGGAACGGGAGGACGGGCACGGTTATACCGAAGCCGACCATAGCCAGGAAGAGAGACACGTAGACAATGAGACGCGTTCGAATGGTCAAACGACGACGCTCCCTGGAGGCAACCCCGCCCGGGGGCGGAAGAGGACTCCGAGCCTGTGCGGCCGCCGCGCGGTCGGCTCCGCCCGGGGCACATTCTGAGCCGGAGGCGGGATGTCCTGCCCCGGAGCCGGGCCGGTGGGGTGGGGTGGTCGACGTAGGTGTCACTAGGCGGGGCGGAAAGCGCGGCCTGGCCGGAGCCCTGGCCGAAGCGGAGGCTGCGGGCGTCCTACCCCTAACGTCGACCTGCAACATGTCCTGTGTCTTCTGCAGCAATCGCTGGAATCCCCCGGGCCTCCGGGTCTTCAGGTTGCCGCCCCGTTCCCTCGCGGAGGTCGAGGCTGCCTTGGCCGGAATGAGCCACCTCGACGAGGTGGTCATCGGCGAGTCGGCCTCCCGGGTCTTGGAGGGAGAGCCGCTGACCCATCCGGACTTCGGCGCCATCCTCCGGGTCGCCCGCCGCCTGGTTCCTCAGGCCGTGATCAAGGTCACGACCAACGGTCTGCTTCTCGACGCCGGCCTGGCCGGTCTCCTGGCCGATCTCGGCCCGGTCGAAGTGACCCTGTCCCTCAACACCGCTTCCCCGGAGGCCTACCGCCGGCTCCACGGCATCGAGGCCGACCCGGCCCGGGCCCCGGGGCTCCTCCGGCGGGCCGGAATCCCCTTCCACGGGAGCGTCGTTGCCGTGCCCGCCCTGGCCGGTCGCAAAGACCTCACCGAGACCGTGAGGCGACTCGAGGCCTGGGGCGCCCTCTCCTGTCGGGTCTTCGTGCCCGGGCACACCTCGCTGACGCCCCGGGAGACGGCCGTCCTCCTACCGGGCCGGGCCGAGGTGGCGGCCCTGGTCGAGGAGGCCCGCGGGTCGACGCGACTGCCGCTCACTCTGGATCCCCCCGAGATCACCGACCTGGCGGCCCGTCTAGCCGGAGTGATCCCCGGCTCCCCCGCCGACCGGGCCGGGCTACGCGCCGGGGACGTTCTGACAGACGTGGAGGGCACGTCTCCCGTCTGCCGGGTCGACGCCTTCCGCCGGAGCCGAGAGGCTCTTGCGCGTCGCGGGCGGTGCCGGCTCGAGGTGGCCGGCCGAGGGCTGGTGGTCTTGAGCGCGGGGCCGGGGAGACCGGTCCGGACCGGTCTGGTGATGGACCGCGACGTCGATCCGGCCGACGCGGGCGCCGTCCGGCGGGTGGCTGCGGCCGAGGGGTCCGGCCGGGTCCTCATTCTCACCTCGACCCTGGCCGCCGGCCCCCTGGGCTTGGCCCTCGCGTCGCCGGGCTTTGGACCTCAACCGGCCTGCCGGGTGACGCCGGTCCCTTCGACCACCTTCGGGGGGTCCATCGGTTGCGCCGGTCTTCTCACCGTGGCGGACGTCGAACGGACCCTCGCGGGCCTTCTCGCCACCGGCCGGGGGCCGGCCGCCGGCGAGGTCGTCCTTCTTCCCCGCATTGCCTTCGACCGGAGCGGCGTCGATCTCGTCGGGCGGTCGCCGGCCGAGCTCCGAGCCCTGCTTCCCCCGGGAACCCGGCTTGTCGTCCCGGGTCTTCTCCGGGTCTGACCATCGTTACCGGCCGGGCAGGGCGAGGAGAGCGGGGGCCCCGCCGGAGGCGTCCAGCCTCCGTCGGGTCAGCGGCGGGTGAGCCAGTTCTCGTGCTCCCGGATGCTTTCGGGGCCGGTCCTGACCCGGGCGAGGTTGCGGGCGAGGAGGTCCTCGTAGAGAAGGCCCAGCCGTGCGTCAAGCCCGGCCAGGGCGGCCAGGGCCGCCTCACCCCGGGCCACGGCCTCGGGACAGTCCGGGCGACAGGGGAAGAAGTCCTTGAGCCAGTACGCCGTGGGCGTCGGGCCTCCGCGCCTCCCCGGGGGGCCAGGCCCGGCCGCTCCCTCCGCGGCTCTTTCCTCAGCCTCGCGGATCTGCCGCGCGGCCCGCTCCTCGGGCATCTCCTGCGTCTCGCCGCTCCCGGTCTCGCGGCCGCGGCGGTACGCGGCGACGCAGCACCCGGGGTAGCCCAGGAACGCGCCCAGAGCGCTGACGTGCTCCGGGTCGCGCTCCTCGGGGTAGATGTAGTAGGTGACGGGGTCCTCCGGCCGGTACTTCGTCCGGAGCTCTTTCTGGAGCTCGTGCCGACGCGCGAGAAGGGCCTTCACGGCCGGCTCGTCCTCGCGGCGGCAGACGTACCACTCCCGGATGGTCGGCCTGACTTCGGACTCGAGGGTCTCGAGGTCGAGCCCCCTGGCCGCCGCCCGGTGGGCGCGGTAGGAGTCGCTCGTCAGGACGTTGTTGGCGAAGCTCGAACGCAGGAGGTGGGTCTTGAAGGCCACCGGGCTGAGCCGGCGGCGCTCTATCGCGTCGTTAAAGCGGGTCCGGAGGTCGCTCGCCCCTCCGGCGAGGCGCGACCGGAATTCGTAGTCGACCGCGGCCCCAAGGACCTCGCCGTCGGGAAGCTCGGCGGGGACGGCGACAATGGCCAGGCGGCGCACCCCGAGGGCGACGAGGAGGAGGCACTCGAGGGTGAGGCGGGCGTCGAGCCGGCCCTCCAGGACGTCGCGAACGACGCTCTCGTAGCCGCTCTCCGGCACGGCGACCCCTCCTTCCCGGCTAGTCTTCTCCCCGTGGGCGGGGATAACCTTCAGGTGAACCCTCCGGTCACCTTCGGTCCCGTCCGGTCCAGGTGATCGCATCCGCCGCAGGCCCATGCGCCCATCCCCGAAAAAGCTGGCGACCCGTCTTGACCCCCCGCGGCCCCGGTGTTATCCTAGCGAAAATACATAGCCGGACTTGACGGAGGCCGGGCCCGCCCGGGCCGCGGCTCCGGGTCCGGAGCCACCGTGGGAGGAAGCCATGGACAGGCGTGACGAACGCCCGACCGGTCGGACCGGGACCGGCCCGACCGAAGAGCCCAGGCGGGTGGGGCTTACCTTCGATGACGTCCTTCTGGTGCCGAAGCTGTCCGAGGTCGTCCCGCGCGACGTGGACGTCTCGACCGAACTCGGCCGGGGGCTCCGACTCAACATCCCCATCCTGAGCGCGGGCATGGACACGGTGACCGAGGCCCGGATGGCCATCGCCATGGCCCGATTGGGCGGGCTCGGCTTCATCCACAAGAACATGCCTATCGACCGGCAGACCGTGGAGGTCGACAAGGTCAAGCGCTCCGAACACGGGGTCATCGTCGACCCCTTCTTCCTCGGCCCGGACAACACGGTGGCCGAGGCCGTGGACCTCATGGAGCGATACCACATCTCAGGGGTACCCGTGGTCAAGGACGGGCGTCTCGTGGGCATCATCACCAACCGCGATATCCGCTTCGAGGAGCGGTTCGAGCGTCCCATCAGCGAGGTGATGACCAGCGAGAACCTCGTCACCGCCCCGGTGGGGACGACGCTGGAAGACGCCAAGCGAATCCTGGCCCGGCATAAGATTGAGAAGCTCCCGCTGGTCGACTCCCAGTTCCGGCTGATGGGCCTCATCACGATAAAAGACATCGAGAAGGCGCAGAAGTACCCCAACGCGGCCAAGGACTCCCGGGGGCGGCTTCTCGCCGGCGCCGCCGTGGGGGTGAACGCCGAGGCCCGGGCCCGGGCCGAAGCCCTGGTGGCCGCCGGGGTCGACGTCATAGTTGTCGACAGCGCTCACGGTCACTCCCGCAATGTCCTCGAACTGACGCGCGAGCTCCGGCGCAGTTTCCCGGACCTCTGCCTCGTGGCCGGCAACGTGGCCACGGCCGAGGGCGTCCGCGACCTTGCCCAGGCCGGGGCCGACGTGGTGAAGGTGGGGGTCGGCCCGGGCTCCATCTGTACGACGCGGGTCGTCGCCGGGATAGGGGTTCCCCAGCTGACGGCCGTTGTCGAGACGGGCCGCGAGGCCCGCCGCCTCGGGGTGGGAATCGTCGCCGACGGAGGTATCAGGTACTCCGGCGACATCACCAAGGCCCTCGCCGCCGGGGCCCAGGCGGTAATGGTCGGCGGGCTCCTCGCCGGGACGGAGGAAAGCCCGGGGGCTACGGAGATATACCAGGGACGGAGCTTCAAGGTCTACCGAGGCATGGGGTCCGTCGCGGCCATGCGGGAGGGATCCGGGGACCGCTACTTCCAGGAGCACGCCCTCGGGGTGGAGAAGCTCGTCCCCGAAGGAGTCGAAGGTCGGGTCCCGTATAGGGGCCCCTTGGCTGACACCATCCATCAGCTCGTCGGGGGTCTGAAGGCGGGAATGGGCTACTGCGGTGCCCGGAATATCAAGGAGCTCCAGGAGAAGGCAGAGTTCATCCAAATTACCGGC
This sequence comes from Symbiobacterium sp., assembly GCA_020725405.1. Lineage (GTDB taxonomy): Bacteria > Bacillota > Sulfobacillia > UBA995 > UBA9673 > DYFB01. Next base: position 17,752 of record DYFB01000039.1, on the reverse strand, counting down.
GCGGGAGTCAAGGAGAGCCACCCCCACGACGTCGAAATCACCAAAGAGCCTCCCAACTACCTGTGCAACCTCTAGGCTGCTCGGGCGGCGTCTAGGCCCGGTCGGCCGCGCCGGCCTCCTCGCGGGCGTTTGGTGAGGTCACCCGTTCACTGGTGGTGAGCTGTCGCTTGACGATAGCCGTGCAGCCGAACCCGAAGAACCGAGTAAGGTTCATGTATTCCCCCTACATCGAGGCGGTCCTCAGCCTTCAGGTCCTGTACGACCAGTACCACCACGGCGCCCTGCTCCCCTGGGTCATCCGGTTCAGGGAGCACATCTCCCCCGAAACCTACCGGGAGATCCGCTACTTCGGCGACAACATCCGGGAGTGGCTGTACCTCCTCGACCTCGCCCTCGACCTTCCCGACCTCGGGCGGATGAGCTTCGGCGAGGTGGTGGACCACATCGCTTCTCTCCCCACGGTCGACTTCGTCTTCCGGCTTCTCGGCGAGCAGGTCCCCCCCATGGAGATTCAGGCCGTGTTCGAGAACCCGGCCAACGCTGAGGTCATCTACCGGAGGCTCGGCATCACCAACCCGCGCCGCAAGAGCGAGATGAGCCGGCTCTTCGAGTCTCCCGCGGAGGTCCAGAGGGAGCTCTGCCGGTTCCTCGTTTCCTACTGGGACCAGCACTTCGAGGAGGAGTTCCACTGGGTCGAGCTCCTCCTGGTGAAGGGGATTAAGGACGAGGCCAAGAGACTCGAGGAGGAATCTCTCCCCCGCTTCCTCACCCGCATCAGCGGGGGACTCATCACCCGGGACAAGAAGGTCCGCCGGGCCCATGCCGACCACGTGATCATCGAGAATGTGGCCGGTCCGATTGAGATAGCCCTGGCCGACCTCGAAGAAATAGTCCTCTTCCCGTCGCTGTTCGTCGCCCCGCAGAGCATCTTCGAGCTCTCCGGGGGACGGCTCCTGATGTCCTATTCCATCCCGCCGGGGGTCTACCTCAGGCGTGACACTCTCGTCCCGCCCGAACACCTTTCGCGTCTGCTCAAGACCCTGGCCGACGAGACCCGGCTCAAGATCATGAAGCTCATGATGCAGGACCGGCAGTGCACCCAGGGCCTGGCCGTCGAGCTCGGGCTGGCAGAGCCGACCATCTCGCGCCACCTCAAGCTCCTGAGGGAGGCCGACCTCATCTCCGGCGAGAAGGAGGGCAACTACATATACTATAACCTCCGGCTGGAGAAGATCGCCGAGCTGCACATGAAGATACTCGACTTCCTGCGTAACTGAACCCCCGGCGCCCCGTCACCTGCCGAGGCAGGCGAAGGGGCGCCGGGGCGACGACCGCCCGGCCGGGAGGCCAGCGGCGGACACGAAGCCGGGCACGCGAAGCCGGCGCCGGAGACGAAGTCCGGCGCCGGCTTCGGATCCTCAAGCCTTCGTGCTGACGCTGACGGCGTCGAGGGGGATGTAGGGGAGGACCGCGGCCGGCGGGGCCGACTGCGTTTCTCGGCTGAGAGCCAGGAGACTGTCGCGGAAGGCCTCGAAGACGTTGACCGTCACCATGCAGTCCTTGACCCGGCCCACTATCTCCCCGTTCTCTATCTTGAACCCGATGTGGACGTTGCCGGAGACCTGCCCGGCGTAGGGGTTGCCGGCCCAGGCCCCCATCAGCCGCTCGACAAAGACGCCCTCCTTGATGCCTCCGATAAGGTCGGCCAGCGGGGTCGCCCCCGGTTCGGCGACGACGTTCGACGCCCGCGGTGCCGGAAGCGACTGCGGCACCTGGCGGTAGCCGTTCCCCGTGCTGGCCTGACCCAGAGCCTTCCCGGAGCGGAGGTCGAGGAGGAAGCCCCGGAGAACGCCCTTCTCGATGACCGGCCGGCGGGTGGTCGGGGTCCCCTCGTCGTCAAAGGGAGTTGTCCGGATTCCCCAAGGCAGGCTGGGATCATCGTAGAGCGAGAAGTGGTCGGCGAAGAGCTTCTCCCCGGTCCTCTCCCGCCAGGGGGACTCGCCCTTGACGACGGCCATGCCGTCCACGCAGGCCATCATGGGGCTGATCAGGTCCGCGCCGGCCAGCGGCGCGAAGATGACGGGGTAGCGTCCGCCCCGGAAGGGTACGTTGTGCCGGGAGTGGCGGTAGAGGCGGGTGAGGTCGGCCTTCATGGCTCCGACGTCGAGATCGAGCCGGCGCGAGGCGCTGTACCGCCACACCTGAATCATGTTGTCCGGCTCGACGAGCTCGGCCGAGGCCAGGGCCAGATAGGCCGTCCCGTCGGCGCAGACCTCCTGCCCGCTCGACGTGGCCACACGGGTGTAGCCGATGTATTTCTCGACCATGGCCCCGCCGAGGACGCCGTCCTCCAACGAGCGAACGTGGTCCACTATCTCCTGGCCGACGGCCAGCATCTTCTCCTGGGGCCAGTCGGCGACGGTCTCGTCGTAGAGGGCAAGGCCCTCGGGTACCGGGCTCGGCGCGGCGAACTCGAAGGTCGCTTCGGGGCCGAACTCGGACGCCCGCACGGCCATGTCCACCACGCCTTCGTCACCGGCCCGCGAGGACGTGGCGAAACCGACCCGCCCGTCCTTCAGGACCCGGACGGCCACCACGGCCGTCTCGGCCGTCTCGACGGACTTCAGGTGGTTGTTCTCGAAGTTCACCGGAGTCGTGACGACTCCGGTCTCGTAGACCTCGGCCTGGTCGCAGCCGAGCTTCCTGGCTTTGGCGAGCAGCGCTCCGGAGTCGAAAGCGAACGCTGTCCTGCCTCGGGTGATGGACGCGGTCATCGGGCCTTCCCTCCCATGACGACCTTCCGTATCCGGATGTGGGGGCTGACCATGCTCGTCGCCAGAGGAGCTTGGCGTGCTTTGCCGCAGCCTCCGGCCGAGTCGCGGGTTGAGAAGTCGCTCCCGATCATGTCGATGTTCTTCAGGGTCTCGAAGACGTTCCCGGTGAGGGTGACGTTCCGGACGACCTCGGCGAGCTTACCGTCGCGGATCATCACTGCGTCGCCGGCGGTGAAGGTGAACATCTCACCGGCGGTTTCGCCGCCGTAGCTCGAGCGGGCGTACACTCCGAGCTTTATGTCCTTGATCATCTCCTCGAAGGGGGCCTCACCGGGCTCGATGCCGGTCGTCCTCATCCGGCAGATGGGCGGGAAGCGGTAGTCGATGGCCCGGGCGTTACCCGTGACACCCTCGCCCATCCTTCCGGCCGTCTCGCGGGAGTGGAGGCGCCCGACCAGCTTTCCTTCCTTGATGAGGTAGGTCTTCCCCGTCGGGACACCCTCGTCGTCATATTTGAGGTAGCCCCGGACCCCCGGAAGGTCGCCGGAGTCGAAGATGTTGAGGTGTGGGCCGCCGAACTCGCGACCGAGGGTCATGACCTGCTGGAGGCTCGGGTTCTCGTAGACGTTGTCGGCCTCGCTGAGGTGACCGAAGGCCTCATGGACGAAGACCCCGGCCAGCAGGGGGTCGACGACTACCGTGTACTCCCCGGCCTCGACGACAGGCGCGTCGATGAGGGCCGCGGCCCGGCGGCAGGCGTCGTCGATGTCCGCCTCCAGGCCGCGGACGACCCTGAAACCGTTCGACGAGCCGAACCCCCTCGACAGCATCTGCGTGTCGCCGGCCCGGTGGGCGATAGCGACCACGGCCCCGCCGAGGTCCATCTTCTCCTGCTCAATGTAGGTGCCCTCGGAGTTGGCGAAGCGAAGGCGGGTGAACTTGTCGAAGTAGACCACCCGAGAGCTGACGATGGGCGGGCCGAACTCCAGGACGCGGCGGTTGTAGCCTTCGAGGACTTCCTTCTTGGCCGCCAGGGTCAACCGGCGGGGGTCCTCGTCCAGGACGGCGGCAACCTTGTCCCGGACGACCGGGGCCGGGGCGAGACGGCTCTCGCCGGGCTGTCTGTCCGCGACGAGTCTCGCCTGCTCGATGGCCAGGGCCACCTTCTTCTCGAGGTCCTCCAGGCGGTTGAAGCTGACGAAGCCCCATCCCCCTTTCACCAGGGCCCTGACGCAGCCCCCCAGGACGGCCGACTCAGCGAGGTTGTCGAGAGCGGGTCCGCGGAACTGGATGGTCGTCGTCTCGGTCTCCTCGAGCCGGATCTCGACGTAATCGGCCGGCTGGCCGGAGACCAGCTGTTCCAGGTAAGCTTCCAACCGATACCCCCCTTTTCGCGACCTTTTCTGGCTCGGGACGTCGGTCACGGCCGAGAGCGGCCGGCGGCCTCCCCCGCCGGCGGTCTCGTCAGTCTTCTAAGGCCTAGTCTTCTACGGGCACGGCGGGTGTCCTACCCCGGCTGGCTATCCGTCCGGGCCGCGCGGTCAGCCGCCGGAGCGGCTCCGTCCTCTGAAACCGCCGGCGACCGCGAAACGTCTTAGAGACGAAGGTGGATTTCCGAAGGAGAGAGACACCTTGCTCCCGGAGAGCGACACCTTGCCCCCGATGACGGCTCCCGCCGGGTTGCCCCTGACCATGAGGCGGGCGACTCCCGCCGACCGCGACGCTGTGCTCGCCATCTCGGCCCACTACGAGAACAACTGGCTTCCGTACGTCATCGACGGAGTGCTGCGCGACAGGCGCGGCGGCCTTTACGTGGCCGAGTGGCGTGAGGATGACCGGCCCGGGCGGGTCGTGGCCGTGGCCCACGCGGCGGTGAAGGGTGATGAGGCCTGGCTGGAGGCCATGCGGGTCGACCCCGGTTTTGTCGGTCGTGGAGTGGCCACCGCCCTGACCGTGTGGATGATGGAGAGGTGCCGCGAGAACGGCTGCCGGTGGGTGGGTCTGGCCACGGAGGTCACCAACGCTCCGGTCCACCGGCTTATTGGGGGGAGACTGGGCTTCAGGGAGATGGGGCGGTGGGTCTGGTTCGACGATATCTCCGACTTCGAGGCCTTCTCGACCGAGCTCGGCCCGGACGCCGCCCCGGATGCGCCCCCCGGCGCCGGTCCAGACGCTGCCCCGGACGCCGCCCCGGATGCGCCCCCCGGCGCCGGTCCAGACGCTGCCCCGGACGCCGCCCGGGTGAGCCGGGGCTCCCCGGAGGACGTCCCCGAGGTGTGGGACTTCCTGAACGGCCGCAAAGCCGCCGGTCTCGTCCGGCCGGAAGGGCTCGTGGGTCAGGCGGTCTCACCCTGGAGGCTCGAGAAGCTCACCCGGGCCCGCCTCAGCCGTCACGCCAGGGCCGGCCGGCTCTTCGTCAGCCGGGAGCGCCCCGGCGGCGCCGGAACCCCGGTCGACGGGTTTGCCCTTCTAAGTCTTTTCCCTAAGAGCTCTTTCGTCCCCGGCGGCCCCGGCTGGGCTTCGCTCTTCTACCTTGAGGGCGACGCTCCCGCGACAGGAGCCCTCCTCGCGGCGGTCCTCCGCGAGATCCGGGCCTGCGGGAGAATAGGCGTCCTCATCCTCAGTCTTCCCGGAACCCAAGCGAAGAGGCTTCCCGCCGTGACCCGCTCGGGGTGGCCGCCCGGGGGGCAGGCTATGGAAGCCGTGATATACCAGAAGGACCTCGGGGAGAGTCTGCCGGAGTAAGGGTGGCTGGACCACACCGGTGGACGTCTCCGGGAGGAGGGACGACAATGCCGGAAACGCTGAGGCACGGTCCGGAGAGGGGCGCCGGCCGCTCCCGCCTCTCCGTCGACCTTACCCGCTTTCTCGGGCTCGGGATCGCCACCTGCATCCTGGCGGCGGCCGCCCTGCGTCTCATTGGCGGTCTTTCGTTCATGCAGGTCCCCTTCCCGTATTTCATGGTCCTCGTGACCGCGACCAAACTCCTCGGAGACGCGGCCTACTTTTTTCTCTTCCCGAGGCGGAGGGACTGGGTTCACGTCGCGGACTATCTGCAGGAGGATTTCGTCACCTTCTTCCGCTTCGGTTTTCCCCTGGCGGCCGCCCAGGCCTATCTCCTCAACACGGGGAGGGTTTCGACCGGGATCCTCCCTCTGTGGTTGAGCCCGATCCCGGCGACAGTCCTCTTCCTGGTAAACCGCTGGCTTGTCGAGCGGGCCCAGGAGAAGCGCCGGGCCGGCCGAGGAGGGGTGCCCGTTGTCCGCGGACCGGAAGGCGGCTAACCCGCCCGCCATTCTCATCGTCGACGACGAGGCGGGTCTCGTTAAGGGGCTCTCCTTAACCTTCGAGCGGGAGGGCTTCCGGGTCGTGAGCGCCGGGGACGGGCAGGAAGCCCTGCGCCTAATCGCCTCGGGCCCTCCCGACGTCGTCATCCTCGACCTGATGCTGCCCGGACTCAGCGGGCTCGACGTTTGCCAGCGACTGCGGGCCGACACCGACCCCGCGGTCAGAGGCGTCCCGGTCATCATGCTCACCGCCCGGGACGACGATGTCGACAAGGTCGTCGGTCTCGAGGTCGGGGCCGATGATTATGTGACCAAGCCGTTCAACTCCCGGGAGCTCGTAGCCCGGGCGCGGGCTGTCCTGCGCCGCCGCGAGCTCGACCGGCAGTCAGCTTCGGGCCGCGACCCCGGGCCTGCCGGCGGGGCCCGGGGCGCGGCCGGAGGCGCGCCCGCTTCGGGGTCCGACCGGGCGGAGGGGCGCCTTGTCTTCGGGGAGCTCGTCATCGACACGGAGAGGCGTCGCGTCAGCCGCCGGGGACGGCCGATACCGCTCACCGCGAGGGAATTCGACCTCCTGGCTTTCCTGGCCGCCTCTCCGGGGCGGGTCTACAGCCGCGAACAGCTCCTGACGGCTGTCTGGGGCTACGAGTTCGCCGGGGCGGACCGGACGGTGGACGTTCACGTGCGGCGTCTGAGGGAGAAGCTCGAGCCCGACCCCCCGCGTCCGGTCTACGTCCTCACCTCCTGGGGCCGTGGCTACTACTTCAGCGACGCCCTGGAGGGCGCGGACCGTTGAGGAGCCTGAGCGGACGCCTGGCCGTGACCTACTTTCTCGTCGTCTTCCTGGCCCTGGCGGCCCTGAACCTCCTCGTCCTCGGCTCGCTCGAGTCCTTCGCCCTGAATCAGCGGACCGTGGCCGCCTTCACGTCGACGAACATCGCGGTCAACCTGGTCGAGCCTTTCTACCGCGACGGTCACCCCACTCCCGCCCACGAAGGACATCTCCCCGATACGGTGCGCGGCTACGCCGTCCAGTCGGGGGCTCGGGTCCTGGCTCTGGACCTCTCCGGGCGGGTGGTCGCCGACTCCTACTGGTCGGAGAGCTACGTCGGGCGGGTTCTCACCCACCCGGAGGTCGCGCAGGCTCTCGCCGGCAGGTCGGCCAGCGGCCGGCGCTGGCTGGAGGGGAGCGGCTGGGTCCTCTATACGGTGGCCCCCGTCCTCCAGAGCAAGCAGCCGGTTGGGGCGGTCTTCCTGTCGAGCTCCATCAACGATGTCTACGAGGGGCTCGCCGGTGTGGCCAGGACCATGCTCATCATGAGCGGCGTCGCCCTCGTCGTGGCCACGCTGGCCGGCACCGCCGTCGCTCGGACCATCACCGGGCCGGTCACCCGCCTGACGCGGGCCGTGGAGCGGATGGGCCGCGGCGACCTCGGGCAGCGCGTCGCCACCCGGGGGCGGGACGAGGTCGCCACCCTGTCCCGGGCTTTCAACGAGATGGCCGCCCGCCTCCAGGAGGAGGACGAGCGTCGCCGCGAGTTCCTGGCCGACGTGGCCCACGAGCTCCAGACCCCGGTGAGCGCCATCCGAGCCATGTCCGAGCCCCTGGCCGCCGGGCGCGAGGAGGGGGGGCGCGACTACGACGTCGAGACCTACCGGGACCTCGCCCGGGAGATGGAAAGCGAGGCGGAGCGACTGGGCCGGCTCGTCGGGGATCTCCTCGACCTCGCCCGGCTGGAGTCGCCGGCCGTGTCCCTGCGTCTGGAGGAGGTTGATCTCGCCGGCCTCATCGAGGGGGTCGTCCACGGTCTCACGCCCCAGGCCCGGGCCGCCGGGGTCATCCTTGAGACCGGAAGCCTGGCCCGGGTCAGCCTTCTGGCCGACGGTCTCAGGCTGGAGCAGGTGTTTGTCAACCTCATCACGAACGGCGTGAAGTACGGCGGTGCCGGCTGTCGGGTCCGCGTGGACCTTGAGCGCCCGGGAGACACGGCCGTGGCGATGGTATCCGACACAGGGCCGGGCATCCCCGCCGAGCACCTCGACCACATCTTCGACCGCTTCTACCGGGTTGACCGCTCACGGAGCCGGCAGGGCGGGGGCACCGGACTCGGTCTGGCTATCGTCAAGAGAATCGTGGAGCTTCACGGGGGCACCGTAACGGCCCGCAGCCGGCCGCGTGAGGGGACGGTCTTCGAGGTCTCCCTGCCGGCCCACCCCGGCGGCGGCGCGGGGTAGCCTGCCCGCGGCCCGCGGGGAGCCGACCGCGAGGAGGACGATGCGCATGGAGGAGGAGTCGAGCGTATGAAGGATGTTCTGGTATCGGTTGTCTCCCAGAAAGGCACCTGCGGCCACGGACACGCTGTGGGTGACGTCTTCCGCTGCGGGGGGAAGACTCCGGCCGGAATGTGCGCCGCGGCCTACGCGGCCCTCTACCCCACCATCAGGGCCCTCGCCGCCGGGGGCACCTTTCCCTGGGCCGAACCGGACGGGAGCCTGGAGCTCGCCTGCCCGGACGGCGAGAATCCGGTCATCTTCCGCTTGAAGGCCGTCTAGCCCCGGCCTGATGCGTCGCGCGAGCCCCTGGGCGACCCTCACCGTCCTGGTCGTGACGGTCGCCCTCCTGGGCGGAAGCCTCGCCGCGCCGGCGGCCTGCCGCCGCGCGCAGCCCTACGCCTCGCGTAGCGTGGGCTGTCGCCCCGCGGGTCCGATCGCGGTCACGCCTGTTGTCGCCAGGGAGGTCGCCGGAAGCTACGAACTCATCGTGGTTGGGGGCGACCCGGAGGGTGTCGCGGCCGCTGTGGCCGCCGCCCGCCAGGGGCTCTCGACGCTCCTCCTCGACGGACGGGACACCTTGGGCGGCCTCATGACCGCAGGCGGCCTGAACAGCCTCGACATGAGCTACGGTCCTGGAGGTGAGATTCTCACCCGGGGCATCTTTCTGGAGTTCTACCGGCAGATCGAGGGAGACTCCTTCGACACCCGCACCGCCGCTGACGTCTTCCACCGGCTTGTCAACGCCGAACCCCGGCTCACCGTCGTCCAGGGGGTGACCAGCTTCTGTCCCCTGGTCGAACCCGCCGAGGCGGGGGGCGCGGTTCGGGTCACGGGAGTCGTCTACGTCAAGGACGGAGTCGAACGGCGCGTCTTGGCCCCCATGGTCATCGACGCTACACAGGACGCCGATCTCGCCTATGCGGCGGGGGCGCCGTTCACTCTCGGCCAGGAGGACTTCGGCGGGCCGGCGCAGGGCATGGCCGCCACGCTCGTCTTCGAGCTGTCCGGCGTGACCTCCTATCACTGGCTCAAGCTCCGCGTCTCTCTCCTCCTTCAGGGGGGCCGGCGGGGCTGGGCCAACGCCCGAAGCGCTTGGGGCTTCCCCGAGCTCCTCGTCGATTACCGGCCGCGCGACCCCTGTCTCCAGCTCCGGGGACTGAACCTCGGCCGTCAGAACGATGGGACCGTCCTGGTAAACGCGCTCCAGGTCTTCGGGGTGGACTTCTCGTCGGTCGACTCCCGCGAGGAGGCCAGGCGGCGGGCCGAGGCCGAGCTGCCCCACGTTGTCGAACACCTGCGTCGGCACGTTCCGGGTCTCGAGCGGGCGACACTGGCCGGTACGGCGGCCGAGCTCTACATCCGGGAGTCGCGTCACCTTGTCGGCGAGTACCGGCTCACCATCGACGACGTTCTCGAGAATCGCGACTTCGCCGACCGGGTCGCTTTCGGGTCCTATCCGGTCGACATCCAGGCCGTCCGGCCGGGCGACCCGGGGACGGTCGTCGGGGCTCCCGCGAAGTACGCCGTTCCCTTCCGGTGTCTCGTCCCGCTCGGGCTGGAGAACCTCCTCGTGGTGGGACGCTCGGCCAGCTTCGACTCTCTGGCCCACGGGAGTGCGCGGGTCATCCCGGTGGGCATGTGCCTTGGACAGGCGGCCGGCACCGCGGCGGCCCTCGCCCTGCAGGAAGGGGTCGGGTTCCGCGAGCTGGCTTACAGCCCGCACCTCGTGGAGGAACTCCAGGCCTGGCTGAACGCCCAGGGGGCCGACCTTCACCCCTTCAGCCTGCCGGGGCCGCTCGACGGTCATCCGCACGCGGAAGGGACGAGGTTCCTGCGGGGACTCGGCCTGGTCGCCGCAGGCTACCGCAACCGGTACGGCCTGGACGAGAAGATGCCGGAGAGCGAGCTCATGTCCCTCCTGCCCCTTCTCGCCGAGCGCAGGCGCTGGCCCCTGGCAAGGCCCGTGGCCGTATTCTGGGAGGCAAACGACCTTACCTTCGGTGACCTGGCCTACGCTCTCCACGTGGGCCTGGGCGACGTCGAGACGAAGGCGGCGGCGGTCGAGTCCCTGCGCTCGAAAGGGCTCTGGGTCGGCGGTGTCGGCGGGCGTCTTGGCTGGAACGATCCCGTCAGTCGCGGGGAAGTCTACACCCTGCTTCTCGAGGCCGACCAGTGGCTCCTGGGCGGAGGTGCCTGAGGCCGGCGGCGGCTGGCGGCGGGAGTCCGGGTGGTGAGTCCCTCCCGGTCGGGGCGGCTCCCGCCGCCCTCAGGCTCAAGACGTTACAGCATCTTAAGCGAGCCGTCATCACCCTGTAACACCTCGTCCCTAGAATGAGGCTGTCGGAATGATGTTTCCCAGAACGAGGCTGTGACCGGGAAACGGTACGGCAGCCTCAGGGACAAGGAGGTGGCAAAGATGAAAAGGCCCAGAGCGGTCTGGGCCGCCGGGCTGGCCCTCGTCGCGCTCACGGCCGCGTCCGCCGTCTCGGGGTGCTCGCTTCTTCCCTTCGGGCGCCCCTCGGTCGGACCCGGCGAGGATCCGGTGACGCCCGGTCCGGGTCAGGGCGAGGTGACCGTCGTCCTCTACTTCGCCGACGCGGATGCGATGCACCTTCTCCCCGAGGCGAGGGTTGTCACGGCCGGCGGCGAGTCGTACGCCGCCCTGGTCATCAGGGAGCTCCTGGCCGGACCGAGGCTTGAGGGGCACGGTAGGACCATCCCCGACGGGGTGCGCCTTCTGTCGCTGGAGATCACCGAGGGCGTGGCATACGTGAACTTCAGCCGGGAGATCCGCACGAACCACTGGGGCGGCTCGACGGGGGAGATGTTCACCATAATGTCCATCGTCAACAGCCTGACCGAGGACCCGAGCATCACCGCCGTCCAGTTCCTCATCGAGGGTCAGCGCGTCGAGTCGCTGGTCGGTCACGCGGACCTCACGGTGCCCATCGAGCGGAACGAGAGCCTCATCAAGAAGGGAGACTGAGTACCCGATCAGCACCGAGGGCGGCCGCAAGACCTCGCCGGGCGCGGCGGGATCGCAGCCGGAGCCGCCCCTGCGACGCTACCGGCGCCGCGGACAACCACAACTGCGACCGCTTCCCGGCAAGGGAAAGCCGTCCGGTTCGATGAACTATGGGCTGGCAACCCCGCAAGGCGGCGCGGCTCCGGGCCGGCCACCGGGGGAGAGACTATGGACCGGAACGCCCGGGCGGGGGACCCGAGAACGACTTCCGGCCGGCGCCGGAGCCGCAGGTGGTGAGCCAGCGAGTCGGGTTATGAGCGAGCGAGTCGATAGCGACACGGGGACCGACCGACCGTCGTATCTTCACGTGAAGGTGCTGAGGGTCGAACTCGCTCCGGGCGGCGAACGGGCCGGCGCGGGCGGGCCGGGTTGTCCTTCCATGCCCGCGTCCGCGCCCCGATCCGGTTCTTCCGGCGCCGGCGGGTCCGTGGTCCTGACCGACCCCGTCGCCGTCGAGCACTCCCTCGCCGTGGAGCTCAACGGGCGGCCCCTGACCAGGCTGTCCTGCACCCCGGACGGGCTCGAGGAGCTGGTCGCCGGCTTCCTCGTCGGGCAGGGCCTGCTCCCGGCGGAGGCCGGCCCGGCTGGTACCGGTTTCACCTGCTCCTTCAGCCCGGACCTCCGGGTGGCCAGGGTCCGCGGGGCGGCGGTCAGAGGACCGGAGGAGGTCGAGTCCCCGCCGCCTGCGGTGACCTGGCCCGGGAGAGTCAGGGCGAGGAGCCTGGCCGAGCTCGCCGCGGCCCTCGACGAGTCACCTCTCTTCCGGCTGACCGGGGGGTTCCATTCGGCCCTGGCCGCGCCGGCCCGGGAGGAGCGGGAGGGTGGCGCGGGCTCGGGCGACGGAGCCCTCAAGGTGGGCGTCGGGCGGGAGGACATCGGGCGGCACAACGCCGTGGACAAGGTCATCGGACGCCTGTGGCTCGACGGCCGGCTCGGCGAGCCCCACCTTCTCGCCACCAGTGGGCGGGTATGGTCGGACGTCGTCGCCAAGGCTGCTCGGGCCGGGTTTCCGGTCATCGTCTCGCCGGGCGCGCCGACGAGCCTGGCCGTGGATATGGCCCGGAGCCTGGGCCTGACTGTGGTCGGCTTCGCCCGCGGCGCCCGACTGAACGTTTACAGCGGGTCCGAGCGGGTCCAGCCCTGAGGCCGGAAAGGCTCACCGGCCCCGCGGGGCTCCGCAAGACCCTTCGGGAGGGGAAGAGACAGTGCCGAGCAGGAGAGACCCCAAGACCAAGACGGCCAGGGACGCGGTCATCGTCAGCGCGAAGAGGACGCCCTTCGGAGCGTTCGGCGGCCTACTGAAAGACGTCCCGGCGACCGACCTCGGGGCCAAGGTCATCCGGGCCGTGGTCGGCGAAGCCGGCCTCAGGGGGCCGGAGGTCGACTACGTCTACATGGGCCAGGTGGTCCAGGCCGGTTGCGGCCAGATACCGTCGAGACAGGCCTGCCTCAAGGCCGGTCTTCCGGTGGAGGTCCCGACGGACACCATCAACAAGGTCTGCGCCTCGAGCCTCCGGGCGGCCAACATCGCCGACTCTCTCATCCGCCTCGGAGAGGCCGACATCGTCGTCGCCGGCGGCATGGAGAACATGAGCCAGGGCCCGTACCTCGTTCCTCAGGGACGCTGGGGCCACCGGCTCGGGCACGGCAAGCTCCTCGACGCGACGGTCCACGACGGCCTCTGGTGTGCCATCGGCGACGTCCACATGGGAAACTACGGTGACCGGATGGCCCGGGAGTTCGAGGTGACCCGCGAGGAGCAGGACCGCTGGGCCTACCGGAGCCACATGCGGGCCGTTGCCGCCCAGGAGGCGGGACGCTTCGCCGACGAGATAGTGCCGGTCGAGATTCCGCAGAGGAAGGGCCCGCCGGCGGTCGTCGACAAGGACGAGCCGCCGCGGCCGGATACGAGCCTCGAGAAGCTCGCGGCCCTGCGACCGGCCTTCGCCCCCGACGGCGTCGTCACGGCCGGGAACGCCCCCAGCATCAACGACGGGGCCTCGGCCCTGGTCGTCATGTCCCGGGAGAAGGCCGAGGAGCTCGGTCTCGAGCCCCTGGCGACCATCATCTCCCAGGGGGCGGTCTCGCAGGAAGCACCCTATCTCGCCACCGTCCCCTACCTCTCCACCAAGCGGGCCGTCGAGCGTCTCGGCCTGGAACTCAAGGACCTCGAGCTCGTGGAGATCAACGAGGCCTTCGCCGTCGTGGCCATCGTCTCGACCCGGCTCGGCGGCTGGCCTGAGGATATCGTCAACGTCAACGGAGGGGCCGTGGCCCTCGGCCACCCCATCGGGGCGAGCGGGGCCCGCATCCTGATGACCCTCGTCTACGAGATGCGGCGGCGCGGCCTCCGCTACGGGGCGGCGGCCATCTGCAGCGGCGGAGGTCAGGGCGAGGCCACCATCGTCCGGGTCGACGGCTAGGCCGGGGAAGCGGGCACAACGGTCGATACGCAGGACGGAGGGTTTGACATGGCTGTTTCACGCGTCATGGTCGTCGGCGCCGGCCAGATGGGGTCGGGTATCGCCCAGGTGGCGGCCCAGGCCGGCCTCGCAGTCTGGCTCCGGGACATAAGTCAGGACCTCGTCGACAAGGGGCTCGGCGGCATCCGGAAGTTCCTCGATCGCGGGGTCGAGCGGGGGAAGGTCTCCCCCGAGGAGCGGGAGGCCATCCTCGGCCGCATCACCGGGACGGTCGAGCCCGGGCCGGCGGCCGGGTGCGACATCGTCGTCGAGGCGGTCGTTGAGGACCTCAAGGTGAAGGAGGCCGTCTTCGGGGAGCTCGACAGGATCTGCCCGCCCGGGACCATCTTCGCCTCGAACACGTCCTCCCTGCCCATCACCCAGATGGCCGCGGCCACGAGCCGCCCGGACCGCTTCATCGGGATGCACTTCATGAATCCCGTGCCCCTGATGAAGCTGGTGGAGATCATCCGGGGCCTCGCCACGAGCGACGGGACCTACGAGACCGTCCGCGAGCTCGCGGTCAGGATGGGGAAGGAGCCGGTGACCGTCCAGGACTCGCCGGGTTTCGTCTCCAACCGCGTCCTCATCCCGATGATCAACGAGGCCGTCTACTGCCTTCAGGAGGGTCTGGCCACGGCTGAGGACATCGACACGGTCATGCGCCTGGGGATGAACCACCCCATGGGTCCCCTGGCCCTGGCCGACCTCATCGGGCTCGACACCGTCCTCTACATTGCCGACGTCCTCTACCGGGAGTTCCAGGATTCCAAGTACCGGGCCTGCCCGCTCCTCCGGAAGATGGTCAGGGCCGGTTACCTCGGGAAGAAGACGGGTCGGGGGTTCTACGCCTACTCCTGAGTTTTTCTTCCTGACGGCAGGACTGCCCGCGGCGGGGGCGGGGAACCTCCCCGCCCCCGCCCCCGCCGCTGCCCCCGCCGCGTCGGTTACTCGTACTGCAGGGCCAGCACCGTGAGGCCGGTCGTGGCCCGTATCATCACCTGCGGAAGCTTCGCCGCTCCCCAGGCCCCCAGGAAGACGACGACGTTGGCCACCCGGGCCCCCTTGCGCAGGAAGCCCGCGGCAGGTGAAGGCCGCCCCGCTCACCCGGAAGCCAGCCCGCGCCGGAGAAGGGAGGTGACCTCGGCTGCGGCTGTCCCGAGGAGGGACGGGGCGGCGCCGCTCTCCAGTTCCTCCAGCGACCGGGCCATATCGCCTCGATGGCCCCGAAGATGATGGTGGCCACCGCTTCCGCGTTGCAGGGCCGGAGGTGGCCCTGGGCCACACCCTCCTCGAGAGTCTCCTGCAGGAACTCGCGGAGACCGCCCTGGGCCGGCCGGCCGAGGTGGTGGGCGTGAGCGAGTCGGCCTTCCCGCAGGATAACCTTCACGAGGTCCGGCTCCTCTTCGAGCTCGGCGAAGTGGAATTGCAGGATGGCCTCGATCCTGCCCAGAGGATGGGTGCCCCGGGACCTCAGCCGCTGGAAGAAGGCAGCTCGCTTGTCGCGTTCGACCTGGAAGATGTAGCGGAGGATGTCCTCCTTACGGTCGAAGTAGTTGTAGATGGTGCCCACGGCGACCCCGGCGGCTTCGGTTATCCGGGCGCGCGTCCCGGCCGAAGGCCTATTCAGACCTTTCCGGGCCTGCGGTGGGGAGGCGGCAGTCGACTACGTGCTCGGGGGCTGGCGAGAGTCGCTGGAGCCGCTCCTTGAGGAAGACCGGATAGACGGTGAGACCGTCAAGGTCGGCCAGGCGGTGCCAGCGGAAGACCAGCGGGAGGTCCTGCTCGGCCCCGACGAAGGTGTCACTGGAGAGAGCCCGCGAGCCGGGCGGGAAGGTCATGAGGAAGTAGAGGGCTAGCTCATGGTGGGGCCGGCCGTTCCACTCGAAGAACTCCTCGACGACCCAGAGAAGGCGCTCCACCCGGACCTCCTCGCCGGATTCCTCGAGCATCTCCCGGCGGAGCGCGTCCCGGGCGAACTCCATGAGCTCGACCCGGCCGCCGGGAAGCGACCAGAAGTCATCGGGTTCGGCCCGGTGAAGAAGGACCCGGTCGCCGGCGAGGGCCACGCCGGCGACGCGGTAGACGAAGACGGCGTCCCCGGTCTCAAGGCGAATCACGGTGGGTTAGGTCTCCTCTCGTATCTCCGTGGCGCGGCGGGCGGCCGGACGGGCTCCGGGGCGACTTCGCTATTATACATCAAACCCCGGCCAGGGGGGATGGGCCTCGGCCGTCCGGTCCAGCGACGCCTCAACAGCTCCCGCTGTCGGGAGCCAGGAAGGCAGGAGTGGCCCCGGCTCCGGGGGAACTCCTCCCGCGGAGACGGCCTCGCCGGAGGCGGGAAGGAGGTAGCGGCTGTGCGGGTCGACGAGATTCGGAAGATATGCGTACTCGGCTGCGGGAGCATGGGCTCCCAGATTGCCCTGAACGCGGCCATCCACGGCTTCGCCGTCAAGAACATGGACATCAAGGAGGAGATGGTGGCCAGGGCCAGGGCCTTCGCCGCCGAGTACCTGCCCGGCCGGGTGGCCAAGGGTCGCCTTACTGAAGCCGAGGCTCAGGGGGCGGCCAGGAACCTGAGCTTCACCACCGACCTCGCCGAAGCCGCCGGGGACGCCGACTTCGTCATCGAAGCCGTCCTGGAGAGGCTCGACCTCAAGCGACAGGTCTTCCGGAATCTCGACCGCGTCGCTCCGCCTCACGCCGTCCTGGCCACCAACAGCTCCTTCATCGTCAGCTCCCGAATCGCCGGGGTCACGGGCCGGCCGGACAAGGTCGTTAACATGCACTTCTTCAATCCCGCCCTGGTCATGGAGCTCGTCGAGGTCGTCCAGGGGCCGCACACGTCGGACGAGACAGCCGCGCTGACCATGGACCTCGCCCGGAAGATGGGTAAGACGCCGGTTCTTCTCCGGAAGGAGGTCTACGGTTTCCTCGTCAACCGCATCCTCGCCGCCCTGGTCAAGGAAGCCCTGTGGCTGGCCGAGATGGAGGTGGCCTCCGTCGAGGATATCGATACGGCCGTGACCAAAGCCCTGGGACACCCCATGGGCCCCTTCCGCCTGATGGACCTCACCGGCATCGACCTCCACTACGACATCGCCATGGAGCGCTACCGGGAGACCGGTCGGGCCGAGGATAAGCCGAGCCCGCTCGTCGTCGAGAAGATCACCCGGGGCGAGTTCGGACGCAAGACCGGGAAGGGTTGGTACAGCTACGCGGAGTGACCGGTACTCAGGGAGCGGACCAGGGCGGGTCATACCCTCCGCGACCGGGCACGGACCAGCAACGCACGGGAGGACCGGAACGATGGGAGACCTGCGCGACACGGTGTTGGCGGTTCTGAAGACCTTCGACACGGCCGGATGGCACACCGGTCTCGGGCAGGCCCTCGAGGGAATCAGCTCCTCTCAGGCTCTCTGGCGGCCGGCCGAGGGCCAGCACTGCATCTGGGACCACGTCAACCATGTCACCGTCTGGGCTGAGGAGCTCTCGCGAACCCTCACCGGCCGCCCTCGTCGACCCGAGCTCTACAGCTCGCTCGAGCCCGGTTGGCCCCCTCCGGGCGAGGCGGGGGGAGATGGGGCCTGGCAGGCGGCTGTGGACAAGCTGAGAGCGGCCCACGAGGGGCTTGTCAAGACCGTAGCAGGGCTCACCGACGAGAACCTGGCCCAGCCCTCCTCGAAGGGGGCTCCGCGAGCGGCCATGATCATCGGCTGCGCCAACCACTACTCGTATCACGGTGGCCAGATAATCCTCCTCCGCCGGCTCCAGGGGCTGTGGGAGACGGACGCCTAGCAGCTTGTGTGACTAAGGTACAGGACTTCGATTCCGGGCGTAGAATCCTTGGTCATGACCAAGACGAAGAAGTTCAGAGACTACAACCCGGCCGATCAGATCATGCTGCTTCCGCCGTCCCCGAGAGACTGGCTT
>DYFB01000038.1 GCA_020725405.1 Symbiobacterium sp. | reverse complement strand
TTCTCGGCCGTGGCCAGTTCGGGCGGGAGCCTCCAGCCACTTTCTTTGCCGTGTGGTGGTCCGGGTCAAGCCAGTCTCTCGCGGAAGGCGGAAGCAGCAAGATCTGATCAGCCGGGTTGTAGTCTCTGAACTTCTTCGTCTTGGTCATGACCAAGGACTCTAGGCCCGGAATCGAAGTCCTGTACCTTACTCACACAAGCTGCTAGCGCCGGACGGTCAGGGCCCTTGACTGCAGGGCGCCGCGGGCCCTCTCGTCCCGCTTGCGCCAGGCGAGCCAGACGGGCGTCGCCACGCAGATGGAGGAGTAGGTGCCGACGATAATGCCGACCATCAGGGCCAGGGCGAAGTCCCGCGTCGTGGTCCCGCCGAAGAGGTAAATGGCCGTGATGGCCAGGAAGGCCGTCACCGAGGTGTTGATCGAGCGCACCAGGGTCTCGTTCACCGACCGGTTGGCCAGGGCCTCGAGGGTCTCCTTGCCGCGCCGCTTGAGGTTTTCCCGCAGGCGGTCGAAAACCACGATGGTGTCGTTGATCGAGTAGCCGATGATGGTCAGAATGGCGGCGACGAAGGCCGAGTTCACCTCGAGACGGAGCAGGGAGAAGACGCCCAGGGTCACGACGGTGTCGTGAACCAGGGCCAGGATGCCCGAGGCGCCGAAGCGGTACTCGAAGCGGAGGGCGACGTAGACCAGGATGCCCGCGCAGGCCAAGAGGATGGCCAGCAGGGCGGCCCGGAGGAGCTCGCCGCTTATGCTGGGCGAGACGACGTCCGTCTCGAGAACCGTGAACTCGCCCAGGCGGACTTCGAGCGTGGCGAGCATGGCTTCCTCGGCCTCGCTCTCGAGGTAGGGGGTGCGCAGGAGAACCTCGCTGGGGTCGTCGCGGTCCACGCGGACCACCGCGCTGGCGACTCCGGCCTCGGACAGGACAGCCCTGACCTCGGCCTCCTGGACGGGTCTTGAGAACATCAGGTTGAAAGAGTTACCTCCGGTGAAATCTATCCCGTAGTTCAGCCCCTGCAGAGCGAGAGAGAGGACGCTCACGATCAGGAGCAGGCCGGAGACGACGGCGTAGAGACGGCGCCGGCCGATGAAGTCGATGCGGCCGACCCGGAAAAGGCCGAACACCAGCCGGGTGGTGTCGGCGGGATCAACGGACTTACCCTTCCTGGCCTGGACCCGGCCCTTCTTCGGCTCGGAAGCGACCGGGGCCGGAGCTCCGGGCCCGGCGGGAGCCGCGGCAGACGAGGCGTCCGGCGAAGGGCCGGCGCCCGCCCGGGACGCGGGCTCCCGGCGGAGTCGCTCGCGGGACCGTTTCTTCTTCTTATCTGGTGGCACTAAGGTTCGCCTCCCTCTCCCCGAAGAGCACCGAGGCTTTCCGCACCAGCCGGGAGCTGATGACCAGGCGCAGGATGTACTGGCTGAAGACCACGGCCGTGACCATGCTGGCAAGAATGCTGACGCCCAGGGTCACGGCGAAACCGCGGACGGGGCCTGTCCCGAAGTGGAAGAGCACGGCCGAGGCGATGAGGGTGGTCACGTTCGAGTCGACGACCGTCCTCATGGCCGACCGGAAGCCGCTCTCCACGGCGGCCCGGAGGGTCCTCCCGGAGCGGAGGTGGTCCTTTATCCTCTCGTAGATGATGACGTTGGCGTCGACGGCTATCCCCACCCCGAGGACCAGACCGGCCACGCCGGGCAGGGTCAGGACGGCGTCCAGCAGGACGAGCGCCCCGATCACCAGAAGGCCGTAGATGATGAGGGCGAAGTTCGCGATCATCCCCGCGCCCCGGTAGAAGACGAACATGAAGAGGACGACCGCCGCGACGCCGATGAGGGCGGCTGTCTTGCTCCGCTCGAGCGACTCCTGCCCGAGCGAAGCCGATATCTCCCTGACCTCCGTCACCTGAAGGTTCACCGGGATGGCGCCGATGTTGAGGATGGTCGCTATCCGCCGGGCCTCCCGCAGGGACTCGTAGCCCTGGATGATGGGGTCCTCGATGTTGGGGGCCTGGACGACCGGAGCCTGAACGAGGTCCTCGTCAAGGAAGATGAAAATCTGACGCGAGGCCGACTGCCCGGTGTAGACCCGGGTCGTCGCCTCGGCGAACCGCCGCTTGGCTTCGGCCGAGAGCTCGAGGTGAATGTAGGCTTCCCCGGCCGGGGTGAGCTGCTCCTGGGCCTTGACAAGGTCGTCGCCGGTGATGATGACGTTGCCTTCGGCGTCCTTGAAGGTGAGGTAGGCGATCTTCACGATCTGCAGGGCTTCCTCGCGCGAGACGGCGGCCAGTTCGACCACGATACGGTCCTTGTTGGGGACGCGGTAGATGACCGGCTCGGCCACGCCGAGACGGTCCACCCGCTCCCGGATGACACCGACGGACGCCTCCAGGCGCTCCTCGGTCACCGGAGCCTCTTCGGTGGGGACGGCCTCGAGGACCAGCCGTGTCCCGCCCCGGAGATCGAGACCCTGCTTGAGGTCCTGGACGAGAGGACGTTCATAGACGAAGTAGTAGGCCCCGCCGAGGACTATCGTCACCGCGAGGAGGAGCTCGAGAAGGTGGAGTCGACGCGCCCGGAAGACCAGTCCCAGAACGAGCGCACCCAGGACGACGGCGGCGACCTCAAGACGCGCGGGGTCGATGCCCAGCAAGGTTCATCCCCTCTTCCCTGGACGTGGAAGGCCGGCCGTCAAGCAGAAAACGGCCGCCCGTCGTTCGGCCGGCGGCGTCCGCGTTTGGGTGGTAAGCGGCATCCTCTGGCGTTTCGTCAAGGGTGGTCAAGTTACGGCGCAATTATAGCCCTGGCCGCAGGGAGTGTCAACGAAGGCCCAGCGAGCGCGCTGATGGCAGACCTCCGGCCGGTTCCGCGGCGAGAGCGGCCTCCCGGACAGCCAGAGCGACGGCCCGGGCGGCCAGGGTCCCGACCAGGCTGACGTCGGCCGGGAGGCGCGGCTTGCCGCAGGCCAGGGCGAAGATGACGTCGCCGTCCAGCATCGTGTGAACGGGCGAGATGGAGCGGGCCAGGCCGTTGTGGGCCATGCGGGCGACCTTGGTGCAGTGCGTCTTCGTGAGGTCCGCGTTGGTCGCCACAACCCCGAGGGTCGTGTTCCGGCCGAATCCGGCCGGGGCCTCGCCGGAAGCGGTCATCGTCCGGGTCGTGTCGAGCCAACCGCCGTCGCCGGGCGACCTCGCGCCGGCCAGGATGCGCCCCGAGTCCGGATCGATGATGTCGCCGAAGGGGTTCGCGACCACCAGAGCGGCCACGACCAGGCCGCCGGCGGCCCGGATCGACGCCGACCCGAGGCCGGTCTTGGTCGCCTGGCCAGGACCGAGAATCTTGCCGGCCGACGCCCCCGCCCCGGCTCCGACGTTCCCCTGGGCCAGCCGGCCCGGGCCGGGGCGGGCGCCAAGACAGGCCTCGTAGCCCATTTCCGCTTCCGGCCGGCGGTCCGCCCGACCCAAGGCGAGGTCGAAGATCACGGCCGCCGGGACGATGGGCACCCTGGCCACGCCGGTCTCGAATCCGCACCCGCGCTCCTCGAGGAAGCGGACCACTCCCGCGGCGGCGTCGAGCCCGAAGGCACTCCCGCCGGAGAGGAGAACGGCGTGGACCCGTTCGACAAGGTTCACGGGGTCGAGGAGGTCGGTCTCGCGCGTCCCCGGGGCCGAGCCCCGGACGTCCACGCCGGCGACGGCTCCTTCCGGACAGAGGACCACCGTGCACCCCGTCAGGGCGTCGAGGTCGTGGGCGTGCCCGACCATGAGCCCAGGGACGTCCAGAAGGCTGCCGCCCGACGGGCTGCCGCCCGACGGGCTGCCGCCCGACAGGCTGCCGCCCGACCTGCCGCCGCCGGCGCTCGCCACGCCCTCACCTCATCCCCGCTTCAGCGACGCCTTGATGCCCCGGTAGAGGAGGACCACCAGGACCACGGCGACGATGAGCTCGGGCAGGCCATGGGTCAGCCCGACGAAGAAGGCCATGCCCGGCGTGAAGGTCTTGAACCGGATGACAATCAGACTGAGAACGAGAATCGTGTTCGTCAGCGTGCCGACGATGGCCGCCATGGCCGGGGGCGCGTTCTCCCCCCGGAGGACGAGCCAGGCGACGGCGGCCACGGCCAGCCCGACGACCGCCGACAACGCGACCCACAGGCCGGGGCCGGCGGTCACCGGATGCATCAGGCCGGCCTCGTAGACCGTCCTGGCCACCGCCAGGCCGAGCACCGCGGTGACGACAGCCCTGGCCTGGGGGCGCCTCACCCAGACGTAGGCGTAATAGGCGAAAACTCCGATCAGAACGCGAGGAACAAAGGCGATGATCGGGTCCTTGAAAAAGGGCAAGGTAGCCTGCATAAAGCTGAACAGCCCGAAAATGAAACCGACCAGACCGCCGACGACCGGCCCTTCGAGCACGGCGGCCAGGATGACCGGGATGTGCATGATGGTCGCGTGCCCGGCTGGCGAGAAAGGCAGCGGGATGAGACCAAGGTACGGGACCACACCCATGACGGCGGTTATGGACCCAAGCAGGCCGGCGACAACAATCTGGCGGGTGTTGAGGCGAAAACCTCTCCCCGGCAAGCCGGGCTGGGTGGGGACGGACTTTGGGGACTGGGTAACCAGCATGTGGATGCTCGACCTCCGTTCCGGCTCAGTCGCCTGATGCCGGACAGTCTGCTCTCGGCCCTGGCCCTGCTCACTCGACCCCTTCCGTATGCCGGAAGCCGCCGCCGGGCGAGCGGGCGGCCTCCGTTTTCGCCCTCCGGGTCCCGATCCTCTCCGGCTTCGGGCCCCGGGCGTCTGTCCGCCACCATACTACGCGCAGGAGGAGCTTTCCTGCAAGGACTTCACCCTCAGGGCCGGCGCGACGGCCCGCGTGTCAGCTTGACCGTCACCAGGCCCGCGTACCTCGGTTGACACCGCTGGTGGCGGCGGCTAATATAAGAAAGTACCCGCGGCGCCGGGTCCTGTTCTTTTCGACCTGTCGACCTGCTCAGACGGGACAGGTGCCGTTTGTGGTCGGGGTGTGGCTCAGCTTGGTTAGAGCGCCTGGTTCGGGACCAGGAGGTCGGCGGTTCAAATCCGCCCACTCCGACCATTTTTTGTTGTACCGAAGCGGCGTGTGAGCCGCCCGCCCTCCCTGGCGTCCGTGGTCGCGCCGTCCAAGGCTGAGATCTCGCTCACCGCAGGCTCGGATCAGATACGGCGACGGCACGGCAGCGGTCCCGCCCCTCCCGGGCCTCCCATCGCCCTCATGGCTCCCGGTCAGTCCGGGCTTGTGTCCACCGCACTGTTCTATTAATATAGGACATGAACCACTGTTCTATAACTATAGAACATGTGGCACACACCAGTCGGGTGGAAGGAGGAAACGGCCGTGTCAGCCGAGACCGCAGGCCAGACCACAGCTGGCCCCGCCCCCGCCGGCTTCCGAACCTTCCTCGCCCTCTGGGCCTCCCAGTCCGTCTCGGTCTTCGGGACCGCCCTCACCTTTTTCGCCCTGACCATCTGGATAACCCAGGTCAGGTTCCCCAGCCCGGAGCAGCAGCCTCAGCTCGCGGCGTCCCTGGCCGCCCTCGGGGTGGCCTTCGCCCTACCCGCCGTCTTCCTGGCTCCGTTCGCCGGCGCCTGGACCGACCGCTATGACCGCAAGCGCATCATGATTCTCACCGACATCGCCAACGCCGGCGTCACCCTGACCATCCTCTTCCTTCTGGTCGAGGGCTTTCTCGACGTCTGGAACCTCATCCCGCTGATAGCCCTGACCTCGTTCATCGCCGTGTTCCACCAACTGGCCTTCGACGCCTCGTACGTGATGATCGTCCCCAAGGAGCAGCTCCCCCGGGCCAACGGGATGATGCAGACGATGTGGGCCCTCTCGACCATCCTGTCCCCGGCCGGGGCTGCTGCCATCATCGCCCTCAGCGGCACAGCGATGGTCTTCGTCGTCGATGCCGTCACCTTCGTAGGGGCCGCCGTCGTCCTCCTCTTCCTCCGCATCCCCTCACCTAAACGGGCCGACCTCGCCCGCGGCGCGGCCGGCCGGGCCAAGAGCCTGCTCTCGGACGTCAAGGAGGGCGCCCTCTACATCCTGGACCGGCGCCCCCTTCTGTGGCTCCTGGCGACCTTCATCGTCGCCAACTTCGCCGTGGCCCCCCTCGGCGTCATCCAACCGATGCTCGTGAAATACGGGCTCGCCGCCGACTGGACGACCCGGGGCTTCAGCTACGAGGGAGCCCTGGCTCTTCTGGCGACCTCAGCAGGTATCGGCGGAGTGGCGGGCGGGTTCGTCGTCTCCGCCTGGGGCGGCCTGAAGAGAAAGCGCGTCTACGGCGTCGTCGTGCCGCTGATATTGGCCGGAGTGACCCAAATCGTCTACGGGCTGTCGGGGGTCATCTTCCTGACCGCCGGCATGGCTCTGGTCATGTCGGCCATGGTGCCGGTCATGAACGCCCACTCCCAGACCATCTGGCAGCTCCAGACCCCGCCCGAGCTGCAGGGCCGCGTATTCTCGGTCCGCCGGCTCATCGCCCAGTGCACCTGGCCTCTCGGAACGGCCGTCGCCGGCTGGGCGGCAGGCGTCGTCGACCCCGGGGTGTTCATGGCCATCCTCGGCGGGGTGCTGGCCGTCTTCTGCGCCCTCCAGCTCGCCAACCCCTACCTCCTCCGCATCGAGGACCGGGACTGGCTCGAGGACCTGGCCAGGGCGCGCGGGACCGTCCGGGAGGCGCGGGCCGGGGCCGCCGCGGGGAGGGACGCGGGCTCGGATGGGTGAGCCAGCCGGCGGCGGACCCGGCCGGGTCGAGGTCGAGTGGGCCCCGCCCTACGAGCTTCTCACCAGCCTGCAGGCCTACGTGAGCCGGGGCCAGCACAAGGCCCTGGACCTCGGGGCCCGCTGGGCGACCGAGGTGAAGAAGAGCCTCTCTCCCGGGCTCTCCGCCCGACTGGCAGGGTTCCGGAGCCGCGAGGCCGACGCCGTCGCCACCCTCATGGCCTGGCAGAGCCCCCGCAGGGAAGAGGTTCCGGCGTTTCTCGCTTGGCTCGGGTCCCTGAGCCTGGGAGACCTCTACGAGCGGCTGTCGCCCTACGTCCCCGAGGGCGAGCCGCTCCCCCGCGACCTCGGAGCGGTCCGTGACACGGTGGTCGAGGTCCTCGACGGCTGGAACGAGGAGTACTTCGGGACGGTCGCCGAGGACGTGCTCACCGGCCTCGCTGCCGAGGCCGCGCGCCGCCGGGCCGCCATCCCCGGGCCCGCGTCGGCCGTCGCCTTCGTCGAGGAGGTCACGGGCGGGGTGGTCCTCGACCCGGCCTCTCTTCCCGACCTGGTGGTCCTCGTCCCGCAGTACCACTTCCGGCCCTTCAACCTCTACGCCGACTTCCGGGGACTCACCCTCATCGCCTACCCGGCCGAGACCCGGACGCCAGCCGAGGGCGAGCCGCCCCCGGACCTCCTCCGCCTCACCCGGGCCCTCGGCGACGAGAGCCGCCTGCGCATCCTGCGCCACCTGGCCGGCGGGCCGAGGAGCTTCGGAGACATCACGAGCTGGAGCGGCCTCTCCAAGAGCACGGTCCACCACCACCTCGTGGCCCTCAGGGCCGCCGGGCTCATCCAGGTCCACCACGCCCGGGGCGGGTCCTGCCGGTACAGCCTGCGGCCGGCCACCCTCGACCGGCTGCGGGACGTTCTTGGAAAGTTCCTGCTCACCTAGCGGGCTACATCGATGTAGAGAGTTAGCGGGATTTGTCCATGTAAAGACCTAGCGGGTTATCTTGATGTAGAGGGTGCCGTCGGCGTCCTGGACATAGCCGCTGCGGGCCTTCGCCCGGACGCCGGGGAGGGCCACCTCGAGGCCGTCCCCGAATTCGGCGCCCCGCTCGAGCCCGAAGCGGACCCCGTCCCCCTCCGCCTCGAGGCCCGTCGAGGGGACGCTCACGTGAAAGAGGCGGTTCTTCGAGTCCTCCACGACGGGAAGGCGGCCGAACCGGAGGTCGGTTCCGAAGCCCCGGAACCGGAGCCCGTTGGTGTGGATGCGCACCGAGCTCGTCACGACGTCGACCGCGGCTGGGTCCCATTCGAGCGACAGCCGGCCCGAGTCCCACCAGGTTTCCTCGACCACGAGGGAGCTGACGTCGAAGGTCACCCGAAGTCCGTCGCCGCGGAGCACCCTGTCGAGGAGCTCTTCCTTCCGCTTTCGTTCGGCGCGGGCGAAGGCCCTCTCGCTGTCCAGGCGCTCGTCGTAGCCGTAGCGATCCTTCAGCCGCTCGAGCTCGCGCTCGTCGCCCGTCCCCCCGTCGTAGACGACGCCGGCCTCGATAACCGCATCCAGGGTCTCCCCCTTCCGGACCCGGGCCTTCCAGTCCGGCGCGAGGTCATCGGCCAGGAGACCCAGGGCCATGCCGGTGTGGTAGAACCGCCACCAGGCCGCTCCGGCCGCGTTCACGTTGAGGCCGGGCAGCCGCCCGAGCCTGGCGGTCACCAGCGCCGGGGCCAGGTCGTACGTGGTCCGGCCCGCGAGGGCCTCGAAAGCGCGGCCGGCGGAGTAGTCCCGGGCGGCCATCAGGCTACGCATCTCGACGTAGCGCGCGAGGCCCTCCCCGGTCTCGAGCTCCTGCTCGTAGGCGATGACCCTGTCGTCGAGGGGGCCGCGCCGCTCCCGGCGGACCAGCGAAAAGAGGTAGGCCACTCTCGCCGGGTCGGTCGCCGCGCCCGGAGCCCGGACCAGGTAGTCGTGAAGGAGGCGGGCCTCCAGGTTCCCGAGGGCGTTATTGGTCGCCGAGAGCTCGGGGTAGCTCGACAGGAGGGGCAGGCTCAGGCCCGGCCGGGGCGGGCCTGTCTCACAGGCGTGGAAGACGTCGTGAATGAGCCCGGCGACCAGGGCCTCGGGCGGGGTCCCCTGCCGGAAGACCGCGAGCGGGACGGCCGCCGTCCGGCGGCCCCCCACCTCCACACTGCCCACCGCGGGGAGGTACCGGAGCGGGCCCGGGTTATAGTGGAGCGAAACATCGTCGAGCCCGGGGAGAGGCAGCTTCAGAGGACGGAACCCGTCCGGGGGGTCGGGGTGCTGGGCCAGGAACGCCTCCGACGCCCCCCGGTAGAAGATCACCGGGACCCGCTCGAAGACGAAACCGGGCCAGAGGTGGTCCGACCCGTGGGCCCGGGTCATGTGCCCGCTGAGGCTCCTGGCCTCGACCAGACAGAGAAGGGCCCGGATATGGGCCGGCCGGAGCTCGACCGGGCGCTCGCTCGTCACGTCCGCTCACCTCCCGGAGCCCTATTATAGCAGCTTCATGAGCAAGGCTCTCTCCGGGGAGGAAATCGCCGGCGGCCCACGGAAAAGTAGGTTTTATGCACAGAATGCCGGCTCCCCCGCCCCCCGCCGTGCGACTCATCTGGCACGGGGGGCCCTCGGTGACCCTGGACCTCGGCGGCCTCGAGGTCCTCATCGACCCCGCCTTCTCGCGGCCCGGGGACTACCCCCCCTGGTTCACTGAGGCCTGCGCGAACCCCGGGGCCCCCAGCGTGGACGACTATCTCGCCGCCTGCCGCCCGGACTACCTCTTCATCACCCACGGGCACTTCGACCACTTCGACCTGCGAACGGTGGAGAGGCTGGCCGCCGCCCTGGACTTCACCATCGTGGGGAGCCCCGAGGTCCTCAGGGTCTGCCGGGAGGTCCTCGGGCTCCCCGAGGAGCGACTGATGGAGTGCCCTGTCGCCGGCTCCGACGAGGACCGCGGCGCGGTCCGGGACGGACGCGACCCGGAGACCGGCTGGCTGGCTCTCGAGCCCCGCCGCGTTCCGCCCGGAGCGGAGCCTGGAACCCGGACCGTCGCGGTCCGGGCCGTCCCCGGCCCCCACTGGCTCACCGGGGACGAGGCCGAGACCGTGGCCCGGAAGTTCGCCACCCGGCCCGACCGGTACGGCGCTCTGCCTTGCGGCGGTCCGATGCTGGGGTTCGTCTTCACCCTGGGCGGTCTCAGGCTCTACGTGAGCGGGGACACCGAGGCCCGCGGGCTCCCGGCCGGGCCCTTCGCGGCCGCCGTGGTCTGCTGCGGGGGGGAGCTCATCAACCCGAAGACCAAGGAGCGGGAGGGGCCGTTCCTCGACGAGGCCGCGCTGGCCGGGGCGGCGTGCGAGAGGTTAAGGCCGCAAGTGCTCGTCCCGGTGCACTACGACCACCCGGTCTTCGTGACCCCGTTCGACCCCGAGCGGCTCCGGGAGGAACTCGCCCGCTACCCGAACCCGCCGGACCTCCTCGTGCCGCCCTACAACGTCTGGACGACCCTCGTCACCTAGGGCCGGCGGCCCAGCCCCGCCGTCCTCGGCCTGGCGGCCTGGCCCTACCTCAGGGCGGCCAGGGCGATGATGAGCCTCATTATCTCCGAGGTGCCCTCGTATATCTCGGTTATCTTGGCGTCCCGCATCAGGCGCTCGATGCCGTACTCCCGCATGTAGCCATAGCCGCCGTGGATCTGCACGGCCTTGATCGTGTGGGTCATGGCCGTCTCGGCGCACTTCAGCTTGGCCATGGCTATCTGGGCCGAGTGCCGGCCCGGCTGGGAGTAGAGCTCGGCCGCCCGGTAGAGCAGGAGCCGGGCCGCCTCGATGTCCGTGGCCATGTCCGCAATCATCCACTGGATGGCCTGCAGCTCGGCGATGGGCTTCCCGAACTGGACGCGCTCCTTGGCGTAAGCGACCGAGGCCTCGTAGGCGGCCTGGGCGATGCCCAGGGCCTGGGCCCCGATACCGAGGCGCCCGGCGTCAAGGGCCGACATGGCAATCTTGAACCCGTCGCCCTCGGCGCCCAGACGGTTAGAGACCGGCACCCGCACGTTTTCGAGGAACACGTCCGTGGTGTGGGAGGCGCGGATGCCCATCTTGTCCTCGGGTTTCCCGAACGAGAGGCCCTCGGTTCCCTTCTCGACGATGAAGCAGGTGATGCCCCGGGAGCCCTTCTCCTTGTCGGTCAGGGCCATGACCAGATAGAGATCGGCCACGCCGCCGTTAGTGATGAAGCACTTCTGCCCGCTCAGGACGTAGTGGTCACCGTCGAGGACGGCCGTGCTCTTGAGGGCGCCGGCGTCCGACCCGGCTCCGGGCTCGGTGAGGCAGAAGGCGCCCAGCTTCTCCCCTGAGGCCAGGGCGGGAAGGTAGCGCCGCTTCTGCTCCTCGGTCCCGAAGTGGGCGATGGTCTCCGAATGCAGGGTGTTGTGGACCTCGAAGATGACCGCCGTCGTGGCGCAGCAGCGGGCGATCTCCTCGACGCAGATGGTGTGGGAGAGCATGTCGAGCCCGGCCCCGCCGTACTCGTCCGGGAGGTTGATCCCGACGAAACCGGCCTCAGCCAGGAGCTTCATGTTGGCCGCTGGGAACTCGCCCGTCTCGTCGTAGTGGGCCGCCTTGGGCCTGAACTCCTTCTCCGCGAGTTCGCGGATGCGACGCCTGATGGCCTCATGCTCCTCGCTCGGTCTGAACAGCATCCTCCGTACTCCTCCCTCTCCCGCTGGAATGCCCAGCGCGCACCGGGCGGCGTTCCCGACCGGCCCTCATCCCCGGGCCCCCGGGCCGCCGGAGCCGGCGTGTCTCAGGAACTCCTGGACCAGGCCCTCCGACGCCGACCGCGGGTCGATCTCGCGGCGCTGGACCCGGCCGAGAAGCTCCTCCCAGGCGCCGTCCGCCGTGGCCCAGGCGTGGGCGGCCTGCCCGGCGAGGTCGCGGACCAGTCCCCGGACCTCGGCGGCGAGCTCGCGCCTCCTCCACCGCTCGAGCCCCCCGGTCGCTCTCAGGTGCTCGTGATGGGCCTCCACCGCCCTCAGAAGCTCGGGCAGACCCTCATCGGTCGTGGCCACGGTCTTCACCACCGGCGGGACCCAGGGCTCCGGTCCGGCCGCGTCCGCCCCCGGTTCCGACCCGGCCGCCGGTCCCTCCTTCCGGGCCAGCGGGCCGCCGCGGCCCACCGACCCGTCCATCCGCAGCATTATCTCGAGCTCCCGCACGAGCCGGTCGGCTCCCTCCCGGTCGGCCTTGTTGACGGCCAGAACGTCGGCTATCTCGAGGATGCCCGCTTTGATCGCCTGGACCTCGTCGCCGAGCCCCGGAACCATGACCACGACCGTCGTCTCGGCGTAGCGCATTATCTCGACCTCGGCCTGGCCCGCCCCGACCGTCTCCACCAGGATCGTATCGAAGCCCGCGGCGTCGAGAAGGCGCACCACCGATCCGGTATGCCAGGAGAGGCCGCCGAGATGCCCTCTCGTGGCCAGGCTGCGGATGAAGACGCCCGGGTCGGCCGCGCCGCGCCTCATCCGGATGCGGTCGCCGAGGATGGCCCCGCCGCTGAACGGGCTCGTCGGGTCGACGGCCACCACGGCCACCCGTCGCCCTTCGCGCCGGTAGAGGTGGGTCAGGCCGTCGACTATGGTGCTCTTCCCGGCGCCGGGCGGCCCCGTGACCCCGATGGTCCTGGCCTTGCCCGTGTGGGGGTAGACGGCCGCGGCCAGGCGGGCGGCGGCCGGGTCCTCGTTCTCGGTCAGGGTGATGGCCCGGGCAAGAGCCCTCCGGTCACCGGCGAGCAGTCGCGCGACAAGGTCCATGAGCGGGTAGCGTAGCCCTCCTGGGTCTGGGTCGTCCCGGTTCCGGGTCAGGCTCCGCGTCGGCGGAGGTTCGACCGGGTGAACTCGACGATCTCGTCTAGGTCGCTGCCGGGGCCGAAGGCCCCCGCAGCGCCGGCCTCGAGCATCGCCGGGATGTCGTCCTCAGGTATGATGCCGCCGACCAGGAGGAGGACGTCATCGGCCCCCTGGGCCCGGAGGAGTTCGGCCACCCGCGGGACGAGGGTGGTGTGCGCCCCCGAGAGGATGCTGAGGGCGACGACATCGACGTCCTCCTGGATGGCCGCCTCGACTATCTCCTCGGGGGTCTGGTGCAGCCCCGTGTAGACGACCTCCATGCCCGCGTCGCGGTAGGCCCGGGCCACCACCTTGGCTCCGCGGTCGTGGCTATCAAGCCCGGGCTTGGCGACGAGAACCCTCACCTTGCCTCCGGTCATGCTCGGTCCCCTTTCAGAAGATCGCCGGTTCACGGTACTCGCCGAACTCCTCGCGCAGGACCCCCATGATCTCCCCCAGGGTCGCGTAGGCCTTGACGGCCTCGAGGAACACGGGCATCATGTTCCCCCGGCCGCGGGCCTGGTCGCGGACGGCCTGCAGGGCGTCCCTGACCCGGCCGTGGTCGCGCCTGGCCTTGACTTCGCGGAGCCTCTCGATCTGCCGCCGCTCCACTTCGGGCGATATCTTGAGGAGCTCGATGCGGCCGGTCTCCTTCTCCACATAGCGGTTGACACCCACCACGGAGACTTCGCCCGACTGGACCTGGCGCTGGAAGCGGTAGGCCGCGTCAGCTATCTCCCTCTGGAAGAAGCTCTTCTCGATGGCCGGTATGACGCCGCCGAGGGCCTCGATGCGCTCGAAATAGGCCTGGGCTTCACGCTCCATGTCGTTGGTCAGGGCCTCCACGAAGTAGGAGCCGGCCAGGGGGTCGACCGTATTGGCCACGCCCGTCTCCTCGGCCAGGATCTGCTGGGTGCGGAGGGCTATCTTCACCGCGTGGGCGCTCGGAAGGGCCATGGCCTCGTCCATCGAGTTCGTGTGGAGGGACTGCGTCCCCCCCAGCACGGCCGCGAGGGCCTGGTAGGCGGTCCTGACGATGTTGTTCTCCGGCTGTTGGGCGGTCAGGGACACGCCCGCGGTCTGGGTGTGGAACCGCAGGGCCATGGACCGCGGGTTCCTGGCCCCGAAGCGCTCCTTCATCACCCGGGCCCAGATGCGCCGGGCGGCCCGGAACTTGGCGATCTCCTCGAAAAAGTCGCAGTGCGAGTTGAAGAAGAAGGAGAGCCGCGGGGCGAAGTCATCAACGTCGAGGCCGGCTTCGATGCCCGCCCTGACGTACTCGAACCCGTCGGCCAGAGTGAAGGCGAGCTCCTGGACCGCCGTGGCCCCGGCCTCCCGGATGTGGTAGCCGCTGATGCTGATGGTGTTCCACTTCGGGACGCGCTCCGCGCCGAAAGCGAAGGTGTCGGTTATGAGACGCATCGACGGCTTCGGCGGGAAGACGAAGGTCTTCTGGGCGATGTACTCCTTGAGGATGTCGTTCTGGATGGTGCCGTTGAGCTCCTCGTAAGGGACGCCCTGCTTCTCGGCGACGGCGAGATACATGGCCCAGATGACGGCGGCTGGGGCGTTGATGGTCATCGATGTCGACACCCGTCCGAGCGGTATGCCGTCGAAGAGGATCTCCATGTCGGCCAGGGTATCGATGGCGACCCCCAGGCGTCCGACCTCGCCCCGCGAGCGCTCGTGGTCCGAGTCGTAGCCGAGGAGAGTCGGGAAATCGAAGGCCACCGACAGACCCGTCTGCCCGTGGCGGAGGAGGTACTTGTAGCGCTCGTTTGACTGCTCGGCCGTCCCGAAGCCGGCGAACTGGCGCATGGTCCAGAGCCGGCCCCGGTACATGGTCGAGTGGACCCCCCGCGTGTAGGGGAACTCCCCCGGCCGCCCGAGGTCCCGGGCGTGGTCCAGATCGGCGATGTCCGAGGGCTCGTAGAGGGCCTTTATCTCCCGGTCCGAGACGGTGATGAAGCGGTCCCGGCGCTCCCCGCCGGACGGACGGTGCTCGGGAAGCTCGGCAGGCGCGACGGGGGAGGCCGGGGCAGCGGTGTCAGCGGCAGCGCAGGGGGCCGGGGCGGGGGCGGGGGCGGCAGGGTCTCCCTGGTCTCTCGACCCCGGCCCGCACGGCACGCGGACTCGGGTGTCCTTCTCCTCCACGATCGGGGTCCCCCCTGCACTGGAAGGCAGACCGGCCGGACGGCCGACCTGCCCCGGGGTATTTGGACCTCCGGTCATTTGACCGGTCGGTCGAAAGCGCGCTCCTAACTTCTCCCTCGGGAAGGCAGCTTCCTGCCTTGACCGGGCAGCCCTGGAAGAAGGGGGCCCGGCTCGAGGCGTTCACGGACGCCGCGGCACTCAGGCGGGCTTCCGGCCGACGTGCAGGGTAACCACGCCGCCGCTGAGGCCGCAGTAGCTCACGTCGACGAGGCCGGCCTCCTCGAAAAGCCCGGCCACGGCCCGCTGGTCGGGGAACTTCACCAGCGACGCCGGCAGGTAGGTGTAGGGGCGGATGCTCCCGACCCGCCCCGTCCGGCGGTCGACCAGCCGGCCGAGGAGCGGGACGACGCGGTAGAAGTAGAAGAAGTAGGGGTAGCGGACGAGGGCCGAGGGCGGCTTGGAGAGCTCGAGGGTCAGCACCCGGCCCCCGGGCCTGGCCACCCGGGCCATCTCCCGGATGGCCCGCGGGAGGTCCGATACGTTCCGCAGGGCGAAGCCCATGCTCACGGCGTCGAAGGAGTCGTCGGGATACGGCAGGTCGAGGGCGTCCCCCTCGACCCAGGTAACCCGGCCGGCGCCTCCGTGCCGGTTGCGGCGGAGGGCGCGGCGGGCGGACTTCTCCCGGGCGATGGCCAGCATCTCCGGAGAGAAGTCGAGCCCGACGACCTCACCTTCCGGTCCGACCTGCTCGGTCAGAATGAGAGCCAGTTCGCCGGTTCCCGTGCAGACGTCGAGGGCGCGGTCGCCCGGCCGGAGCCCCGTCCTCCGCCGGAAGGCCCGGTGCCAGAGGTGGATGGAGCCCGCGGACATGACGACGTTCATGAGGTCGTAGGTCGGGGCGATGGCGGCAAAGAGCTTCCGAACGAAGCGGTCCTTCGCCCCTCCGGTCGGTATCCGCTCCGCGTCGCGCAGAACCTCCAAGACCTAAACCCCCAGCAGGCGGGCGGCCAGGAACCCGGCGGTGACGAGGAGTCCGGTGAGAAGGTGGTTGCCGATGACCATGGCGTTCGCCGGCCTCAGCTCCACCGGAGCGTCGTGGAAGACCTGGGTGAGCCTGTAGGCCTTGAGCGACAGAGGGGCCGTTGCCAGGGCGGCGAGGACCGGCCAGGGCGCGAGGCCCGCGGCGACCGATCCGGCGACCCAGAGATGCGTGGCCAGGAGCAGGACTCCGAGACCGGCGACAGCCCGGGCCGAGCCGAGGCGGACAACCCAGTGGGCCTTGCCCACGGCCCGGTCGGCTTCGTAGTCGGGGAACTGGTTTATATAGAGCACGGCGGTGATGAGGAGGCCGACGGGGACCGAGGCGGCAACGACCGCCGGTGATACCGTTCCGGTCTGGACGAGATAGGCGCCGGCCACGAGGAGCGGGCCGAAGCTCAGGCCCACCATGAGCTCGCCCACGCCGTAGTAGGCCAGCCTCAGGGGCTCGCCGGTGTAGAAATAGGCCATGAAGCCGCCGGCGAGCATGAGGGCCACGACTCCCGGTCCGGCGACTGAGGCCAGATAAAGCCCGATGACCGCCGCCGAGCCGAGGGCGGCGAGGGCCGCCAGATGGACCTGGTTCGGCGTCAGCTTCCTCTCCTGGATGAGACCAGCTCCCCCGTTGAACATCGACCGGAAACGGTTGACGTCGTCGTTGCCGCTTCGCCAGTCGTAGTAGTCGTTGCTCATGTTAGCTCCGGCGTGAGCCAGAAACGCGCCGAGAAGGGTCAGGGCGAAGAGAGCGAGGCTGAAGATGCCGGTCTCGTACCAGGCCACGGCCGCCCCGAGGGCGACCGGGACGGCTGAGCCGGTGAAGAAGGGAACCCGCATCTCCCGGATCCAGACGGCGACGGCACCCGGGCGGACGGCTTCACTCTGGGCCAAGATTGTCTCATCCTCTCAGAGGGTTCGGACAACGCGACCGTGAATATTCTAGACCTGCTCACGCCCTGTCCACAAGGTATAACTGTGCACAAGGCATAACTTATCGTATCTTTTCTTGATGGGGGAGCCGCGATGGCCGTCGCGCCCGGTCCGGAGGTCGAAGAAGTCGAAGCGTCACGAGCCGAGAAGCTTCTCGCCGTAGGTCTTGTCGTCTTCCTCCTCATCGGCGGGTTCTGGGTCACAAACCGCCTCGGCTCCCTGCTCGAGTACCCCGACTACACTGTCATCGCCGCCCGTCACGGTCTCCCTGATCTCGAGCTAGCCTACCGCGAGGCCGAGGCGAACCTCTGGCGGGCCATGGAGGCGGCCGAGCAGGCCCGCGCGGCCATGGAGCAGGCCAGGTCGGAGTACGAGTTCCGGCGAGAGGAGTACCGCGTCGCCCTCGAGCGCGGCCTGGACGACCCGCGCCTGGCCGCCGCCCACGAGGCCGCCCGGACAGCCTACGAGTCGGCCCGGACGGCTCTCGACCTCACCAACGCCGTCCGGGCCTCCCTTGAGGCCAAGGCCGCCGGACCCCGCCGGGCCTACGAGGCCGCTTGCCAGGAGGCCCAGAAGGAGTACGAACGGGCCGTCGACCGCTACCAGCTCATCCTCTTCGGGCTCCGCTTCGGCTACGCCCTGCCGCTGTTCGCCCTCTCAGTGTGGGCCTGGCTCCACCTGCGCCGCCGGCGGAGCCGCCACCTGACCCTGGGCACGGCCTTTCTGGCCTTCGCCGGCATCCAGGCCGCCGCGCTGGTCTTCCAATACGGCTGGTACCTCCTCCGCGACATCGGACCTCTGGCCCTGTCCGTGTCGGGCTCGGCCATCTGCATCGCCGGCCTCGCCGCCCTCCGGCGGTGGGCAACCAGCTCCAAGCGCCTGGCGGCCGCCAGGCTCCGCCGCGGCCAGTGCCCCTCCTGCGGCTACCCGCTGGCGGGTAGCGGCGCCTACTGCGCCGGCTGCGGCCGCGGCCTGGCCGCGCCCTGTCAGGCCTGCGGCCGGGACGTGGTCCCCCAGTCGGGCTTCTGCCCGCACTGCGGCGCCGAGCAGGCCTGGCCGTCCGCCGGCGTCTAAGAGTCGCAGCGCCGAGCGGGCCCCCGGTCCCTAGGAAGGGCAGCGCCCGCGAGCCGGTACAGGAGGCCGGGTCTGGCGGAAGCTCTTGACTATCTCGCTCACCTTCCGGCGCCCGATAACGGCCATCCCGAGGGTGTCGGCCGCCGAGGCGCACCCCCGGCTCATGATGTTGAACGCGATGCTCGTCGCCCAGGTATCGGCTGTGGCCGGGTCCACCCGCGAGAGCTCCTCGAAGGCCCTCGCCAGCACCTTCCGGTACTCGTCCAGCCGAGGAGCTACCTCGCGCCGGTAGATCCGCTTCTCTTGCCGACTGAGCTCGAGGGTCCCCTTGCCGAGGATGTCCCTGTGCTCCGGAGGAAGCCCGCCCCGGGCGGCCAGGACCTTCACGATGATGTCCGGCACGACGCGCACCTCCTCTTCGTGAGGCCTTCTCGCCCGGGTCGGGCCGCGGAGCGGCCCTCCCGGCCGAGCGCCCGTCCCCGACGGAACATTATACTGCCCGGCGGCAGGCCCCAGCCCCCGGCCGTTCCGCTCGGAGCATGTCGCGACCGGCCCGGAGAAGGGAAAACCGCAAGGGTGGGGGAAACCAAACTTTCATCCCGTCGGGATGTAAGTTTCCTGCGGCCATAGGTCTGGGTGCGGCCATAGGTCTGGGTGCGGCCATGGGTCTGGGTGCGGCCATGGGTCTGGGTGCGGCCATGGGTTTCGCGCGGCCACAGGTAACAAGCGAAGGGAGGTCGCCCGTCGTGAGGTGGAGCCGATCTCTCAGCCGTCTTTCCGCCCTTGCCTCGCTCGTCGGTGATCTCGACGGCCCGGCGGCGGGCGCCGCAGTCCTCCTCGTCGCGGTGGTCCTCGTCGGCCCGAGTCGGCCCGGAGCCTGGCTGGCCACTCTGGCTCTTCTCATCCTCGGCCTGCCGCTCGTGGCCCTCGTGCTCCGGGCCATGGGGCCGCCCGGGGGGCCCGCAGCTCCCGGGCCGGGTGCCTTGCCCTGGAGGCGAGCCGCCCTGAGTGGGGCCCTGACGGGGCTCCTCCCGGTCGTGGCCTGGACCGCGGTCGGTGGGCCCGGATGGGGAGCCCGGGCGGCCGTGCTGGCGGCGACGGGAGCGTGGGTTGCTTCGGCCGCGTTGGCCGCGTCATCCAACCGGCGGGCCTTCAACCAGGCCCCGGCCGTGGGTCTGGCCTCCCTCCTCCTCCTCGCCCTCCTCGGCTACACAACGGGGGCCGGCATAGTCTACTACCTCGGCCTGCCTTCCGCGCTATGCACGCTCCTCGCCGGGCACTACCTCGCCTCCGCCGGACAGGGGCCCGACGCGGGCCGTTCGGTCTACGTCACGATCTCCTACGCCCTCGCGGCTGTTGCGGTCACCCTTTTCGCTTGGGTAGACTTGGGCTAGGAAGGGAGAGGGCGCGATGGCCAAGGGAAAGAGCCGGGAGAACGGGAAGAAGGGCGAGAGGGTTATCGCTGGCAGCGTTCTCCCGTCGACCGGTCGGAAGGGTAAGGAAGGCGGGAAGACGGCCGGCGGAACAGCCGCCAGGCCGCTCGCCGAGCTCAAGAAGAGGATGGAGGCCGAGGCCGCCCGCCAGACCGCCCCGCGGCGGACCATGAAGCAGCGCGTCGGGGGGCTCTTCCCCCTCTTCGGGGTCGTGGGCATCCGGGAGTTCGGGCTCGCCCTCACCCTGGTCGGCGCCATCCTCTTCATCTGGGTGTGGCCGCACCTCTGGCCGGTCGGTGTCGTCCTGACCATCGCCGGGCTGGCCACCACCCGCTACGGCGAGGGATGGATGCGGTAACCGCCGGGCCAATACCGCTAGAGGCCTATGGAGATGAGCCTTTGGGTGACCTTGTCTATGAGATCGACGACCGGCTCTACGTGAACCTCACCAACCGGTGTGTCAACGACTGTACGTTCTGCCTCAGGAGACACGGGCCGGGGGTCGAGGGAGCGAGTCTGTGGCTCGAGGGCGAACCGCCGGCCTCGGAGTACATCGAGCGCATCCCCTCCCCGGGACGCTACCGGGAGATAGTCTTCTGCGGCTACGGAGAGCCTCTCCTGCGGCCCGGGCCGCTGGCCGAGATAGCCGCCCACGTGAAGGGGCGGTCGGACACGCCCGTCCGGGTCGACACCAACGGCCAGGCCCGCCTCTTCCTGAAGCGGGATGTCCTTCCGGAGCTCGTCGGGCTCGTCGACGCCTTCTCCATCAGCCTGAACGCCCAGGACGGCGACACCTACGAACGGCTTTGCCGGCCGGCCTTCAAGGCCCGAGCCTACCCGGCCGTTGTCGAGTTCGCCCGGGAGGCGGTCCGGCTCTTCCCCCGGGTCATTCTGACAGTGGTCAGGCTGCCGGGGGTGGACGTCGAAGCCTGCCGCGCCATCGCTTCGGAGATGGGCGCGGAGTTCAGGGTCAGGGAGTACATCGATAAGGATTCCGACACCATCACCCAAGGCAGTCGGGAAACGGAGGAGTCCTCTTGAAGAGGTTCAGGGTGCCGGATGTGGTCATAAGACGTCTTGTGCTTTATCTCCGGATCCTTTCCGAGATGGACCTCGGCGAAGGTCGGGTGTACATATCGTCCCAGGAGCTCGGGGACCGGGCCGGAGTGTCGCCGGCCCAGGTCCGGAAGGACCTCGCCTCCTTCGGCGAGTTCGGGAAGCAGGGAGTCGGCTACGACGCGGCCTACCTCCGGGAGGAGATCAGGTCCATTCTGAACCTCCACCGGACAGTCAACGTCGCCATCATCGGCGTCGGGGAGCTCGGCACGGCCCTCGCCCGCTATGTAAGCCGGCGGGCCGGTCGGGAAAGGCGCTACCCCTTCCGGGTGGCCGCCTGCTTCGACTCCGACCCGGAGAAGATCGACCGGGTCATCGAGCCGGGCATCAAGATCCGGCCGCCCGAGGAGCTCGCCGAGACTGTCGAGCGCGAGTCGATAGACATCGCCGTCATCACCGTCCCGGCCGCGGCGGCGCAGGCCGTGGCGGACCAGTGCGTCAAGGCCGGCGTCCGGGCCCTCCTCAACTTCGCCCCGGTCAAGCTCTTCGTGCCCGAGAACGTCCGCGTCCACTACTCCGACGTGAGCCTCGAACTGCAACAGCTCGCCTACTACCTTACCTGAGGCGCGGACGTGCATCCGCCCGCGCCGTCCGCGCCGCCCGCGACCGGAACAAGAGACCGCCGCGGGGAGAGCGAGGCAGGCGACCCGATGGGGGAGGTTCAAGGATGAAGCTCTTCGAGTACATGGCCAAGGAGGTCTTCGCCAGACACGGGATACCGGTCCCGCCCGGACGGGTGGTGGCGAGCCCTCAGGAGGCCGCCCAGGTCTGCTCAGAACTCGGTGAGGTGGCCATCAAGGTCCAGATCCTGGCCGGGGGCCGCGGGAAGGCGGGCGGCATCCGCTTCGCCGCCTCTCCGGCCGAAGCCGAGAGCCTCGCGGCCGACCTCCTCGGCCGCGAGGTCCGGGGGCTCGTGGTCGACAGGCTCCTGGTCGAAAAGAAGCTGGCCATCGACCAGGAGTTCTATCTAGCCGTAGCCGTCGACGGCGCCGCGCGCCGCCCGGTCATCATCGCCTCCACCCAGGGCGGGGTGAACATCGAGGAGGTCCCGGAGAAGCTCCTGGTCAAGAGGCACGTCGACCCGGCCTGGGGCCTCCACCCCTACCGGACGCGGCAGATCGGCCGGCGCCTGGACCTCGAAGGGGCCGTCGCCCGCCAGTTCAGCGACATCCTCCTGAAGCTCTACCAGGTCTTCACCGGCTCGGACGCCGAGCTCGCCGAGATCAACCCTCTTGTCCTCCAGAAGGACGGCAGGCTCGTCGCGGCCGACGGCCGCCTCAACCTCGACGACGACGCCCTCTATCGCCATCCGGACCTGCCCCGGGTCGCCGAGGGGAGCGAGGTCGAGCGCCGGGCCCAGGAGGCCGGCCTCTCCTACGTCGAGCTCGACGGGGACATCGCCGTCATGGCCAACGGAGCGGGCATCACCATGGCCACCCTCGACATCATCCAGCACTTCGGCGGCCGGCCGGCGAACTTCCTCGACGCCGGCGGCGGGGCCGGGGTCGAGCCCATGGCCCAGGCCATCGAACTCCTCCTCTCCCGCTCCCCCAAGGCCCTCCTCGTCAACATCTTCGGCGGGATAACCCGCTGTGACGACGTGGCCCGGGCCATCGTGAAGGTCGCCACGGCCCGCGGGGGTCTGGGGGTGCCCGCCGTGGTCCGGCTGGTCGGGACGAACGAGCAGGAAGGTGTGAGCATCTTGCGCGAGCACAGTCTTGAGGCCTACAGCGCGATGGCGGAGGCGGCCGCCGCGGTCGTGAAGGCCGCGGCCGGCGGGAACGGAGGTGGAGCCGATGGCCATCCTGGTCGATGAACGGACCCGGGTCGTCGTGCAGGGCGCGACCGGGAACCAGGGCCGCTTCCACCTCGCCCAGATGCTGGCCTACGGGACCCGCGTGGTCGCCGGGGTCTCGCCCGGCAAGGGCGGCGAGGAGGTCGAAGGCGTCCCCGTTTACGACACCGTCGAGCAGGCCGTCCTCCACCACGCGGTCAACGCCTCGGTCATCTTCGTCCCGGCGGCCTTCGCCAAGGACGCCGTCTTCGAGGCTGTCCACGCCGGACTCGGGGTCGTCGTGGTCATCACCGAGCACATCCCCGTCCACGACGCCATGTCCATGCTGGCCTTCGCCCGCCACCACAACGCGGTCGTCGTCGGGCCCAACACCTTCGGCGTCATCTCACCGGGCAAGGCCAAGCTCGGCATCATGCCCGCGCGGGCCTACTCCCCCGGCCCCGTGGGCATCGTCGCCCGGAGCGGGACCCTGAGCTACGAGATAGCCGCCGCCCTCACGGCGGCCGGCCTCGGGCAGTCCACCGTGGTTGGCCTCGGCGGCGACCGCGTCGTCGGTCTGAACTTCGTCGAGGTCCTGAAGCGCTTCGAGGAGGACCCGGGGACCCGCGTGGTCGTCCTCGTCGGCGAAATCGGCGGCACGGCCGAGGAGGAGGCCGCCGAGTTCACAAAGGGCATGGCCAAGCCGGTGGTCGCCTACATCGCCGGCCGCAGCGCCCCGCCCGGCAAGCGCATGGGCCACGCCGGGGCCATCATCGAACGGGGGCGGGGGACTTTCGACGGCAAGGTCAAGGCCCTCGAGTCGGCGGGAGTCCGCGTCGCCGCCCTGCCGTGGGAGGTGCCGGGCCTCGTCGCCTCGCTCCTCCAGGCGGGCCCGGCGCCGGAACCGGAGGCCCGGCCGCCGGCTTCCGAGGACTAGCAGTGTGTCGGGCCGGCCGGCCGGCCGAGCCCTTTGCCGACGAGCCCTTTGCCGAGGAGATGGTGTTCGTGGCCAGAGAAAGCTTTCCGACAAGCTTTCCAATCGAAGAAGCGGTGAAGGAGACGACGGAGTTCCTCCAGCGCCTGGTCCAGTTCGACACGACCAATCCGCCGGGGAACGAGCTCGAGTGCGCCCGGTGGA
This sequence comes from Symbiobacterium sp., assembly GCA_020725405.1. Lineage (GTDB taxonomy): Bacteria > Bacillota > Sulfobacillia > UBA995 > UBA9673 > DYFB01. The sequence goes on along the minus strand of DYFB01000038.1, from coordinate 8,396 downwards.
TAGCCGGAGTCTTCGAGCGCGAGGGCATCAGCGCCACCGTCGTCGAGCCGGCTCCCGGCCGCGGCAGCGTCATCGCCCGCCTCCGGGGTACGGGCGCCCGCCGGCCTCTCCTCCTCCTCTCGCACCTGGACGTCGTGCCGGCTGTGGCCGCCGACTGGGACCATCCGCCCTTCAGCGGCCTCATCCAGGACGGCGAGATCTGGGGCCGCGGGACCCTCGACACCAAGGGTCTCACGGCCGTCTGGATGGAGGTCATGCTCCAGGTGAAGCGGCTCGGCCTCCGGCTCCAACGCGATCTCATCTTCGCCGCCACGGCCGACGAGGAGATGGGCGGGACCTGGGGCGTCAAGTGGCTCGTCGACAACCAGCCCGAACTCCTCGACTGCGAGCTCGCCCTCAACGAAGGCGGCGGGACAGGACTCGACCTGGGAGGGCGGACCGTCTTCACCTACCAGACGGCCGAGAAAGGCATCTGCTGGCTCCGGGTGACCGTCCACGGGACGGCCGGGCACGCCTCGATACCGCACTCGGACAACCCGGTGGTGCATCTCTCGGCCATCCTGCACAAGCTCGGAACGAGCCGCCTGCCCGTCCACATCTCGGACACGTTTCGCCTGTTCATCGAGCGGACGACGGCCGCCCTTCCGGACCAGGTGGGCCAGCTCTTCCGGATGACCCTCGACGCCGGTACGGCCGAGGCGGCCCTCTCGATGCTCCCGGACGAGCACAAGGCCAACACCATCCGGGCCATGTCGCGGAACACGGCCAGCCCCACCGTCGTCCGGGCCGGCGAGAAGACAAACGTAATCCCCCAGACGGCCACCGCCGAGGTCGACTGCCGCATCCTCCCCGGGCAGACGCCCGAGAGCCTGCTCGCCGAGGTCCGGGATCTGCTCGGTCTCGAGGGCCGGCCGGGAGAGAAGGTGGAACTCGAACTCATCCGGACATCGGTGGCCACCGAATCCCCTCCCGACACCGAGCTCAGCGAGGCCATCGCCCGGGCCATGGCCAGGCACGACCCGGAGGCCAAGGTCGTCCCCTACCTCGTTCCGGGAGCGACAGACGGGCGGTTCCTCCGTCCGAGAGGGGTAGTCTGCTACGGCTTCTGCCCGACCCTCCCGGACGTGGACATCCGCACCGTCCACGGCAAGAACGAGCGCCTGCCCCTCAGCTCCCTGGAGTTCGGGCTGAAGGTCCTCTGGGACGTCGTGCGGGACGTGGCCGGGACGGGGGTTTCCTGAGGACGACGATGTACTGGTGGGCGATGTTCGGGACGTAGGCGTAGGGGTAGCCGTACGGCCGGAGCCTCGACCCCGCCTGGTACCAGACTATCTCCCCCTTGGGGACGAAGCCGGCCCTCTCGGCCCGGCCGGCGAGGTCGGCGTGGGTGAACATGTAGCGCCCGGACTGGTAGGCGTTGCGGACGATGAGGGCCATGTAGCGGCCGGGCTCGAGGACGCGGAGGCACTCCCGGAAGACCCGTTCCATGGCCGCGAGGTAGTCCTCGTAGGTCTCGAGGTTGGCAAGGTCGGCCGGGTCGTCCGACCGCATGTTGTAGTCCGTTCGCCGGTTCGTGTGGGACTCGTCGTACTTCCCGTCGCACATCGTCCGCTCGAGGTGCACGTTGTAGGGCGGGTCGGTGGCGATGAACTGGAAGTGGCCCTCGGGGAAGCGCCGCAGGACCTCGAGGCAGTCGCCCGTGAGCATCTCCTGCTCGGGTAGGGCCCGGCCTTCGGCGGCGAGCCGCTTGAGGACCCGGCGGTAGACCTCGACCCACCGCTCGGCTATCTCCACCCCGACGGCCCGCCGCGGCGGGATGCAGAGGGAGGCCCCGAGGAGGGTGCCCCCCACCCCGGCGAACGGGTCGAGGACCCGCCCCGAGCCCGTGGTGAAGAACTCGATGAGCTGTTTCATGAGCTCGGGGGGCTTACAGGCGCCGTGCTCCCGCCGGAGGTCGTGGGCCCAGTCGCTGGGGTAGGCCGTGACGAGCAGGCTCTTGGTGAAGTAGAGCCAGGCCGACCCGGTCATCTCGTTGAGCGTGTTGCGGGGGTCGACGGCCTCCGCGTCCCCGGCAGCCTCTCCCTTGCTCCTCCGGACCATAGCCGGCCCCTACTCCTCCCCCCTACCCGGTCCGAGCGCCTGCCGGACCCTGGGGTGGGTCGGGGAGAGCCTCATCACTCGGGAGGGACGGCCCTGGTACTCCACCACGCTCTGGATGATCGCCCCCTCGGCCGACAGGGCGGCCATGTACTGCCGGACGTGCTCCTCGGGAACGTTCAGGGAGGCAGCACAGCACTGGGCGGTCGCCCCGAAGGTTATGGCCCGCCGCTCCTCCTGCGACCGGGCGATGAACCGGATGATCTCGTCGAGGACGGGGTCGCTCATGTCCATCTCCAGCGGTTCGAGCTCGGCTACGAACGAAGCCGCGGCCTTGAGCTCGCCGCTGATGTTGCCCTCGATGCCCAGAACGCCGACGGTCTTGCCGTGCCGGACCCGGAGCCTGGCCACCACACCGCTGAAATGGCCGTCACCGGTCACCAGAAGGAAGGTCCCTATCTCCGGCCGGTCGAGCAGGGTCTGATAGATGTTGTCGAGCATCACAAAATCGGTGTAGCTCTTCACCTTTCCCGCCACCGAGGACGTCGGGGCCGATACGGCATCGATACTGGCCGTCCGGAGCTTCGGCGCCTCCCGCCGGAGCGGCTCGCTGTTGAAGTCCCCGAAGGCCACCGCGTGCTCGATGGCCCCCACGGACATGGCCTTCTCGACGATCCGCTTGGGGTCTATGGGGGTCTTCCAATGGTTTAGGGAAGTCAGGACGGCGTACTCGTAGTCGACAAAAAGGGCTACGCCTGGTCTTTCAGTCATCTTCGTCACCTCCTGGCGCGCCGCCGGCGGGGTCTTCCGGCTCTCCCGGGCGGCCGTCTTCCCCGGCGGCCAGGGCGAGTCGCTCGCCCACGGCCGGGAGGGCCCTCACGTAGCCCAGGGCCAACCTTATCTGGGAGACGATGTGCCGGGCGTCGGTGTAGGCGTTCCCGACCATGGTCGCCCCGCGCTGGACGCGGTCTTCAAGCACCTTCTCGAGGGAGTCCACGTTGCGCTCGATGTCCGCCAGGGCGTGGTCCAGGGTCTCGAGGTCCACGCTCCGGGCGTACTTGAGGTGGAGGTTGTAGAGGTTCAGGATGTAGGGGACGATCATGCTATAGGGCATGATGATGACCCCGCGCCGGTAGGCGTCGAAGGCGAGCTCCCCGCAGTACGGGTAGACGGAGTCGGGAACGACGGCGATGGCCTTGTCCGTCGTCGTGAGGGGGTCGATGTACTGGGCCACCTCGAGGACCTTCCGTCGTACGGCCGCCCTCACCTCCGTCAGGATCTTCTGCCGCTCATCCGGGTCGGTCGCGGTCTGGAGCCGCTCGACCGCCGCCGTCGCCGGCCACTTGGAGTCGATGGGCATGCGGCGGTTCCCGCCGCCGAGGACCAGGGCGTACTCGACGACCTTCCCCCTCACCCGGAAGTTGCGCTCGAGCATCTCCGGAGGGAAGCCGGAAAAGGCCTCGTCGAGGATGTTCTCGCCCGCGGCTCCCTTGGAGGGCGAACCGGCCAGGACCGTCTCCAGGTGGCGGACGGCCCGCTCGATCTCCTCGTCGCGCTTCCTTCGCTCGGTGAGCTCGGTCCTGACCTCGCGCACGAGGTCCTTGGCCGCGAGAATCTCCTGCTGGATGGCCGCCTGGACCTGCAGCGTGCGCTGGGCGAGGTCGCCCGTCGTCTCGTGGACCTTGTCGCGGAGGCCCCCGAGCTGCTGCCTCAGTTCGGCCTGGGAGAGCCCGAGGTTGTCGAGCGCCTGGCGGACCTGGCCGAGCTCGGTCAGGGCCGTGTTGACGGCCCGGGCGAGAAGACCGAACTCGCCCTCGAGCCGCCCGGCGGGCCGGCGGAGAAGGAGGACGACGACGCCGACGACGGCCAGGGCCAGAAGCCCGATGACCAGCACCGTCAGCATCCCGTCGCCCGCGACCTGCTGGGTCTCCACTGCCTCAGCTCACCTCCTGCCGGCCTCGTGCCGGCCTCGTGCCAGCCTCGTGCCGGCCGGCTGCCGGCCTCCTGCCGGCCTCGTGCCAGCCTCCTGCCAGCCTCGTGCCCGCCGCCTGCCGGCCGCGCCGCCGCCGGCACGCCGTCACTTCTTGAACGAGGGCACGTCGGTCGCCGGGGCCGCCCTATGGCCCATAAGAGCGCACCGCCGGCACCGGGCCTCGTACTTGTCGGCTCCCCCTATCTCCATCTGCTCGGACGTGGTCGTCGCCCGGCCGTAGGAGATGTAGCCCTCCTCGCCGCAGCAAACGCAGATGGCGTGGAGCTTGACGGCCTCCTCGGCCGTGGCCGCGAGGGCCGGCATGATCCCGAAGGGCCGTCCGTAGCGGTCCATATCCAGACCGGCGGCGATGACCGTCCGGCCCTCGTCGGCCCAGCGGTTGGCCGCCGTGACCAGCCCCTCGTCGAAGAACTGGGCCTCGTCCACGATGATGACCTGGGTGTCCGGCTCGACCGCGGCCACGAGGGCGGCCGAGTCCCGGACGGGCTCGGCCTTGAGGGCGAGACCATCGTGGGTGACTATCTCGGTCGTCGAGTAGCGGCCGTCGTCGAACTTGAAGCACTGGACCTTGCGCCGGGCGGCCCGGGCTCTCAGCACCTCGCGGAAGAGAGCCATCGACTTCTGGGCGAACATGCTGCCCCAGTAAACCTTGAGCAAGACGCTTCCTCCCAACCGCTGGACCCCCTGGGAGCCCAGCCCCTCTCCCGCCAGGAGTTCGCCGGGCCGGCCCCGGCCTCCTGTGCCCCGGCCGGCGTTCGCCCTGCAGGAGATCGCCGCCCCGCCGGTAAACAAGGAGAGGGCCGCGGGCAACCTAACCCATCCGGAGGTGGCTTCCCGTGCGCAGGGCCAGAACCGTCTGGCTGGTCGTCCTGGTCGTGGTCGTCACCGCGGCCGGATTGGCCGGGGCACAGGTCGTCAGGGTCGCCTCCCGGCGGGCGGCCGTCCCGCCCTACTCCACCGCCGTCGCCTCCCTGGGGACGCTCGAGGTGGTCGTCACCGGAACCGGGACGCTCCGGGCCGGTCTCCAGCAGAACGCCCTGGCCGCCTCGGCCGGCACCGTCGAGCGGGTCCTCGTCCGGCCCGGCGGGACCGTCGCGGCCGGGCAGACGCTCCTTATCCTCTCATCCGACACCCTGGCCGACCAGGTCGAGCAGGCCCGACTCCAGCTCCGCCTGGCCGAAGCGGACCTCGCCAGCCTCACCCGGCCGGCCGAGTCCCTGGCGACCGAGGCCGACGTGGCCGCGGCGAGGGCCGGCCTCGAGGCAGCCCGGCTGGCCTTCGACCGGGCCCGCCAGAACCTCGAGGACCTGTCCGTGTCCACCCCGTTCGCCGGGCGGGTCTCCGGCCTGGGCGCCCGGCCGGGTGACAGCGTGCCGCCGGGCTATCCCCTCTTCATGATCGCCACCCACGACCGGCTGAAGGCCCTCCTCTCGGTCCCGGAGGGAGACCTCGCCTCCTACCGGGTCGGGGCCGCCGTGAGGGTGACCGTCATCCCCACCGGCCGGAGCCTTGACGGGCAAGTCGTCTCCGTGGCCGCCCAGGGCACCGCCGGTCCGCGGGGCACGGCCGTCTACCAGGTCACCGTAACTCTCGACGGGAGCGATCCGAACGCCCGGGGCGGGATGTCGGTGACGGCCGTCCCCCGGGAGGGGACGGCGACCCCGGCCCCGACCCCGGCCCTCCCCGCCCCCGTGAGCGGGGTCCTGGCCTACGACCGGCTCCAGACGGTGACGACGGCCACGGGCGGAACGGTCACCGCGGTCCTGGCGGGCGAGGACGACGTGGTCGCCGCCGGCGAGATCGTCGTCACCCTCGAAAGCGAGGAGGCCCGGGTGGCCTTCCTCAAGGCCGAGGCCGACCTCGCCCGGGCCGAGCACGCGCTCCGCCAGTTGACCGAGCCCGGGCCGCCTGCCGTGACCCAGGCCCAGCTCGAGAAGGCCCGCCTGCGGGTGGAAGAAGCGGCCCTCCGCCTGACCTCCCTGGAGCGGCAGCTCGGCGCCCTCACCGTGACGGCCGACTTCGACGGGGTGGTCACCGAGGTCTTCGTCTCCGCCGGCGACCCGGTAACCCCGGGCCAGCGCCTCGTCTCGGTCGCCGACCTCAGCTCGGTGACGGCGGCCCTGACCGTCGACGAGCTCGAGGTGGCCGGGCTGGCTACCGGGCAGACGGTGACGGTGAGGATGGACGCCCTGCCGGGGGAGACCTTCCGCGGGACGGTCGAGTCCGTCTCCCTGGAGGGCCTGGTCCGGGACGGCGCCACGAGCTACGCCGTGCGCGTCTCCCTCACCCCCGACCCGCGGATGCGCGTGGGCATGAGCCTGAGCGCGACCATCCACGTCGCCCGACGGGAGAACGCCCTGCTCATCCCGGTCGAGGCCGTCTACGGGTCCGGACGCGACGCCACCGTCCAGGTCGTCGTGGACGGGCGGCCGGTAGCCCGGCAGGTCGTCGCCGGGCTCAGCAACAACGCCTTCATCGAGATCCTCGAGGGGCTCTCCGAGGGGGAGGTCGTCGTCACCGGCAGCCTCCAGGAGCCGACCGGCCCGTTCGGGCGGTCCACCCACCCCGGGACAAGCGGTGGTCCCTAGTGACGGGGACCGTCCGGGGCCCGGCTGGAACAGGCCGGGGAACCCCTCTCCTCGAGCTCCAGGGGGTGGGCAAGGTCTACGGGGAGAGCGGGCTCTCCGTGGCCGCCCTCCGCGGCGTCGACCTCCGGGTGGAGGCGGGCGAGCTCCTCAGCATCATGGGCCCGTCAGGCTCCGGGAAGTCCACCCTGATGAACCTCCTCGGCTGCCTTGACCGGCCAAGCGAAGGGCGCTACCTCCTCGAGGGCCGCGACGTCGCCCTCCTGACCGACAACGAGCTCGCTGAGATACGCAACCGGCGCATCGGCTTCGTCTTCCAGACCTTCAACCTCCTTCCCCGCTCGACGGCCCTGGAGAACGTCGAGCTGCCGCTCGTCTACCGCGGCCTCCCGGCGGCCGAGCGGCGTCGCCTGGCCCGGGAGGCCCTCGAGGTCGTGGGCGTCGGCCACCGCCTCACCCACCGGCCGGCCCAGCTCTCAGGGGGCGAGCAACAGCGGGTGGCCATCGCCCGGGCCATCGCCGGGAACCCGGGGGTCATCCTGGCCGACGAGCCGACCGGGAACCTCGACTCGCGGACCGGGGAGGAGATCATAGCCCTCTTCCAGCGCGTCAACCGGGAGCTCGGCGTCACCGTCATCCAGGTGACCCACGACCTCCACCGGGCCCGGCAGACCCGCCGCATCGTGCGCCTGCGCGACGGGCGCGTGGTCGACGACCGGCCTGTTCCCGAAGCCGAGTTCGTCGCCGCCGGGAGCGGGGACGCCGGAGCCGCCGGGAACTTGGACGCAGGAGCCGCCGGACCCGCAGCCGCAGCAGCCGCCGGAGCCGGTCAGACCCCCGGGGGTGAGGCCCGGTGAACCTCGCCGAGAGCCTGCGCCTGGCCCTCGGGGGCCTCAGGGAGAACAAGCTCCGGACCTTCCTGACGATGCTCGGGGTCATCATCGGCGTCGCCGCCGTCGTAACCCTCGTGTCCGTCGGGACGGGGGCGAGCCGCGAGGTCACGAGCCAGGTCAAGGGGCTCGGCTCGAATCTCATCATCGTCGCCCCGGCCTCGACCCGGGGGCGGGACCTCAGGGTCGAGGATGCCGAGAGCATCGCGGCCCGGGTCGACGGGGTGGTCGCCGCCGTCCCCTCCCTCCGCCGGAGCCGCACCGTCCGCTGGTCGTCGCGGTCGGAGACCCTGAACGTGGTCGGGACGACCGAGGCCATGCCTCTCGTCCACAGCCACCCCGTGGCCGAGGGCCGCTTCCTCTCCTATCAGGACGAGGTCTACCGGCGCCGCGTGGCCGTCCTCGGTGAGCTGGCCAAGGAGAAGCTCTTCGGGGTCCGCGACCCCCTCGGCGAGGAGATCTACATCGACGGCCACCCCTTCACGGTCATCGGGGTGCTGGCCTACAAGGGCCAGGGCGGCATCGTCACCCCGAACCCCGACGAGCAGGTCTACATCCCCATCACCACGGCCCAGCGCCTCATGGGTACGGTCAGGGTGAACGCCATCTACGTCAGCATCGACGAGACGGCCAACGCGGACCTCGCCGTCAGCCACATCCGACGCATCCTCGAGCTCCGCTTCGGCGACCCCAAGGCGGTCGACGTCTTCAGCCAGCAGCAGATCCTCGCAGCCGTGGGGAACGTCACCGGCATCCTGACCATCCTCCTCGGCTCTATCGCCGGGATATCCCTCCTGGTGGGTGGTATCGGCATCATGAACATCATGCTCG
>DYFB01000037.1 GCA_020725405.1 Symbiobacterium sp. | reverse complement strand
CTCAGGCCGTGGCTTTGCCTCCGGCTTCCTTCAGATTCCGCCTTACGACGGACACCCTTGCCTTTGGCTAGTGGTTGTCGCTACCCACTCCCACGGGAGACTTTCACTCCCAAGCTAACGCCCATGCCGGGCGCACTACAACACCGAAGCCGACCCTCCCGCGGTCGGCTTCGTCCTGAGCCCGGCCGCCGGCCTGCGACTCCGCCGGCTGATCAAGGAGACTGCCGCCGGACCCGACCCGGTGGTCCTCGAAGCCCGCCTGAAGGGCCGCCTCTACGACGGGGCGATCGAGAACGTCTCGGCCGTCCTGCCCGGTCGGGACGCTCTCGGCTCCCATCCCTCCCGGAGCGCCCGGCCCGAAAGGCCGGCCGAAGAGGTCCTCCTCGTCGCCCACCTCTGCCACCCCAAGCCGTCGGCCAACGACAACGCCTCGGGGGCCGGCGCCCTCCTCGAGACCGCGCGAGTCCTCGCCAACCTGGTCGCCTCGGGGCGCCTCCCCCGGCCGCATCGTTCCATCCGCTTCCTCCTCGTCCCCGAGATGACCGGGACCTACGCCTATCTCGCCACCGCCGGTGGGCCCGACGGCCGGCCCGTCGCCGCCCTCAACCTCGACATGGTCGGCGGCCACCAGGGCCTCTGCGGGGGCGGACCGCTCCAGGCCGAGTACCCGCCCCTCGCCACCCCCGACTTCACCGGAGACCTCCTGTCGGCCGTGCTCGACGCCCTCTCCGACGAGGGGCGGAGCTTCAGCGGGAGCTCGTCCTCCGCGCTCTTCAACCACGCCCGCTCACCGTTCTCCGGGGGCAGCGACCACTACATCCTGTCCGACCCGACCGTCGGGGTTCCCTGCCCCATGCTCATCCAGTTCCCGGACCGCTTCTATCACACCTCGGCCGACACCCTCGACAAGATCGACCCCGACATGCTGCGCCGGGCAGCGACCGCCGCCGCGCTCTACCTCTACTTCCTGGCCTCGGCCGGACCCCGCGAAGCGGCCTGGCTCGGCGGGGTGATGACCGGTTTCTTCGCCCGTGATGCCTCGCGCCTGGTGGACGAGGCCGTGGCTCTGTCGGCTCACGCCCGCGGCTCCAGCGGTGCCGGGCACCTCACGGAGGTGGCCTCGCGGCTCGCCTTCCGCGCCGATCGGAAGCGAGCGGGACTCCGGGCCCTCGCCCGGGCCCTCACCGGCGAAACCGAGCCGGCCTGGCTCGGCCCTCTCGAAGAGGAGGTCGCTTCCGCCGCGACCCGGGAGGCGGAGCGCTTCGCCCGCCTTGTCGGGGCGCTCGGAGAGCTCCCCACCGGGGGGCTCGCGGAGCTTCCGGCCGCGGCCGGCCCGCCCCCGGACGGCGCGTCGCTCGCCCGAACGGCCGCGCCGGCGGACCAACCGTCTCCGACCGGCCCGGAGCCCGCGACCGACCGACCCTCGCCGACCGGCCCGGAGCCCGCGACCGACCGACCCTCGCCGACCGGCCCGGAGCCCGCGACCGACCGACCCTCGCCGACCGGCCCGGGCTCCGAAGGGATCCCGCCCTGGACGGATGTTTCCGATTTCGTCCCCCGGCGGGTCCATCCCGGTCCGGTCCAGGTCCGCCCGGCTCTACGCTCCCTGCCGCCCGAGCGCCGGGAGTTCTGGTACGCCCACCAGAAGGCCAACGAGAAGGGTTACCGGGTTGCGGCCCAGCTCGTCTACTGGATGGACGGCCGGAGGACGCTCGCCGAGGTCGCGAGGTTTCTCGAACTCGAGACCGGCTTCCGCGACGAGGCCTTCACCGCGGCCTACGTGACCCTTCTCGTCGAATGCCGCCTGCTCCGCCTGTCGCCCCAGGCCTGACGCCGGCCGGGCGCCGGCGCCCGCGAATCACCAGTCGAGGAGGCGCCGCTGTCCCTCAAGCTTCCTGATCTGGGTCACGTCCTGCACGACCTCGAGGACGCCTCGGTAGGTCCCTTCCTTATCCCGGACGGCGAAGTAGCGGATGTGGACGAACCGGCCTCCGAACTCTATCCAGAACTCGGCCACATCCTTGGTCCCGCGGCGGAAGGCCTGGAGGATTCTCTCGACGACGTGGACGCTCTTGGGTGGATGGCAGTTCTGGACCTTGCGCCCGATGACCCCCGGGCTTCGCGGGAAGATGCGGTCGCCTTCGGAGTAGAAGCGGACCTCGTCGTTCTCGTCGACGAAGGTGACGTCGAAGGGCAGATGGGCGAGCACCAGCCTCAGCTGGTCCTCGGTGAGAAGACCCGTATCGAGGCGGATCCCCGCCGAGCGGACCTCTGAATCCCCGGCCCGGCGGACCTCGGCTGGGTCCCCGGCCGGGCGGACCTCGGCCCGCTCGGCCGCCGGCTGGACCTCGGTCCGGTCCCCGCCAGCGACGGCCGCTCCGGCCCCCGCACTCGGCGGGTCGATGAGCGCGTACCCGAACTCCCCTTCTCCCTCTCGCACCTTCGACCAGTCTTCCTCGCTGAAGACGTCAAGGCACATCGGGAAGAGGATCTTCTCCTCCTTGTAGACCATGTCCTCGACCTGCCTGAGGAGCGCCGGCGCGGCCGAGGCCACCCCTCCGGCGTCCCCCTTGTCAAGAGCCCCCCTGACCTCCTTCAGGGCCGCCCGGATGTCGTCGTGGATGGCCCACATCACCTTCGGCGGGGCGTCGACGCCGTGCCGTTCGAGAACGGGGAAGACCTGGTACTCCTTTCGGAGGTAGTGCCGTTCGACCTCCGCCAGGGAGTCCAGTCCCCGGGCGAGTTCAGGCCGACGGGCCTCGAAACGCTCCCTCGAGGGCGGCTCCCCGATCTCCTCGAGAAGACTCCGGAGGGAGCGGATCACCTCTCCCAGGCCCTCGTTCTCCCGTCGCATCGTGTCAATGGGATGGCCGGCCGGCAGGGCGGGCCCCTCGGCCGCGTCGAGCGATTGGCGGAAGACCTCGGCGTGCACGTCGCAGAGCCTCCTCACCTCGCTCTCCGGCATGCCCTCGGCGATGAGCTGCTGCTCCATCTCGGCTATCTCCGTCGCGCTCACTCCGCCGAGAAGCTCGGCGAAGTGCCGGCTGAGCTCCTCCGGCCGCGCGCCGGCGTGGAGGTCCCGGATCATGCCCTTGAGAATCTCCATCCGGTCCGCCGCGGGTCCGGGCGCTCCCCCGTTCTCCCCGGTCCCAATCTCCCGGCCCGGGCCCGGCGGGGTCTCGGCCCTCGCTCCCTGGACGGCCACCTCGACCTCCTCGCCCGCCCTCTCGCGGATGGCCGCGCGGACCGCCTCGAGGAAGACGCCGACGTCAACCCCGGCAAGGCTGGCCGCGTTGGCCAGCGTGGCCACGCGCCCGAACGTCTTGCGGAGGAGCGGGCTTCGCAGCTTCTCGAACTCCTTGGTCTGGCTCGCGAGAACCTCGACCAGGAACGGATACCGGTCCACGAGCGCCCCGACCTTGGTCTCCGGCCCCACTCTCATCGGTCCCGCCATCACTCGGTTCGCCACCCTTCGGCCTTGACAGTACCTTCCTTAATCATGTTAACTATTACCGAGGCCTTTGTCAATAGGGAGGTATGGGTATGGACCCGGGTACGGACCGCAGCGATATGGAAAGGCGGCTGACCGAGCTCTTCTGCCGGGTGGTAGAGCGACTCCCGCCCTCTTCTGAACCGGGGACGCCGGAAGGCTCGCCCGACCTCACCCCGACCCAGGAGGCCTGCCTGGGCCACATCGTCACTCATCCGGGCCTCCTCCTGAAGGATCTGGCCCGGGGACTGCGCATTTCGAACCCGGCTGCGACCCGTCTCGTCGACCGCCTGGTTGCCCGGAGGTACGTCCGCCGTGAACTCGAGCCCGAGGACCGGCGGCGGGTGCGCCTTCACCCCACCCCAGCCGGCCGCCGGGCTCTCGACGAGGCCCGTCTCGCCCGCGAACAGGCCCTCCTCCGCGTCCTTACCGATATGCCGCCGGAAGGGCGCCGCTCTCTCGCCCGGGGCGTCGAGGAGTTCCTCCGCTCGGCCCTCCGGAGCCCCGGGGATATCGAGCGGGTCTGCCGGAGGTGTGGCACCGAGCACGTCACCTCGTGCCCGCTCAACACCATCCACCGCGAGCTCACCGGTCGACCACTCACTCCCGTTTGAGGCTCCGGGTCCGGGGCCTCCCGCCTCCCGGCGACTGGAGGTCCGCCGGCCGGAACTCCAGCCTACCGCGGCCCCAAGCTGTCACGCAGGACCGTCCAGGTCCCGGGGGTCTCGTAGCCCATGCGCCACAGGGCCAGCCCACGGAGTCGGTACTTGAGGACCAGCGCGACACGCTGGGCCATCACCCGCTCGTCCTGGTACCAGACGTCGCGGCGAGTCGAGCCGGAGTAGTAGCTGAAATGCGGGTTCTCGCTCTCGGCGTCCCACCTGATGCTCGCCCCGTGCCGGCGGGCGATGTCCTCCACCGCGTAGGCCGGCACAACAGAGGCCCTCCGGTCCTTCCCGCCCCCTTCCGGCCAGTCGAGCCCGTAACCCCCCACGCCGAGCACGACCTTCTCCGGTGGAACGCCCCACTCACTCAACGCATGGACGATGTTCTCCTCGACCCACCCAAGAGGCGAGATGGGCCCGGCCTTCGACGTCGCCCAGTGGCGGTCGTAGGCCATGAGGACGATGAAGTCGCACGACCGGGCCATCTCGGCGTAATCGTAGAGACCGTGGATCTCCGGATGGACGTCCACCTTCGGGATGACCGCGGCCGACAGGTGCCGGGCCGGACCGAGGGCGCCCCGGAGCTCGGCGAGAAACAGACTGAACCCCTCGGACAGCCTGGGCGGTAGGAGCTCGAAGTCGATGTGGACCCCGTCGTAGCCCCACTTCTCGACAAGGGCCGAGATGTTCCGGACCGCCCTCCGTCGGCCCTCCTCGGAGGCGAGGAACGCCGCGCTCTCCGGAACCTTGGCGTTGTTGAAGAGGGGCACGACCGCGAGACCGTGGGCCCGGGCGAAGTCGATGACCTCGGTCCGCACGCCCCGGTCCTCAACGCTCCCGTCCGGTCGGACCGAGTGCCAGAAGGGCATGACGATGTCCACGAGTTCCCAGTGGCGCTGGAGCGTGGGGAACGAGTCCCGGAGGAGCGGGCTCCACCCGTTCTCGAAGTAGCCGACGAAGATCGGGCGCCGGGCCCCCGGAAGCGGGCGGGCCTCCGGTCCCCCGGTCAGCGGGCCCAAGGCCACCGCCGCCAGGAGGAGACCCACACCGGCCGCCGCCCTCCTCCACGCCCGCTCCCGCGGGAGGAAGGGCAGGGCCCGGTCGAGCTGGCGCCGAGCGAGCTCCAGAACCGAGGCGACCTTCTCAACGGCCTCTCTGACCGGTCCTGGGCTGCCCTCGACCACCCCGGCCACGGTGACCCTCTCGGGCCTGAGGCCGAAGGCCCGCAGCAGGCCGTCGCGGGCGCGCCGCCCCCCCCTCTCGAGCCCGGCCAGGACGGAGTCACCGGTCCGCACCGCCCAGGACCCCGCGGCCGCGACCGTGGCGGCCGCCCGCCGCGCCCAGCCCACGACCGCCCCGCGTCTGCGGCGGCCCGCGGCCTCGCCGCCTCGGTCGGGCCCGTTCCGGTCGCCGCGACGACGCTCCGGCGGGGGCCCACCCCGCCCACCTCTCTCATCGGGACCCAAGGGTCGAGGTCCTCCCTCCGCCCTACCCCGGCGTCCCCGCTATTATCCCCCACGCTACCAGTTCTCCGCGTCCCAGTTGCAGTGGAGGTAGAGGGGGGCGAGGACCTTGAACCCCTCGACCAGGGCGACGTCGGCCCCCGCCTTCCCCCGGTCCCGCGCCCGGGCGGCCGCCTCCTCGGCCTGGATCTTCTGGTAGTGCCGGACCATGTCCCACGTGACCTCGAACTGGCTCCGGTGGGCCGCCAGGGCCGCCATCTTGGTCTCCCACACCCCGTCGATTCCGACGTAGGTGTTCGGGCGGGCGGTGTTATAGAAGGCGATCAGCTCCGGGCTGTGCGCCTCCAGCTCGGGCTCGCGGTAGGCGGCCGGGAGGCCGGCGAAAAGGACCGCCGTCGCGGCCGCCAGACCGGTGTTGACGTGGTCGGGGTGAGCCTCGTAGAGCATCCAGGGGTCCGGGGCGAGGACGCCGTCGGGGCGGTAGGCCCGGATGAGCCTGACCAGGGGTCCCACCAGAGCCGGGTCGGACCCGGGCGGCGTCCGCCCGTCCGGGAAGTCGAGCCAGGCTATCTCAGACACGCCGAGAAGGTCGGCCGCCCGGACCTGCTCCTCCCGTCTGAGTTCGACCAGCCGGTCCGGGTCCAGGGTGGGGTCCGTCGTCCCCCACCGCCCGTCGGTCACCGTGACATAGACGACCTCGGCCCCGCTCCCGGCCAGGAGGGCGATGGTCCCCCCCGCCGCCCACTCGTTGTCGTCCGGGTGGGGCTGGACGCAGAGGACCTTCCTGGCCTTCATGAGGTCGGGTATCGGGAACATATCTCGGAGCACTCCTCTTCCCGCCCTTCTCGTCGCCGGTACCTCCGGCTCGTCGCCGGTACCTCCGGCGTCTTCGCCTTACTCGACTGGCCGCCCGCCCGAGGAGGTAAATGTCCGGGCGGCAAGAACTCTCCCCCGTCAGCATCATACGGCCTGCGGGCGGCCAGCCGGGAGGCGGGCCCGCCGCCCCCAACCCGCCCGGGCCTGGGAGGTCCAGCCGTGAACGCGCGCTCCGGGCAGTCTCTCGGGCGGAAACTCGCCTACAGCGGCGGCAGTCTCGCCGCGGCGGTATCCGGTCAAGTCATAGGGTTCTACCTGCTCTACTTCTACGTGGACATCATCGGTCTTCCTCTTACCTACTACAAGCTCGGGATGGTCATCTACGCCATCTGGAACGCCCTCAACGACCCCCTGGCCGGGCACATCTCCGACCGGACGAGGTCGCGCTGGGGACGGCGCATCCCCTACATCCGGTACCTCAGCCTGCCCCTGGCCATCTCCTTCGCCCTCGTCTGGACGCCGCCCGCGGGGCTCAGCCACACCGGGCTCTTCGCCTACTTCATCGCCGTCCTCTTCGTCTTCGACACCCTGTTCACGTTCGTGGTCCTGAACTGGACCGCGCTCTTCCCGGAGATGTACCCCTCCCTCGACGAGCGGTCCCAGGTCTCGGCCCTCCGGCAGCTCATGGGCCTTGTCGGCCTGGTGGTCGGCGTAGCCCTGGCCCCGATGCTCTACAGCTCCCTCGGCTGGACGAACATGGGCGTCGTCCTGGCCGTCGTCATCGCCGCGGGGATGTACATCTCGCTGCTCGGTAGCTTCGAGCGGCCCGAGATCCGCGGGGGCGAGTCCATCCCCCTCGGACCGGCCCTCCGGCATACCTTCACGAACCGCTCGTTCATAACCTTCGTCCTCGCGAGCCTCCTCATCCAATTCTGCTTCGGGGTCATGTCCGCGGCCATGCCCCTTTACGCCAAGTACGTCCTGGGCGTCCCGGACGCCCAGGTGACCCTCCTCTGGGCCGGCATCTTCGGCTCGGCCTTCGTCATGCTCTTCCTCTGGCAGTGGATCACCCGGCGCCTGGCCCCCCGGAAGTCGACCCTCCTAGCCATCGTCCTCTTCGGGGTCGCCCTCGCCCCCTTCCTGTACCTCACCGACCTCTCCGGCGCCCTGGCGGCGGTTCCCTTCATCGGCTTGGGGCTCGCCGGCCTCATGATGCTCATCGACGTCCTCATCGCCGATGTCATCGACGAGGACCAGGTGAAGACAGGCACGCGGCGCGAGGGGATGTACTTCGGGATGAACGGCTTCGTCATCCGGCTCAGCATCGCCCTGCAGGGCCTGGTCATCGGGACCGTCCTGCAGTTGGGCAACTACGCCCAGGGCCTGGCCCAGCAGCCGCCCGAGGCCATCCAGGCCATGCGGGCCCTCATGACCGTCGTCCCCTGGATCGGTCTGGCCGGCGCGTTCCTGGCCGTCTGGTTCCACTCCCTGGACGGTCGGCGCCTCGAGGAGCTCAAGGCTGAGGTGGCCCGGGTTCAGGGCGGTACTCCGGCGTCGGGCTAGGGCGGGCCGGGGCCCGGCCCGGCTGGTGGAGGAGCCCGAGAGCCCGCATCATCGGGCCCGGGTCCTGGACGTCCCGGAGCGCCCCGGCGAAGAGGTCCCCCAGGCGGGCCAGGCGGTCCGGTACGGTGGCGAGGTTCATCCGGGCCGGGTCCAGGCGCGGGAGTTCGTCCCAGGTCACCGGGGTCGACACGGGAGCGCCGGGGCGCGGCCGGAGACTGTAGACCGAGACGAGCGTCTTTCCCTTGATGTTCTGCAGGTGGTCGATGTAGACCCCGTGGCGCCGGGCCACCGTCCGCTCCCGCGTCGTCAGGTCGGGCAGGACCCGGTGGATGAGGTCGGCGACCGCTCCGACGTACCGCTCCACTTCCTTGTAGGTGTAGCGCCGGACGATGGGCAGGAAGATATGGACCCCCGTGGCCCCGGAGGTCTTCGGGTAGCCCCTGAGGCCGAACTCGGCCAGAGTGCGCCCGACGACGAAGGCCACCTCCACGGCCTCCCGGAACCCCGCCGGGGGCGTCGGGTCGAGGTCGAAGACCGCGTAGTCCGGCCGGTCCAGTTCGTCCACGCGAGAGAGCCAGGGATGAACCTCCACGCAGCCCCACTGGGCAAGCCAGGCCAGGGTCGCCGCGCTGTCGGCCAGGCAGTAGTTGACGTCGTGGTCGGAGTGGGCCACCCGGACCGTCCGGACCCAATCGGGCGCCGTGGGCGGGATGTCCTTCTGGTAGAAGTTCTTTCCGTGGATGCCGTCGGGAAACCGCGTCAGGTTCAGGGGACGGTCGGCCAGGTGGGGCAGGAGGTAGGGAGCGATCTCGACGTAGTACCTGACCATGTCCCCCTTCGTGTAGCCTCCTTCCGGCCAGAAGACCTTATCCAGGTTGGAAAGGGAAAGGCGGCGCCCGTCGACGACGACCGTCACCCGCTCCTGCCGGCTCACCGGCCGCTCACCTCCCCGGCCGGGCGGGGGACGCGGCAGTCACCGGGGTCCTTGTCAGGACGCAGACCCCGGTAGACGGGATGTCTTAGGTATCCGTCCCGGGTCCACTCGAGGTATTCCACTTCGACGACGTGCTCCGGCCTGACCCAGACCGTCCGTCCGCCGAGAGCCCGGGGCTCGCCTCCGGCCAGGGGGCACGGCCCCTCCGGGCCGAGGAGGGCCACGAGCCTCCGCATCTCCCTCTCGTCGAACCCGGTGCCGGCGTGGCCGGCGTAGACCAGCCGCCCCGCGGGGTCGAGCGCCCCCAGCACGAGCGAACCCAGCGGTCGGGCGTCGACGGCCCTGGTGTACCCGCAGACAAGGACGAAGGCCCGGTGCACGTTTCTCACTTTGAGCCACTCACGCCGCCGACGTCCCGGATAGTAGAGGCTGTCCAGGCGCTTGGCGACCACCCCCTCGAGCCCGCGGGAGACCGCGGCGCGGTAGAACTCGCGGCCCGCACCCGTCACCCCGCCGGAGTGAACCAGGTCCGGGCCGCTCCCCAGGCGGCGCCCGAGGAGCTCCTTCCGCCGCCAGAGCGGCTCTCGCATCAGGACCTCCCCGTCAAGCTCGAGGAGGTCGAAAGCGACGTAGACCACCGGCCCCTCGCCTCTCTGGAGAGCCTGGAAATCGGGAAGCCCGCCGCGCAGGGCCACCAGCTCGCCGTCGAGGACGGCCCGGCGTCCCTGGAGGTGCGCGTTGAGTCGCCGGAGTCCGGGATACCGTGGCGTGAGGTCCCGGAGCCCGCGCGACTGCAGGCGGGTCGCCGGCCCGGGCCCGCCCGGCTCCAGGAAGGCGATAACCCGATAGCCGTCCCACTTCACCTCAAAGGTCCATGTCTCGTCGTCGAACGGGGCGGTGGCCGTCTCGGCCAGCATGGGGAGAACCTTCCCGAACTCCAGGTGAGCTCCGGAAGGTCCCCCCGAGCCCGGACTCATACCTCGCACCCTACCCGCCTGGTCCTGGTGCGCACTCTACCCGCCCGGCCCGCCCGGCTCCCGCGGCGCCTCCGGCTGCCCACCGAAGCCCTCCGGCGGCCGGCCGGCCGCTCCCGAAGGGCCGCCGACTCCGCCCGCGGCCGCGCCGGGTCCGGCCCGCCGCGTCACCTGCGCCATCTCCACGCTGGCCCGGAGAGCCTCCATAAGATCGACGACCTTGGCCGTCTCGGGTTCACGGTACGCGTATATCTCTCTCCCTTCCACCTTGGCCCGAATCAGCTCGTGCAGGGCCGAGCGGTAGTCGTCGGTGTACTTGGCCGGGTTGAAGGGAGCCGTAAGGCTGTTCACGAGCATCTCCGCCATCCGGATCTCGTTCTCGTGGAAAGCCGGCTCGACCTGGAGCCCCTCAAGCCCGGTCCAGGGCCGGACCTCGTCCGGCCAGTACATGGTCTCCATCACCAGGACGACCCCGTCGAAGACCCGGACCGCGGCGAGGTGCTGCCGCGCCCGCAGGGCGACGCGGGCGACGGCGATTCTGCCGGTGTCGAGCATGGCGCGCCGGAGGAGGGCGTAGGCTTTGGCCCCACCGTCGGCTGGCTCGAGGTAGTAGCTCTTGTCGAAGAGGATGGGGTCTATCTCACTGATGTGAACAAAGTCGACGATGTCCACGACCTTGGCCTCGGCCGTGGGCAGCCGCTCGAAGTCCTCGTCCGCGAGGACGACGAACTGTCCCTTCTCGTACTCGTAGCCGCTCACGATTTCCTCGGAGGCAACCTCGCGCCGGCAGGTCGGGCAGTACTTGACGTACCTTACCGGCGTCTTGCACTCCCGGTGGAGGTAGCGGAACTTCACACCCTTGTTCTCGGTGGCCGGGTAGACCCGGACGGGTATGTGCACAAGGCCGAAAGTGATGGCGCCCTTCCAGAGGGTCCGCACGCCTGAGACCACCCCCCGACTAGCCTACCCCCCCCACGCCGCGACGAAACCGGCCCGAGCCCGTTCCACGCGGCCCCGCGGCGCCCGGCCCGAGCCCGTTCCCAGTGGCCCCGCGGCGCCCGGCCCGGGGCCGTTTCCCCCGGCCTCGCGCCGGCCCGGGGGATCGCCCGCTCCGGGCCGGGCCGGGCGCACCCGGAGCTACGTCGCCGCCCCCCGTCCGAGCAGCCGCTCGAGGGCTCCGAGAAGCAATAGCCAGAGATCCTGGACCAGCCGGCCGAGGACGCCGCTCCGGGGAACATCCTCAGCCGCGGCGAGCGGGAAGGTCGAGACGGTGGCCCCGTCGATGAGGAGGCGGAGCGAACCCACCGGCTCCCCCTCGGCCAGTGGAGACCTGACGGCGGGCGGCACGTCGGGCACCGCCGCCAGCCGCTCCACCTCGCCCGGCAGGACGGCAACCTCGACCCTTTCTTCCACCCTGAGGGCCACCCAGCGCTCGGCGGCTCCGGCGACCCGGGCGCGGGCAACCCGCGCCCCCGCGGGGAAAACCACCGCCGGTTCGAAAGCCCCGAACCCCCAGTCGAGCAGCTCGCAGGCGTCGCTCCACATCTCCGTGGCGTCCAGGAGCACCGCCACCAGACGCCACCCGTCGCGCGATGCCGAGGCTATGAGGCAGCGTCCGGCCTCACTCGTCCACCCCGTCTTCACCCCGTCGGCTCCGGGATAAAGGGACAAGAACCGGTTCTCGTTCGAGAGCATCCGGTCCCAGGGCCGCCCCTCCCAGGGAATCACGCGCTGCCGGGTCGCCACAATCTCGCGGAAGTCGGGGCGGAGCATGGCGGCCCGGGCGATGACGGCGAGGTCGGCCGCTGTCGTCAGGTGGCCGAGGTCCGGTAGACCGTGCGGGTTGCGGAAATGCGTGTCCAGAGCCCCCAGGGCGGCGGCCCGCCGGTTCATGAGGAGGACGAAGTCGTCCACCGTCCCGGCGACGTGCTCGGCGATGGCCTCCGCCGCGTCGTTTCCGGAGCGGAGGAGAAGCCCGTAGACGAGGTCTCGGAGGGTTAGGCTCTCCCCGGGCTCGAGCCACAGGGACGAGCCGCCGGCCCTCGCCGCCCGGTCACTCACCGTCACCACCGCGTCCAGGCCGCCCTGCTCGAGGGCGAGGAGGGCCGTCATCACCTTGGTCAGGCTCGCCGGGGCCCTCTTCTGGTGGGCGTTCTTGGCGTAGAGGACGCGTCCGGAGGCCACGTCCACGAGGACGGCCGCCGAGGCCGTCAGGGCCGGCGGCTCGGGTGCCCCGTCCGGGACGAGGGGCGCCGAGGGCCCGCTCGGGCCCTCTCCCGCGGCGACAGCGGTCCGCCCCGGCGGGCCGGGGAAGAGGCAGTCAGGCCGGGAAGCGCCGGGATAGCCGAGAGCGAGACCTAGGCAGAGGAGAACGGAGACGACGACCGCGCCGGGCGATCGCCTCGACCCCGGAGGGCGGACAGGAATCCTCCCGGCCAGTCAGGCCTCAGGCCGGGTTCTCACCCGGCGCCCCGCAGGGGGGGCCGCGGGCTGAGTGTAGGCCACCCCGCCGTCGCCCCGGACGATGGAGCTGAGCTCCTGGAGGACCTGGGGCATGAGGTCGATGAGCCGGTCGTAGTAGGCCTTGCCATCGACCGGCAGCATTCGGACCTGGCCCTGCCCCACGACCAGGAACCCCACCGGTCTTATCGTCACCCCGGCGCCGCTCCCGCCCCCGAAGGGCAGCTGGTAGGCCCCTCCGCTCTCACCGGCCTTCTCGGGCGACCGCCGCCCCCCGGACCCGTACTCGGCGCCGCCGGCCGCGAAGCCGAAGGAAACGCGGGAGACAGGCATGATGACGCTCCCGTCCTGCGCCTCCACCGGGTCGCCCACGATGGTGTTGACGTCGACCATGTCCCGGATGCTTTCCATGGCCGTCTTCATGAGACCCTGAATGGGGTGCTCCGCCAAGCGCTTCGCCTCCCGGATAGTCGTCGCCCGTTCGCCGCCCGGAGAGTCCGCATCCGCCAAAGGCCGCGGACCAGTCCCGGAAGCGCAAGGATAATATGGCCGACCCGGAGGACCCCTATTCCCTCGAACCGGCTGACCGTCCCCCGCCCCTCGAACTCAGGCGTGACCTCGAACTCCGGCTGCCCGCCGGCCAGGCGCAGGGTCCGTCGGAGGCTGGCGGCCAGGATTCCCTTCACGGCCCAGACCCCCCCCGCGGCCAGGCCCGTGAACGCCGAGTCGGGCAGGGAAAGGGTCGTCCGCCAGGAGAGGTGGGACCAGCTGACCCTCCTGAGCAGAGCCAGCGCCGGATCTCTCAGGGCCCCGGCGGCCGCGAGGACGGAGCGCCCGGCCCGGCGGGCCTCGGGGAGAGTCAGGATTTCCTTCTCTTCCTGCTCCGCGGCCTCGCGGCGGGCCGCCCCATAGCGGTCAGCGATGGCCCGCCCCACGAAGGCCGCGACTGCCGGGGCCTCGCCACTGCGCTCCAGCCGGAGGAGCGGCACCCGGATACGCCAGACCGCCAGCCCCCCCAGGAGAGACAGTTCGAACGTCCCCCGTGCGCCCCTTCCGGGAGCCCGATAGGAGGCCCGCACGCGGAAGTGGATGGGGGCCGCCGCCAGAGCGGCGAGGGCGACGAGGGCCAGGGCGACCCGACCAGGCCAGGGTTCCAGAGCGGGAACAGACATGGGACCGGCGACCTCCCGAGGGAGATGTTCCCCCAGCCGATCCCGGGATATGACTGGGCCTAGCGGACCTTCTCGAGGTAATCGAGGACCCCTGCGGCCACGGCCTCCCCGACCCGCCTCTGGAACTCGCGATCGGCAAGAAGTCTCGCTTCCTCCGGGTTGGTGATGAAGAGAACCTCGACCAGGGCGGCCGGGCACTTCGACTCCCGGAGGACGAAGAAGTTTGCCTGCTTCACCCCACGGTCCCGCCGACCGGCCGCGGCCAGGACCCTGCGGTGGACCAGACCGGCCAGCGCGGCTCCCAGGCTCGAGGGGGGGTAATGGTAGGTCTCCGTCCCACCCGCCTCGGGGTGCACCGACCCGTTGTTGTGCACGCTGAGAAAGAGCACGGCCTTCCTGACCTCGGCAAGGTCGGTTCTCTCCCTCAGGGAGACGGTCCGGTCCTCGCGCCTGGTCAGGTGGACCTCCGCCCGACCGGCCAGAACCTCAGCCGCGGCCAGGACGACGGCCAGGTTGACGTCCTTCTCGGCCAGCCCGCCGGGTCCGCTGGCCCCGGGGTCGAGGCCCCCGTGACCGGGATCGAGGACCACCACGGGCAGGGAGCCGGGCGGCGGGGGCGCCGGCTCGCCGGGGGGCGTCGGTTCCGGGGCGGGCCCGTCCCCGGGCGCCCCCGGAGGGGCGGGCTCAAGGCCCGGGGGGGCGGCAGCGGGAGAGAAGGACACCCCGGAGATGGTCGTCCCCGGGTAGTAGTAGCGGAGAATCTCCCGGAAGGTCCGGCCGAGACGCGCCTGCCCCTCGGCTCCCCACTGGCAGAGTCCGACCCCGTGGCCCCAGCCCCGAGTGGTGACGGTGAGCTCCCCCCCGAACTCCTGGATGAGCGAAGAGGGTAGCCCCAGACGCGAGCGTGTCTCGAGCCCGCTGAAGGTCCGCCCGCCGGCCTCGACCGACTCGGCCCGGCCGGACGGGGTCCGCCGGGTGAGCCCGACGAGAGTGGTCCCCAGCCGACGCTCCAGATCGGCCAGGGAAAACCGCTTCGTCTCCCGGTACCGCGGGGATATCTCGCAGTACTCGCAGGGCACGCCGGGAAGATAGGGCACCGTCTGCCCCCAGGCCTCGGCCGCCGACGCGGTGTGCCCGCCGCAGGTTGAGTGGTAGACGGTGTCGGCCGGCCCCTGGCCGTGGGCGAGGAAGAGCCGCCGGGTGCTCCCGACGGCCTCGGTCAGCCGCGAGAAGTGACGCTGGAAATCCTCCTTCCAATCCTCCCTCAGGCGCTCCGGCGAGCGGTATCCCTGGCAGTGCCCCGGGTCCGAGCAGACGTCGGCCCCGGGGTGGGCCGGGCAGCCCCGGCCGCCGAAAGCCCGGAGCCTGCGGAGGGTGTAGGTGCGGGCGGCGACGGCCTGAGCCCGCAGGGCCTCTAGCTGGAAGCTCGCCGGCATCTCGGCCGCCAGAACCCCGGCCAGGTACTCGTCGAACGGCAGGACCGTCAGGACGGAACGTTCGTGGTCGTAGAGGGTGACCTCGAGCCGGTCCACGTCGAGGACGAGCCTCGGCGGGTCAGTCAGCCAGAAGGCCCGGTGCGGGGCTGGTCTCGTCAGGTCGAGCACTACCCGGACCCGGGCCTCGGGATGAGTCGCCCAGCGGACGGCCCTGACGAGGCCGTCCTCCACGGTCAGGGCCCCGGAGGCCATGCCCGTCGCGGCCGGACGGAGGTCGAAGACCAGGCGGGGAGGGCCGTTCAGACTGAACCACGTATAGCCTGTAGGACCGCTCATGTCGAGGACGACCCGGCTCAGGGTGAGGTAGTTCCGGGCGTCCTGCTGCAGCCCGTGGCGGATACGGAGAATCTGCGGGTGACTCGTGGCGCTTACCTCCCCGGGTCCCGCGTCGACCTCTCCCCACCATATGCCCCCCCGGGTCAGGAGGTCACCCGGGGTGCGGCAGGGGGGGGAGGTCGGCGAGGTCCCGGAGCCCGAAGTACTCCAGAAAGCGGCTGGTCGTGCCGTAGAGGATGGGGCGCCCCGGACCCTCACCGCGCCCCACCTCTTCGATGAGTCCCCGCTCGAGGAGGGTCCCGAGAACGCCCTCGCAGCGCACGCCCCGCACCGCCTCGATGCCTGCCCGGGTCACCGGCTGCCTGTAGGCCACGATGGCCAGGGTCTCGACCGCGGCCGCCGAGAGCGGAGCAGGGGCGCGGGTGGGCTCGAGGCGGCTGATGTAGACGTCGAACTCCGGCCGGCTGACCAGACGGTAACCTCCGCCCACCTCGATGACCTCGAGGCCGCCGCGTCTTTCCTCGTACTCGGCGGCCAGAAGGCGGAGATAGGCGCGGGCCTGGGCCTCGGTGAGCCCGAGAATCCCCGCCGCCCGGCGGGGGGTGAGCGGTTCGGAAGCCACGAGCAACAGCGCCTCCAGAGCGCCCTTGACCGTCTCCGGGGCAGGTCCCTCCGGCCCTCGCTCAGCCACGCCCCGGCCACCCCCAGCGGGCCAGAGCCGGCGTGGCCCAGACTCGAATGGGTCCGAACGTCCGCTCCTGGACCGCGCGGACTCTCGCCTGCCGGAGAAGCTCCAGGAGGGCGAGGAAGGTCACAACCACGCCGCGGCGCGTCCTCGCCCGCCGGAGGATGTCCGAGAAGTCGAGCCCCGTGTCCCCCGCCTCGCGGAACAGGGTCGCGAGCTCCTCCATCTTAGCGGCCACGGTCACGCTCTCCCGGACTATCTCCTGGGCCTCCCGCTCTTCCAGGCCCCGGAGCACCTCCTGCAGCGCGGCCACAAGGTCGGCTAGCGACACCCCCTCCAGGCGGCCCTCCGCCGCGCCAGCCCCGGGCGCCGCTCCCGGCTCGGAGTCCGAGGCGGCGGGCCCCGGGCGGCCCGCATCCTGGACGCCCCCCGGCCGGGCTGGCGGGACGGGTCCGCCCGGCCCGCCGTAGCGGCTGTGCTGCCGGCGCGCCTCGGACGCCCGCTTCCCCAGGAGCCCGGCGGCCTCCTTGTAGCGCCGGTACTCGAGAAGCCTGGCCACGAGCTCGCGCCTCGGGTCGGCCTGGGCCTCATCGTCGATGAACTCCGCGGCCGGGGGCCGCGGCAGGAGCATCCGCGACTTCAGGTCGATGAGGGTCGCCGCCATCACCAGGAACTCCGAGGCCCGGTCGAGGTCTATGGTATCCAGGACCTCGAGGTACTCGAGGTACTGGGCGGTGATCCGGGCGATGGGGATGTCATAGATGTCCATCTCCTCGCGCCGGATGAGGTGGAGGAGGAGGTCGAGAGGCCCCTCGAAGACGTCGAGCCTCACCCGGTAAGCCGACCGGCCGGCGGGGGCCTCGACCGTCACAGGCCGAACAGGCCGGCGAGGAGCCGAGCCAGAAGCCAGAGGATGTTCCCCAGAATCCCCGCGACCGTCCGCACTAGGGGCAGGGCCGCCCCACTGAAGAGGAAGAGCATCAGGATGACCGGTCCGTAGGGCTCCAGGCGGGCGAAGAAGTACGCCTGGCGGCCCGGCAGGAGGGCCATGACGACCTTCGAGCCGTCCAGCGGTGGTATCGGGATGAGGTTGAACACGGCGAACCAGAGGTTCAGGACGAAGATGTAGTAGGTTATGTCCCACAGGTGCGGCACCTGGGCGAGGAGCGGCCAGGTCGGAAAGCGGAAGGCCAGGAGGAGCGCGGCGACGGCCGCGAGGGCGATATTCGACAGCGGGCCGGCGAGCGAGGTGATAAGAACTCCCCGGCGCCAGTCCCGGAAGTTCGCCGGGTTTATCGGGACGGGCTTCGCCCAGCCGAAACGGAAGATGAGGAGCATCAGGGTCCCGATGGGGTCGAGGTGGGCCCAGGGCTCGAGGGTCAGGCGCCCGGCCAGGCGCGGCGTCGGGTCGCCCAGGCGGTCGGCCGCTTTGGCGTGGGCGTACTCGTGGACCGTCAGGGCCAGGACCAGTGCCGGCAGCGACAGGAGCAGGGTTACCATATCGGTTCTCGGGAACATCCGCTCGGTGGAGGACTCCTTTCCGGGTCGGCCCGCCGGACCGTCCCGGGCCGCGGCCTGATTGTGGCCTATTCTTCCCCCGGGGCCGCAACCCTCCCGGCGGGGCCTCTCTCCTGGCGCGGTCTACGGACCGCACGGGCTCGGGTGAGGAAGACGGCTCTCCCTACCCAGGCGGGTCGCCGGCCACCACCAGGAGCATAAGGACGGCGTTATAGGCCGAGTGCGCCACGATGGAGGGCGCAAGGCGGCCGGTCAGGTGTCTGATGACGGTCAGGCCGAACATGGCCGGCAGGGTGGCGAGAATCTGCGGCGCCGACCAGTGGATGCCGGCGGTGACCAGCGTGGTGCCCGCCAGGGCCGCCCCTGGGCCGAACCGCCTGAGGGCCCCGTAGACGAGCCCTCTCCCCCACGCCTCCTCGGCGGCGGGTCCCAGAGTCAGTCCGGCGAGCATTATGACCGGGTGGTGGAGGAGAGCCATCCGGGTTTCGTCCATCTCGAGACCGAATTCCGTCGCCGCTGCGGCCAGGAGAAGACCGGCCGGGGGAGCGAAGAGAACGAGAGTCAGGACGAGACGCCAGTCGGCCGGGTCGAAACGGGCAGCCAGGGCAATGATGTTCCGCCCGGGATTAGCCGCGGCCACGAGGGCGAGGCTGGCCGACACCAGAGCCGCGTGGGTGACGAGGTTCGCTCCGAGGTTCGCGACCAGCTCGGTCTCCGGGCGTCCGGCCAGGATCGTCGTCAGGATGAGGGCGCTCACGAAGCCGGTCGCGAGCGCGACGACGAGGGCTGCGGCCGGAGCCCACGGACCGGGCCAGCGGAGACCCTCCCAGCCCCCAGGGTCATCGGCGCGGGAGCCCTCGCTCGCTCCCCCGTTCCGCCTGCGCTCCCCCCGACCCTCCGGGTCCAAGGTCCGCCCTCACCCCCGAAGGGGGTCTTCTCCGCCAGCGACCGCGGGTCCTTCGCCGACCCCACGGTGAGCCTCTCCCGGGACGGAGCCTCAAGCTAGGCGTGGCCCGCCTTCGCGGCCGACCCGGCCCGGTCCTCCGTCGACCGCCCGGCCCCTGCAGCAGAGCGGTCGGACCTTCCGGGGACCACGCCGGCCCTCTCCCAGCGATCGCATCTCCCACCCCAGCGCGCGACGAGGACGCCCTCAAGGAATATCTCCACTATCTCGCACTGGTTGGTGCAGCCCTCGCAATCGAAGGCCGAGGTGCGGTAGTCCATCTCTCCGAGCCGGAAGCCGCGGAAGCGGGAAGTCGGGGAGTAGGAACTCGGGGATCGGTCCGCCCCCCCGGGCCCGCTCCCCCCTCCGGAGCCGGGCGCTCCGACCCGGGCCTCCTTCTCCTGGTGCTCCTCCAGGGCCAGGATGGCCGCCCCGTAGGCGCCCATCAGGGCGTGGTGTTCGGGGACGAAGACCGGCGCTCCCAGGGCCTCTTCGAAGGCCTGCACCATGCCGGCGTTCGCGGCCACACCGCCCTGGAAGACGTAGGGCGGCTCGAGGTCTTTCCCCTTGGCGAGGTTGTTGAGGTAGTTGCGGACGAGGGCCCGGCAGAGCCCGGCGACGATGTCCTCGACCGGGTGGCCGACCTGCTGCTTGTGAATCATGTCCGTCTCGGCGAAGACGGTGCACCTTCCGGCGATACGCACCGGGTGAGTCGAGCCGGCCGCCAGCCGGCCGAACTCCCGGATGTCGAGACCGAGCCGTGAGGCCTGCCGGTCCAGGAACGACCCCGTCCCGGCGGCGCAGACCGTGTTCATGGCGAAGTCGACCACGACCCCCTCCCGGAGGAGGATGACCTTCGAGTCCTGTCCCCCTATCTCCAGCACGGTCC
This sequence comes from Symbiobacterium sp., assembly GCA_020725405.1. GTDB lineage: Bacteria > Bacillota > Sulfobacillia > UBA995 > UBA9673 > DYFB01. The sequence goes on along the minus strand of DYFB01000037.1, from coordinate 69,293 downwards.
GGGCCTCGGGAACGAGGCGCAGCGCGGCCACGGCGTGGGCGGTTATCTCGTTCTTGACCACGTCCCCTCCGACCAGGGCCGCGGCCAGGTTTCGGCCGCTGCCCGTCGTACCCACCCCGTCCACGGTCACCGCCTCCCCCAGCCGCCGCCCCACTTCAGCCAGGACCTGCATGATCTGTCTGGCCGGCTGGCCCATGGTCTCAAGACAGGCCCGCGCCAAGATCTCCCCCGCCCCGTCGACGGCCACCGCCTTGGTCGTGACCGAACCGACGTCTATCCCGAGGTACACACGGTTATCTCCGGTCGCCACGAACCAACCTCCCTTCACCCCGACCAGTAGGTCTTCCCAACCGGCGGTGGTCCTACGCCTCACGGGCGGGCGCGGCGGCGGTCACCTCACCGGCCCGCCGGCGGTCACCTCACCGGGCCGCCGACGGTCACCTCACCGGGCCGCCGACGGTCACCCCACCGGGTCGCCGACGGTCGCCTCACCGGGTCGCGCGGCCGGCGCCGGCGCGGGCCCGCCTCCGGGCCAGAAGATCGACGAAAGCCTCGAGACGCGTGGCCAGCCCGGCCTCGCCGCTGTGCTCGTCCAGGAACAGACTCATCACCGGCAGGTCGAGGTCCCGCCCGACCTCGGGAAGGAGGCTGGTGGCGACGATTTCGGGCATGCAGGTGAACGGGGCCACGTGGATGACCCCGTCGTAGCCCTGGCGGGAGTACAGGACCGTCTCGCCGACGCTCTCCAGCCCTTCCCCGCCGACGAAGTGACCCAGATAGGGGCTGGCGGCCTCCTTGACCACGCTCTGGCGGCTGCGGCGCCTCAGCCGCAGGGTGTCGAGGAGGAGATTGATGCGGACCCAGTCCGAGACGTAGAGAGCCCGGGTCACCTCCACACCCATCTCACCGAGCCGCCTCTCCAGGTCCTGGTTGGCGAAGGGTTCGGCGACCATGAAAATCTCCCCGACGATGCCCACGCGGAGAGGGGTCCCGTTCCGGCCGGGAAGCCCACCGCCCGCCTCGCCGTCGTCCTCCCAGGCAGCGCCCGCGCCTCCGGCGGCCAGAACGGCGGCCACGCCTTCGTCCCTGGCCCGCCTGGTCGCCTCGACCCCGGCCGCGCCGGCCACGGCTGCCACCGCCCGGCGATGGGCCGCGGCCGCCCCGCCGGGGACCGCTTCGAGCGGCCTCGTCCTCACCAGGGCCCGGTCCAGGCAGTCCAGGGCGTAGAGCTTCTCCCAGCCGAAGCGGAGGGCTCGGACGACGCGGGAGATTGGCTTGCCGCCGGTGAGGTAGCGGATCTTGTCCAGAAGAGCCGAGAAGTGGCCGCGCGGCGGCTCGAGGATGACCATCTCGGCCCGGTACCCGAGGTCCCGGAGTATCTCGGCCTGGACCTGGGCGTAGTGACCCAGGCGGCAGGGACCAACGCCGCCGACCATGACGATGGTGTCGGCCCCTCTCTCGATGGCCCCGATGTAGTCGCCGATGTTCATCTTGAGGGGGAAGCAGGCAAACTCGGGCGAGTGCCTCACCCCGACCTCCAGGCTGCGGCGGCTCGGCCGGGGCGGGACGACGACCTCGACCCCCAGGTCCTCGAGGATGGTCTTCACCGTTATCCAGAGATTGCCCATGTGGGCGAACGTGACTTTCACGGGCCTTCGCCCCCCGTCTTCCGGCGCCGGCGCCGGAGCATGTCGGCGAAGGCCTCCAGGCGCGTCACCAGCCCGGCCTCCGCCGTGTGCTCGTCGATGGTCAGAACCATGTAGGGCAGGGCCGACTCGCGCCTGGTCTCCCGTTCGGCGATCTCGCCGACCATGGAGTCGGGCCCGCAGGCGAAGGAGATGACGTGGATGATGCCGTCGACGAAGCCGGCCCGCCGGAACCGCCTGACGGCGGCCATTATCCGGCGCCCGGAGCTCCAGAAGATCTCCTTGGGCATGGCTTCCGACTCGGCCTGGACTTCCTCGTGGCTGAGCATCTCACTGGTCAGGATGTGGCACCCGAGACCGACCAGCTTGCGGCGGAGGTCGAGGTTCACCCCCGGGTCGAAGATGTTATAAGCGTGGCCGACCAGGGCCACGCGGGGGCGGCCGTTCAGAGCGGCCGGCTCCCTCCAGTCGGTCGGCCGGACCGGGGGTCGCAGGGCCTCACCGCTCGGTCCGCCGCCCGGGCGGTCCGCCAGCGGACCCTGCGTGGCCCGAGCCGCCGCCTCCTCGAACGAGAGCCCGGCCCAGAGCGCGGCGCGGAAGACGCCGAGGGCCTCCAGGGCGGCCTTCACGGCCTCGCTCGCCTGCCGGCCGGTCCTTCCGAGCCTTGGGCCGAGAGCCAGGGCGGCATCCCCGAGACCGGAGCCCCGCTTGGTCTCGTCGAAGTCGAGGATGATAGGCGGCGGTAGTCGACCCACGTTGTGACGGACCATGTCCGGCAGGCCGAGAAGCTTGGGGCACGTGTAGGTCCCCCGGAGAAGACTCACCAGGCGGGGCAGGAAGACGGCGTCGACCCGGTCGCGAAGGGCCATTACGTGGCCGTAGTAAGCCTTGACCGGAAGGCAGGCCTCGTCGACGCTCCGGCGCGCCCCCTGCTCGATAAGGTCGCGCGTGGTCGGGGGCGAGACCACGACCTTGAGCCCGAGTCTCTCGAAGAGCACCCGCCAGAAGGGGTACAGCTCGTAGTGCAGGAGAGCCCTGGGCAGGCCCACGACCGCGCCCGAGCCAAGGCGGGGGAGTCCGTTCGCGCTCACCGGCCGCCTCCACCCCGTCCGGTCCCGCCGTTCCGACGCGACCCCCCACCGTCCCCCGGAGCGCCGTCCGACCCCGCGTCACCCTCGTCGCTCTCCTCCCGCGACCCGCCCGACTGGGCGAGGGTCGGATCGGCGGTCTTCAGGATCGAGGGACGCACCGTCCTGAGAGGAACGGGCTTGCGGACGATGGTGCCGAAGAGCGCGGCCGCGTTGAAGGGCACGAGCGGCCACATGTAGGGGACCCTGAACGACCGGGTCGTCAAGAGGAGGGCGGCCTGGGCGGCGAGGCCGACGCCGAGGCCGACGAAGCCGAAGAGCCCGCCCAGAACCAGGAGGAAAAGGCGGCTGAGCCTGACGGCCATCGCGAACTCCAGACTCGGCGTGGCGAAGGTGCCGAGAGCCGCCAGGGCCACGTAGAGGACGACCTCGGTGGCGAACAGCCCCACCTCCGCGGCGATGTCCCCCAGGATGATGGCCCCGATGAAGCCGAGGGCCGTTCCGAGCGCCGTCGGCACGTGGATGAGGGCCAGGCGGATGAGGTCGAGCCCGACCTCGGCCATGACGAACTGCAAGGCGAGCGGGATGTTCCCGGGCTCCCGGGGGCCGACGAACTGCAGCCAGGCGGGGAGGACGTGCCGGTTGAGGGCCGCCGCCAGCCACAGCGGCGGGCCGACCCAGGAGATGGCGATGCCGAGAAACCGCACGAGCCGGAGATAGGCACCCACCACGACGTTCTCCCGGTACTCCTCGGCGTGCTGGAGGTGGTGGAAGAAGGTCGTGGGGAGGATGATGAGGCTCGGCGACGTGTCGACGGCGACGAGGACGTGACCCTCGAAGAGATGGGCGGCGGCCACGTCAGGTCTCTCGGTGTAGCGGACGAGCGGAAACGGGTTCCACCAGGAGCGCGCCCCGAGAACGTATTCCTCTAAGGTCTTCTCGGCCATCGGCACCGCCTCGGCCCTGATCTCCTCGATCCGCCCCCGTACCGCCGCGACGAGGTCGGCGTTGGCGATGTCCTTAATGTAGATGACGGCGATGTCCGACCTTGACCTCTTGCCCACCGAAAGGAGCTCGACCCGCAGGTCGGGGTCGCGCACCCGGCGCCGAATGAGAGCGGTGTTGAAGACAAGGGTCTCGACGAACCCGTCCCGCGAGCCGCGGAGGACCCGCTCGAGCTCGGGCTCCTCCGGGCTCCGGGCGGGGTACTGCCGGGCGTCGATCAGAGCCGCCTCGTCCGAGCCGTCGAGAAGCAGGGCCAGCGGTCCGGAAAGGACGGCTTCGACGACCTCGTCGAGGTCTCTCGCCCGGTCGACCTCGATGTAGGGGAGGAACCGGTCGAGGACGGCCTCCAGGGGGACCGGGGTGAGTTCTTCCCGCGCGGCCGAGAGAAGCGGCCGGAGGACGTTGGTCAGGACATCGTCCTTGGCGAACCCGTCGATGAACAGGAGGGCCGCCCTCCGGCCCCCGATGACGAACTCCCTGACGATGACGTCGAAGCTTTCCCCGGCCCCCAGGACTTCCCGGAGCCGGGCCAGGTTCTCCTCGAGGTCCCTCGTCAGCCTGCCCGTCTCGCCGAGCTCTTTCCGCAACGTCCTCCACCTCCCGCGCGAGATGGGCTCAGCCCTGGGGGCGGGCGACGAGGGCCATGAGGAGGCCGATGACGATGGCCACGGTCAGACCCATGGCCGCGGCCGTGAGCCCCCCGGACAGGAGCCCTCCGGCGCCCTGCTGGGCGGCTCCCTTGAGCATCCCCTGGACCAGAGCGTGCCCGAAGGCGGGCAGGGGTATGGCCGCCCCCGCTCCGGAGAACTCGACCAGAGGCTCATAGAGGCCGAGTCCGCTCGCCACAGCCCCGAGCACAACGAACAGGACCATGACGTGGGCGGCCGTCAGGTTCCTTGCAAGGTCCAGAGTGAGCTGGGCCAGAAGACAGATAGCGCCGCCGACGAGGAAAGCGATGACGAAGCTCGCAGGGCTCACTTGCCTACCCGCTCCTTTCAACGACGATGGCGTGAGCGATGCACGGGATGGACTCGCCCTGCTGGGCCGAGGTCGTGCTGTGCAGGGCGCCGGTAGCCACGAGGAGGATCCGCCTGAACTTGCCCTGCTCGAGGTTCCGGGCGAGATAGCCGGCGAAGACCGAAGCCGAGCAGCCGCACCCGCTCCCGCCGGCGACGGTCTCCTGGGTCTCGTCGTAGAGCATCATCCCGCAGTCGACGAACCGACCGTCGAGGACCAGCCCCGCCCGCCGGAGGAGCTCGACGCACAGCGGGTGGCCCACTGAGGCGAGATCGCCCGTCAGGATGAGGTCGTAGCTCTCCGGGGCCCGACCGGTGTCCTGGAAGTGGGCCAGGATGGTGTCCGCGGCCGCCGGGGCCATCGCCGCCCCGAGATCCATGGGGTCCTTCTGCCCGTAATCGACGACCCGGCCGACGGTCGCGTGGGTTATCTGCATTTTTCCCTTCCCGGGCGGACCGACGACCGCCGCCCCGACCGCCGTGACCGTGTACTGGGCCGTCACCGGGCGTTGCACGCCGAACTCCGTGGGGAAGCGGAACTGGCGCTCGGCGGTGTCATGGTGGCTCGATGACGCGAGGGCGACGTGGGTCGCAAACCCGCCGTCGACGAGAACGGCCGCAAGACAGAGGGCCTCGGCGATGGTCGCGCAGGCCCCGTAAAGCCCGAAGAAAGGCACGTCGATGCTCCTGGCCGCGAAGGAGCTCGTGATTATCTGGTGCAGGAGGTCCCCTCCGAGATAGAAGTCGAGGTCCTTGTGGGCCACCTTGGCCTTGCCCAGCGCCAGAGTGACGGCCTCCTCGACCATCTTGCACTCGGCCCGCTCCCAGCTCTTCATCCCGAGGAGCCGGTCGGGCTTGACCACGTCGAACCAGCCCGAGAGAGGGCCTTCGCCCTCTTTCGGCCCGACGACAGCCGCCGTCGCCAGGACCGCGGGAGGATTGGAGAAAACCAGGGTCTGACCGTTCTTCTTGACCGTCATTTCAGCTTCCCGGAGGGCCGGCCACGAGGATCCTGACCACGGCCACGAGGAGGGCCGCGGCCAGGGCGTAGACGATGACCGGGCCGGCGATCTGGAAGAGCCTCGCCCCCACCCCGAGAAGGAGACCTTCCCGCCGGAACTCCATGGCCGGAGCCACGATGGCGTTGGCGAACCCGGTGATGGGCAGGGCCGCCCCCATACCCGCCCGGCGACCGAGCTTGTCGTAGACCCCCAAGCCCGTGAGGATGGCGCCTATGGCGATCATGGTGCTCGCCGCGGGTACGGTGGCTTCCTTGAGGGGCATCCCCCGGAGCAGGAAGAGCCCCAGGAAGAACTGACCGACGGCACAGATGGTCCCCCCGACCAGGAAGGCCCATACCGCGTTGCGCAGAATGGCCGGCCTGCGACCGAAGCGGGTCACCAGGCGACGGTAGTCCTCGGCCTGTTCCCGGGTGGCCTCGACCATACCGCCTCTCAGACCTTGGCCTTGCGCCGGTTTCCGTCGACCACGAAAGCCACCCTGACGTTGGCCTTGTAGTTGGTTATCCGGCCCTGGTCCACGTTGGCCGTCCAGTTGCAGACCTCGACCCCGGTGATGTTGTCCACCGTCCGGGCGGCTTCAACCACGGCCTGGTTGGCCGCGTCCTGCCAGCTCTGGCTCGACTCGCCGACGAGCTCAAGAACCTTGACCACTGTCACCGCTGTTACGCCCCTTCCCTGCTGATGTCTTGGTTCGGGTCCGGCGGCCGGGACCGCGCCGACCAGGCCTGAGCCCGGGGACGGCCAGGACACCGCCTATCCAGGGCTCGGCCCAGTCCCGCCCGGACTCCGGTCGGGACCCGCCGAGGATGAGGTCGTCGAGCTCCCAGAGAGACCTCAGGTCCTCAAGAAGGTCCACCGCGCGCTGGCGGTGGCCCGGGCCTCTCTCCGTCCAGCCGTGTCCCAAGACTATCTCCGCCCCCTCCGGGACCCGCCGCCCGGCCCGGAAGTAGAGGAGGGACGCCAGAACGGCGAGGGCGACCACAAGAAGGGCCACGAAGATGAGGGTCTTCAGACGCCCTTCCGTCCAGGCCGGCATGGGTCCCCTCCCGAGAGACTCTCAACGGAGTATGCCCGGGAGGGCCTGCCCTTAACCGGGAGGGGTCGGTAGGGAGCCGAGCGCGCGTCTCAAGCGACTAGGTGCGGGGCGAGCGCGCGTCTCACCTGGGTCGGTCGGGGGCGAGCATGTGCCGTAGCCGGAGGAGGGCCTGCTTCTCCAGACGCGAGACCTGGACCTGGGAGACACCGAGAAGGGCGCCCACCTCGGCTTGGGTTCGGTCCTCGAAAAAGCGCAGGCGAATGAGGTCCCGCGTCTTCTCGTCCAGGCGCGAGAGGGCCTCGTGGAGGGCGACCGACTCGAGGAGCGCCGCCTCCTCGTGGCCCGCCGGGGGCGCCCGGGTGGCCGGGACGACCACCCCCTCGCTTCCCGCGACGGCAACCTGGTCGATCAGACTGATCGGGTTGTCTTCCGTCTCTTCCCCGGACCCGTGGAAGAGAGAGACCGGAGTTCGGGCGGCCTCGAGAGCCTCGACGACGTCCGCGGCCTCCACACCGAGGGCTCTAGCCAGCTCAGCGGCTGAGGGGGGGCGCCCGGCGGCTTTGGTCATCTCCTCCTGGGTCTGCCAGGCCCGGTAGGCAAGCTCCTTCACCCGCCGCGGGACTCGGACGGGGGAGTCGTCCCGCAAGAACCGCCGTATCTCTCCGAGGATGAGCGGCACCGCGTAGGTCGAAAAGCGTGTCCCGTAGGAGGGGTCGAAGCGGTCAAGGGCCTTCACCAGGCCAAGGCATCCCAGCTGGAAGAGGTCATCGGGGTCCTCAGCCCGGTGGCGGAAGCGCCGGACTATGTCCCAGACCAGGCGAAGGTGGGACTGGACGACCTCCCGGCGGGCGTCTTCGTCGCCGGCCCGCGCGCGGACAAGGGCCTGATCGAGCTCCTCCGGTGGCAGGGGCGCGGTGGGCCGGGGACGCGAGCCCTCGCTGGACGGTCCCATGACGGCACCCCCCGTTACCCGCCGGACCCCTCAGACGGCACCTCGTCCGGCGTCTCCGCCGGGCCCCGCCCGGCCGGCCTCTTCCGGAGGACGACCCGCGTTCCGGAGCCGACCGAAGTCCTCACGGTCACCTCGTCCATGAAGGTCTCCATGAAAACGAAGCCGAGACCCATCCGGTCCGGGAGGGTCGTGTAGGACGGCCTCCTAGCCTGCTCCAGGTCGGCGATACCCACGCCCCGGTCGGCGACGCTGACTTCGAGAAGGCCGTTCTCCAGACGGGCTTCCACCGTCACGCTCCGGTCGCCCGGCGGGGACCCGGGATAGGCGTGCAGAACGGCGTTGGAGAAGGCCTCGGAGGCGGCCACCCGGATCTCCTCTATCTCGGCCAGGGTGAACTCGAGCTGAGCGGCGAGGCACCCCACAGCGACCCGAACGAGGGCGGCGTTCTCCGGGAGGGCCGGAAGCTCCAGCCTCATCCAGTTCGACCCGCCTCCCGCCGGCGGCGCACCCTGGCTCACGGCCGGCCACCCCCCGCCGCCGGAAGCGTTCCGCCGAGGTCCCGCAGGGCGTCCTCGACCGTTGGGTAGGACCCGACGATGCGCATGATCCCGGACAGCTCAAGAAGCCTCCCGACGTGCGGCGCGAACCCGGCCAGGGCCAGACGCCCGCCGTTCTCGGCCACCTTCTTATAGCGGCCCAGGATGGCCCCGAGCCCGGAGCTGTCGAGGAAGGTTACTCCCGCCAGGTCGAGCACGAGGTCCCGGCTCCCGAACCGGTCGAGGTCGGCGTCCACCCGAAGACGGAACTCCCGGCTGGTGTCGAGATCGAGTTCGCCCCGGGCGCGGACGACGAGGATGTCTCCGGCCCTCTGGCTCGTGATGTCCAACGGCGCCACCACCCTTCCCTAGCTGGGTGTGTTCGCCGCGAGGAAGAATCTTCCTCCCGCCCTGGCCACCCAGGGTCAGGGCCGCGGCCGGAAAGGCGGCGACGGGGGAGGTCCGGCCGGGTCATTCCGACCGGCCGGAGGGAGGACGGAGGCGTCAGCCGCCGCTGAGGACCCTCAGGAAGAGGCGCCAGACGAGTCGGAAGCAGCCTATCCGCCCGATATCGCGCTCGGCCACGAGAAGGCACCGGCCTATCTCCCGGTCGCCCTGGCGGACGACGATGGCCCCCAGGGGGTCGCCGCGCCGGACGGGAGCCTCCACCACCGGGAGCAGGCTCACCTCGCGGGTGACCTCTCCCTCGCTCCCCTTCTCGAGGAGGACCCCGCCGGTCTCGGGAGCCACGGCCTCTACCGTCGGACACGACCCGAGGTTGACCGGCACGGTGCCGTAACTCTGCCCTTTTTCGGCCACGAGGAGGGAGCTGTACCTGGCGAAGGCCCAGTTCAGCATCTTGGTCGTGTCGGAGAAGCGGTCGGCAGCCGCCGCGGCCCCCATGACCACGGCGATGAACCGCGTCCCTCCGCGCTGGGCCGTCACGGAGACCGAGTACCCGGCCTCCTGGGTCCAGCCGGTCTTCAGACCGTCGCACCCCTGGTAGAAAGTGACCATCCTGTTCCGGTTGACCAGCCAGGTCTTGTTCCCGCGGATGTAGGTCTCATAGATTGCCGTGTACTTGAGGAGAAGCGGGTGCCTCACTGCCTCGCGCGAGAGAGTGGCCATGTCCCGGGCTGTCGTGTAGTGGTCGGGGTCGTCGAGACCGTGCGAGTTGCCGAAGTTCGTCCGGGTCATCCCGAGCTCCCGGGCCCGCTGGTTCATGAGCTCGACGAATTCCGCCTCCGACCCGGCCAGGTGTTCGGCGATGGCCACCGAGGCGTCGTTGGCCGAAGCCACGGCGATGGCCAGGAGGATGTGCTCGACCGTCATCTCCTCACCGGTCTCGAGCCATATCTCGGTCCCGCCGTAGCTCTCGGCGTGCTCGCTGGCCACGACGATGTCCTGCAGCCCCAGTCGCCCGGCCTCGATGGCCTCCACGGCCAGGAGGAGGGTCATTATCTTGGTCAGGCTAGCCGGGGCGTTCCGCTCGTCGGCGTTCTTCTCGTAGAGGACCTGGCCGCTCAGGGCGTCGATGAGGATGGCCGAGGGCGAGGCGAGATCGAGGGCGGGCTGCTGGGCGAACACGCCCGCGGGCCAGGCCAGGACCGCGGCGAGGAACCCCGCCAGGTAGAGAACGTTCTTCCGGGCCCGGCTCATCTGACGATCCCTCCGGCGGACGAGGGGATGAAGGTCCGCCAAAGGTTACGCCCCCTCCTGTCGTTTGATGTCAGGAGAAAGGAGAACCGGTCCGGTCAGCGAACTCGCGTTCGTCCGCCATCTCCGGAGGAGAGGCCGGTGATGAACTTGGACTCGAAGTTTCTCTACGAGCGCTGGAAGACAGCCCGGAAGATGTTCCGGACCACCGCCGCCGCCATCCCGCCGGGACAGGAGGGCTTCCGTCCGGCCGAGGGGACCATGTCTCTTGGCGAGATCGTCCTCCACGTGACCTCGGTCGAGAAGACGGCCGTCGACGCCCTCAGCGCCACCCGATCGGCGTGGGAATGGGACCAGGGCTTCACTCTCGAACGCTACCCGACGCTCGACCGTATCCTGGCCGCCCTCGATGAGCAAACCGAGGCCACGGGGGCCTACCTGTCCGGGCTGACCGACGCCGATCTGGCGAGAACGGTCAGGCTCCCCTGGGGCGCCGAGTGGTCTCTCGGCCAGCTCTGGCTGGAGTGGATGGACCACGAGGCCCACCACCGCGGCAGCCTGGTTACCTCGCTCCGCGTGGCCGGGGTAACGCCGCCGAACATCTGGGAATGATCGGACACCAGCCGCGAGTGACGGGGCCGGGCCCGCCCCGCGCGAACCCGGCCTTGAGGCCGGGAAGCGAGCGGCCGCTCTTCAGCTGACAGTCTCGAGGACGAGCGCCGGGGGCGCGACGGGTTCTCCGGAGATGTCGAAGGCTGCAGCGAGTTCCGCCGCGGCTTCCTGGGCCTGGTCCGCCGTTCTCGCGTGGACCGTGGCCAGGACCTCACCGGGTGCCACCCGCTCACCTACCTTCGCCCCGAGGACCACACCCACCGACAGGTCTACCTCGTCCTCTTTGCGGTGCCGCCCGCCCCCGAGGGCCATGGCCAGCCGGCCCACGGCCAGGGCGTCGACGCTTCTTACCCATCCGGGTCTTTCGGCCCTCACCTCGGCCCGCACCGGGGCCGCCGCCAGGACCTCCTCCGGCCGGTCGGCGACGCGGCCGTCCCCGCCCTGGGCGCTCACCATCCGCCTGAAACGCTCCAGAGCCTGCCCGCCGCGCAGGACCGAAGAGAGCCGCTCCCGGGCCTCGCCCGGGGTCGGGGCGAGCCCGGCCAGAGTGAGCATGTGCGACCCGAGGACGAGGCATAGTTCCTCAAGGTCCTCCGGCCCCTCTCCCCTGAGGCAGCGCACGGCCTCGGCCACCTCGAGGGCGTTGCCGACGGCCCGTCCGAGCGGCTGGTCCATGGCTGTCACCACCGCCACGACGCCGAGACCCGCCTTCCGGCCGATGGCGACCATGGCCCGAGCGAGTTCGACGGCCGCCTCCCGGTCGGTCATGAAGGCGCCGCGTCCGGCCTTGACGTCGAGCACCAGACGACGGGCGCCGCCGGCGATCTTCTTGGACATCACGCTCGAGGCGATGAGGCCGACGCTGTCCACCGTAGCCGTGACGTCCCGGAGGGCGTAGATGAGTTTGTCGGCCGGGACGAGGTTGCCGGACTGCCCGGCGATGACCGCCCCGACCTCGGCAACCTGCCGTCGGAACTCCTCGGGTCCAAGAGAGGCCCGGAAACCCGGGATGGACTCGAGCTTGTCGATGGTCCCCCCGCTGTGGCCGAGGCCGCGCCCGGACATCTTGGCCACGACGGCTCCGGCCGCGGCCACCAGGGGCACCACGACCAGACTCGTCTTGTCGCCGACCCCCCCGGTGGAGTGCTTGTCCACGACGCGCGCATCGTCGACGAAGTCGAGCATGTCCCCGGAGCGGGCCATGGCCATGGTCAGGTCGGTCATCTCCCGCTCGTCGAGCCCTCGGAAGAAGATGGCCATGAGGAGCGCACTCATCTGGTAGTCGGGAATACGGCCGTCCACGTAACCGCGGACGATATTCTCTATCTCCTCGGTCGTCAGGGCGAGGCCGTCCCGCTTGCGTCGGATGGTCTCAACCGGAGACCAGGCGCGGGTCACCGGGTCCCACCCCCGCCCGGCCCGGCGTCCTCCCAGGGCCCCGGTCCGGCCAGGACGCCCTTCAGGAGGGCGGCCAGCCGGTTCCGCGCCCGTCCGGCCACCTCGAGGACCTCCTCGTGGCTCACGACCTGACCCCTGGTCCGCCCGAGGACGTTGGTGATGATTGAGACGGCGAGCACCTTCTGGCCGCCGTGCCCGGCCACCAGGGCCTCGGGGACGGTGGACATCCCCACCGCGTCGGCCCCGATGAGGGTGAGGTAGCGGACCTCGGCCTCCGTCTCGTAGCTCGGCCCCGGGAGGCCGGCGTAGACCCCCTCACGGCAGGTGAACCCCTCGCGGGACGCGGCCCGGCGGGCGGCCGCGAGGAGGTCCGGGTGGTAGACCCCCACGGGTGAGGGGAAGCGCGGGCCGAACCTCGGGTCGTTGGGCCCCCGCAGAGGGCTGTCGGGGAAGAGGTTGAGATGGTCGGTTACCAGCATGAGGTCGCCCGGTTCGAACTCCGGGTTGAGGCCGCCCGCCGCGTTGGTCAGGAGAACGGCCGGCGCGCCTAGGCGCTGGGAGACCCGGACGCCGAAGGTAACGTCCCGGAGGTCGTATCCCTCGTAGTAGTGGAACCGCCCCTGCATCGCTGCGACCGTCCGCCCGGCGAGGCTCCCGACGACGAGCCGCCCCGCGTGCCCCTCGACGGTCGACCGGGGGAAGTGCGGTATCTCCTCGTAGGGGAGACTCGCGCCGCCCGCTATCTCGTCGGCGAGGTCACCCAAGCCCGAGCCCAACACGAGGAAGGCGTCCACCCGGATCTCGCCGAGACCGGCGGACCGCCGGACATAGCGAGCCGCTTCGCCCGCCCTGACCCAGACCGAGGTGAGTACCTGGTCCTCCTGACCTACGCTCATTACTCTCCCTCTCTTCCGTAGCGAGGCCCGCGAACGACGGGGCTCGCTGGGCTGGGCCGGCCAGTCACGGCCGACCGAGAGCCGCGGCGAAACTCAGGCCGGCTCCCCGGTAGGCCCTGAGGCCCAGGAGGTCGGCGATGGTCGCGGCCAGGTCGGCCAGGCTCCCGCGCGTCCCGAGGTCCACCCCCGGGGAGACTCCTGCCCCCTCCAGAAGGACGGGCACGTACTCCCGGGAGTGGTCGGTGCTCGGGGTGGTCGGGTCACACCCGTGGTCGGCGGTGAGGACGAGAACGCCCCGGCCCCGCCCTAGGGCCGCCTGCCTGAGACGCGGGAGTTCCCGGTCAAAGGCCTCCAGAGCCCGGGCGAACCCGGAGGGGTCGTTGCGGTGCCCGTAAAGCATGTCGAAGTCGACGAGGTTTCCAAGAACAAGGCCGCGGTCCGCGGCCGAGGCCGTCTTGATGACGGCCTCGAGGATGCCCTCGTTCCCCGAGGCCGGAACGTGCGCGGTCACCCCCCGGCCGGTGAAGATGTCCTTGATCTTGCCCACGGCGACGACGGGGAGGCCGGCCGCGGCTAGGTCGTCAAGGAGCGTGGGGCCCGGCGGCGGCAGGCTGAAATCCCGGCGGCCCGCGGTCCGCCGGAACGAGCCCGGGCGTCCGGTAAAGGGTCGGGCGATGACCCGACCGACCAGGTAGGGCGGGCTCCGGTAGAGCTCCCGGGCGGTCTCGCACATCCGGTAAAGCTCCTCGGGAGGGACGACCTCCTCGTGGGCGGCCACCTGGAAGACGCTGTCGGCCGAAGTGTAGACGATGGGCCGCCCCGTCTCGAGGTGCTCCCGGCCGAGCTCCTCGATTATCTCCGTCCCCGACGCCGCCCGGTTGCCCAAAGCCCTCCGGCCGATGGCCCGCTCGAACGGTGCCAGCATAGCCTCGGGGAAGCCCCCGGGGTAGGTGGGAATGGGGTCCCGGCTGACCAGACCCGTGAGCTCCCAGTGTCCGGTCAGGGTGTCCTTGCCGGGCGAGAGTTCGGCCATTCTCCCGGCCGCGCCCGCCGGAGGCCGCCGGGCGACCCCCAGGATGTCGGCGACCAGGCCGAGCCCCATGGCCTCGAGGTTGGGGAGGCGGAGCCCGCCGACCGCCCGGGCCATGTTACCGAGGGTGTGACTGCCTTCGTCCCCGTAGCGCGCGGCATCGGGTAAAGCCCCCACCCCCACGCCGTCGAGGACGGTGATGACCACGGGGCCGACCGGGTCAGGCCCTCGGGTGGCTGTTCCTGTACACGTCACGGAGCTTGCCCCGGTTGATATGAGTGTAGACCTGGGTCGTCGAGATGTCGGCGTGGCCGAGCATCTCCTGCACCGCCCGCACGTCGGCCCCGTTCTCGAGGAGATGCGTGGCGAAGGAGTGCCTCAGGGTGTGAGGGGTTATGGGCTTCTTTATCCCGGCCTCGGCCGCGTACTTCTTGACTATCTTCCAGAACCCCTGGCGGGTCATCCGGTGACCGTGATGGTTGACGAACAGATGACGCTCCCCGGGGTCCTTGACGAGCTTCGGACGACTCCGGGCCAGGTAGTCGGCCACGGCCTGACAGGCGATGCTCCCCAGGGGTACGAGACGCTCCTTTGAGCCCTTGCCGAGACACCGGACATAGCGGAGCTCGAGGTTCACGTCTGACAGGAGAAGGGAGACGAGCTCGGAGACGCGGATACCGGTGGCGTAGAGGACTTCGAGCATGGCCTTGTCGCGCAGGCCGCCCACGGTGCCCGTCCTCGGCTGGCGGAGGAGGGTCTCAACCTCCCGGACCGTGAGGACCTTCGGCAACTTCCGGTCGAGTTTGGGCGATTCGAGGTTGGCTGTGGGGTCGCGCTCGACCAGGCTTTCGCGCACGAGGAACTGGTAGAAAGACTTGAGAGCGGCGAGCCGCCGGGCGATGGTCGCCGGCGACTTCCCCTGCTTCTCCATTTGGAGCAGGTAGGAGATGACGTTGGCTCGGGAGGCGTCCCTCAGCGACATCAGGCGGGCTTTTGTGTGGAGGTAGGCCCAGTACTGCCGGAGGTCTCGGCTGTAGGACTCGAGCGTATTGGAGGCGAGTCCACGCTCGACGCTCAGATAGTGTATGAAGTCTCCGATGAGATCCTGCATACCTGCTCCTCTGCACGTCGCCTCGCCCACCGGACCCGGCTGGGGAAACGCGGGCCAGGCCGTCCCTGCCAGCCAATCCTCGGCATTCTACGCCCTGCCTGAGATTCCTTTGGAGCCCAGTTCGAGGTTGCCTCAGGTCCCCCCGGGGAGACCACCCGGCCCGGTGGGCTCCTCCGCCGCCGGTCCGGACGGTCGGGCCGGGGGCCTCGACCCGGGCCGGACCTTGTCCCAGGGGGCGTCGAGGCTCGGCGGGCACAGGAGGTACACGACCCAGGACGCCAGGAAGCCGGCGACAGCCAGCACCGCCAGGGTCAGGACCGCGAGCCGGACAACACCGCGCGTCCTCCGCCCGGCCCCGGGGACCCAGATGACCCGCACCTTCCCGGCCTCCAACCTCTCCCGATTAGATGCCCAGCTACGCACCCTCCCCCGTGGATTAGTATGACCAGGGCCCGCCGGACTAGAACCCGGAGGCGGCGGCCTCGCCGAGAGGCGTGTGCTCCAGGCCGTGGGCCACGGCCACGGCCTCGTAGGTAAGCTTGCCCCGCCAGACGTTGACCCCCTTGGCCAGGGCCGGGTGGTCCCTCACCGCTGCCGGACCCAGCGAGGCCAGCCGGACAACGTAGGGAAGGGTCGCGTTCGTCAGGGCGAACGTGGAGGTCCGCGGGACGGCCCCGGGCATGTTGGCCACCGAATAGTGCACGACGCCGTGCTTGACGTACACAGGGTCGCGGTGGGTGGTGACCCGGTCGATGGTCTCGACGCACCCGCCCTGGTCGATGGCCACGTCGACGATCACCGACCCGGGCTTCATCGTCCTGACCATCTCCTCGGTAACGAGCTTCGGGGCCTTGGCGCCCGGGATGAGGACCGCGCCGACGAGAAGGTCGGCCCGGGCCACGGCCGCGGCGATGTTCAGGGTGTTCGAGGCCAGGGTCATGACCCGTCCGGCCCAGAGGTCGTCAATCTCCCTCAGCCGGTCCGGGTTGATGTCAAGGATGCAGACGGCCGCTCCCATCCCGAGGGCGACGCGAGCCGCGTTCTTGCCGACTATCCCGCCCCCGATGACGATGACCTCGGCCGGCGGTACGCCCGGCACCCCCCCGAGGAGGACCCCTCGCCCCCCTTGCGGCTTCTCCAGGAAGTGGGCGCCGATCTGGGTGGCCATGCGCCCGGCTATCTCGCTCATCGGCGTCAGGAGGGGCAGCTGCCCGTTGACCTCGACCGTCTCGTAGGCAATGCCGATGATTCCGGCCTTCATCAAAGCCACCGTGAGGTCACGGTCCGCCGCCAGATGCAGGTAGGTGAAGAGCATCTGGCCCTCGTGGAAGAGACCGTACTCCTCGGGGAGGGGTTCTTTGACCTTGAGAATCATCTCCGCCTCGTCGAAAAGGGCCTTCTTGTCCTGGACGATGACGGCCCCCGCGCTCGCGAAGTCGGCGTCCTCGAACCCGCTCCCGAGACCGGCCCCCTTTTCGACCAGGACGCGGTGCCCGGCCCCGGTCAGGGTGATGACGCCGCCGGGGGTGATGGCCACTCTCCCTTCGAGGGTCTTGATCTCTTTCGGAACCCCGATGATCACGACACCGAAAACCTCCTCGGGCTCCCGTCCCGGGCCCCAGGCCGCGAACGGGAGCTCCCGGAATCACTGGCTCGATGTCTCTTTTCTGGCGGGGGAGTAGAATCCTCCTGCGGAGGAATCGGGGCTATTGGATTCCGGCGATGAAGGCCATGAACATCGGGGTGACGTAGGCCTCGATCAAGCTGGCCCCGACGAGCAGCGCCGCGAGGACCAGGCAGGTGAAGGTGTAGGCCAGGAACTCCTCGGCCAGGTTCACCCGGAAGCGCCCCACCCGCTGGCGGACGGCCAGGACGGCGAAAGCGAGCGAGGAGACGCCAACCGCGAGGACGGCCGGCACGGCGACGAGATTCTGGGGGAAAATGCACAGGACCGAGAGGGCGAGACCCCTCGCCCCCATCTCACTGAAGAGAAACGCGACAGAGAACCCGATGACGAACCCGCGCACGAAGATGATGACCAGGGCCAGCGGGGCTCCGACGACCGTCGCTCCCAGAAGCCAGATAAGGCCGGCCGTCTTGAGGTTATTGGCCGCCGACTGGCGCAGGACGACGCCGCTGTCCATCCCGCCGAGCTCGCGGCCGAGACCCCGGAGGAAGACCTGCATGTAGTCGAGCAGCTCGGCCTTCTGGTTCGGGGTGAGGGCGTTCACCGCGAGGGCTCCAAAGGACACCCCGATGACGAAGAGGAGCCCGACGAAGAAGTAATACGGAAGAGACTCGCTAAGGTAGCCCTTCAGCCCACCCCTGAACTGCCCGATGAAGGACACGGCGCACTCCCCCGGGGTCGAGAGCGTCATCCTCACCCCTATGCGCCCGTATGGTCCGTTATGTGGGAGGGCGCACCCGTCCGTAGCGCCCCCCCGCCCCGGGGACGATATCAAGGGCCGCCGTCCCGCGCCGGGCGGCCGCAAGGCGTGCGGCCAGCCGGGGGCCGACGACCGAGGCCAGATCTTCCTCCTCCACCTCGTGCAGGACGCGGAGCTCGGTCCCGAAGGCCGCGATGAGCCGGCGAACGACGGCCGGGCCGACTCCGGGCACGTACCTGAGCGGTATCTGGTGGACGTAGGGAGGACGCGCCCGTCGCGGCCGGCCCGTTCGCCCGCCCTCCTCCCGAGTCGCGCCCGGCTCAGCGCCGGGGGCTTCCCTGACCGCGCCGCCCCCCGAGAGCTGGAGGACCCGGTCGCAGACTCCCCCGACGAACTCCCGCGCGCCGCAGGCCGGGCAGACGCCCCGGCGGTTCGCCGCGCCCACCGCGTCGGCGCCGGGCCTCGCGTCCGGGCCGGCGCCGGGCTTCCCGCCGGGGCCGGCGCCGGGCTTCCCGCCGGGGCCGGCGCGGGGCCTCCCGTCCGCGGCCGCGCCCCCTCCGCCAGGTCGGCCCGGAACCCGCACCGAGGGCAAAAGGCCCGGTGGTACTTCCCAAGACGCGGGTCGAGCCCGTAGTTCGCCGCCACCCGCCCGTCCCGGACGGCCGAGAAGAGGGTCTGGAAGTCCATCTCACCAGGGGGGTTCGAGCCCTCCCCTGCCGCGGGGCCGGCCGGCCGCGGCTCACCGACCATGAGGGCGTTGTGCTCGCGGGCGATGGTCTCGGGCGAGTGGGCGTCCGAGTTCGAGAGAAAGGTGAACGGGCCCAGGGACGGCACGGCCTCGGCCATGGCCGTATCCGCGCTGAGCCCCAGCTCGACCGCGGGGATAGCCTCGAGAGCCCGGTCACTGAGGTGCCGGCTAAGATCCCGACCGCCCTGGCCGAAGTACCCCTTGTGCGGCGTGAAGACGTGGGCCGGTACCAGAAAGCCTCCCTCGCGCCCCACCCACCGGGCGAGCTCCTCCCCGCTCGACCGGGCCCTCGGCGAGCCGAGGGCGACGTTCGTCACCCGCCCGGAGAGAAAGCCCGAGAAGCCGAGGGCCGTATCGAGGTCGGGCAGATAGCACAGGTAATGGACCGGGCCCAGCCCGTGCTCGACCACCTCAACCTCTGAGGCCAGGAGTAGGAGGAGGGGTCGTTCTCCGGACCGCCTGAGCCCGCCACCCGGAAGAGGTTCGAGCTCTCCCGAGCGGACGAGGCGGTCGAGGTCGGCTAGGACCCGGGGTGAGTGGGCGTCGACGACGGCCACGGCGTCCAGGCCCTTCCGGTCGGAGCTCTCCTCGAGCGCCGCCGCCGGGGTCAGCCGGGGCGAGGCCGTAATCTTCACCGGCCCCCCGGCGGCCCGCCCGACGTGGACGTGAAGGTCAGCCAGGACCCGCCGCTTCTCGACCACCCCCGACCGGTCGACCCCGCCCATCCCGGACCCCCGGTCCCTCACCGGCGCCGACCGCACCCGTCGTCGAGCCTGAGAGCCGCAAGGCACAGGCCGGCCACGGTCTTGGCGTCACGCAGGCGCCCGTCGCGGGCGAGGCCCACTGCCCGTTCAAGAGACAGGACAACGACCTCGAGCCTCTCGTCCTCGTCCGTGGCGTAGTTGTAGGCCCCTCTCTCCCCGTTGGCCGACGCCTCGTCCCCCGGATCCTCCAGGCGGGCGAGGAAGAGGTGGATGACCTCGTCGCAGAACCCGGGGGAGGAAAAGAGCGAGCCCAGCGGTTCGAGCGCGGCCGCGCTCCGGCCGGTCTCCTCCCGGAGCTCCCTCACGGCGCACGCCGCCGGCTCCTCGCCCGGCTCGAGGGTGCCCGCGGGAATCTCGAGGAGCTCCTCGCCCGCGGCGTAACGGTACTGGCGCACGAGGACGACCTCACCCTCGGTCGTGACCGGCACGACAGCCACCGCCCCCGGATGTTCGACGATCTCGCGGCTCGCCGCCCGGCCTTCGGGAAGGACCCGGACCTCGTCGACCCTCAGGCCGACGAGGCGCCCCCTGAAGACAGCGCGCGAAGACACCCGCTCCTCCAAGCCGCCTTCACTCCCTTTCAGTCGGCGTCTCCAGGTCAGGGGTTGAGGTCTCTCAGCTCGCCCCTGACGAGGTAGAGTACCCATTCCGAGAGGTTCGTCACGTGGTCGCCGATCCTTTCGAGGTGCTGGGCGGCGAACAGGAGATGGGTCGCCTGCCGGATGGTGCGCGGGTCCTCGAGCATGTAGGTAAGCAGCTCGCGGTAGACCTGCCCGTAGAGGTGGTCGACCTCGTCGTCGCGGCCGGCCACCTCCACGGCGGCCTCGGCGTCGCGGGCGATGAAGGCCCGCAGCCCGTCATCGAGCATCTTCTCCACCAAAGCGGCCATCCGCGGGATGTCCACGAGGGGCTTGATGTGGGGCTCATGCCCTATCCGCAGGGCTATCTTGGCGATGTCCGTGGCGTGGTCGGCCATCCTCTCGAGGTCGGTCACGGCCTTGAGGGCCGTGCCGATGAAGCGGAGGTCAACCGCCATGGGCTGCTGCAGGGCGAGGAGCATCAGGCACTTGTGCTCTATCTCGTGCTCGAGGGCGTCCACCGTCTCGTCGCCCTCCACGATGGACTGGGCCAGCTCGATGTCCTGGTCCTTCAGGGCCTTCACCGAGCGGTGCACGGACTCCTTGACCAGGGCCCCCATCTTGAGGAGGTCCTCGCGCAGCTCTCCGAGCTGCGTCTCAAAGGAGCCCCGGGTCCGGCCGGTCGAGCTCCTGTCCATGGTCACACCTCCACCCGGGCTCAGCCGAAACGCCCCGTGATGTAGGCTTCCGTCCGGGGGTCCCTGGGCCTGGTGAACATGTCTTCCGTCGACCCGTACTCGACGAGCTCCCCATGAAGGAAGAAGCCTGTCTTCTCGGAGACCCTGGCCGCCTGCTGCATGTTGTGGGTCACGATGACGATGGTGTAGGACTTCTTCAGTTCGGCGATGAGGTCCTCGATGCGTCCCGTGGCCACCGGGTCGAGGGCCGAAGCCGGCTCGTCCATGAGGATGACCTCCGGGCGCATGGCCAGGGCCCGGGCGATGCACAGCCGCTGCTGCTGACCACCCGAGAGGTGGAAGGCCGGGGCGCGCAGGCGGTCGCTCACCTCGTCCCAGAGGGCGGCCTCCTTCAGGCTCCGCTCGACGATGGCGAAGAGCTCGCTCCTTGAGGTGACCCCGTGCCGGCGCGGGCCGTAGGCCACGTTGTCGAAGACCGAGAACGGGAACGGGTTGGGTTTCTGGAAGACCATCCCCACCCTCCGCCTGACCTCGACCGGGTCCACCCCGCCGCCGTAGATGTCCCGACCGTCGAGAAGGACCCGGCCGCCGGTCCGGGCGCCCGGGAGGACCTCGTTCATCCGGTTCAGGGCCCGCAGGAAGGTCGACTTCCCGCACCCGGACGGGCCGATAAGAGCGGTCACCCGGCTGGCCTGGAAGTCCATCGTCACGTCCTTGATGGCCTGCATCGGGCCGTACCAGACGCTGAGGCCCTCGGTGCGGACCTTGGGCGGGGAATCGGCGGCCCGTGCGGCCCCGTCCTTCGAGGTCAGCCGGACGGAAGGACCCGGCCCACGGGTCGCCTCGCCCCGCGCGCCCACCGGTCCGCGCGCCTCGTCGGCGCCCGGCCCGACCCGAGCCGCAGAAGACCGGACCGCAGTCGACAACCTGATAGGGGCGCTCACGTTTCGTCTCCCCCTCCGTACCTGGCTCTCATCCTGGCGCGAAGCACGATGGCCAGAAGGTTCGACAGCAAGACCAGGGTGAGGAGCACCAGGGCCGTGCCCAACCGCAGGGTCGGGTCGGCCCGGGCGACCTCGGTTGACAGGACGTAGAGATGGTAGGGCAGGGCCATGACCGGATCGAAGGGAGAGCCGGGCAGGCGCGGCAGGAAGAACGCCGCCGCCGTGAACATGATCGGGGCCGTCTCCCCGGCCGAACGCGACACGGCCAGGATGATCCCGGTCAGGATGCCGGGGGCCGCGCCGGGGATGACCACATGCCGGACCGTGCTCCAGCGCGTCGCCCCGAGCGCCAGGCTCGCGTGCCGGTGGCTTTGCGGCACGTTGCGCGCGGCCTCCTCCGTGGAGGAGATGACCACAGGTAGGACGAGAAGGCCCAGGGTCAGGCTTCCGGCCATGACCGAGACGCCCATCCTGAGGAAGACAACGAACAGGCTGAGCCCGAAGAGGCCGTAGACGACGGAGGGCACCCCCGCCAGGTTGACTACCGCCAGGCGCACGAGCCGGGTGAACAGGGTCGGCCGGGCGTACTCGGAGAGGTAGAGCCCGGCGGCCACCCCCAGGGGCACCGCAACCAGCGAAGCTCCCGTGACCAGGAGGAAGGTCCCGGCGATGGCCGGGAAGATGCCCCCTGAGCGCATCATGTTGCTCGGACCGCGGGTGAGGAATTCCCAGCTGATGGCCGGCAGGCCCCCGACGACGAGATAGGCGACAATGAGAGCGAGCGGCGCAAGCACGAGCAGGGTGAGCGCACCCAGGACGGCGAAGGCCGCCCGCTGGCGCCACCTCTTAACCGCGGCGAGGCCGTCCTGCGAGGGCCTGCCGGGCCCGTGCCCCGGTCGGAGGACCGGTGGCGCCCGTCGACCCCGGGCGGTCCACCCGCCCGGCCCGGGTCCGTCTCCTCCCCGTCTTCCGGCGATGGACGGAGATCGCAACGTCACCGCACCTCCTTCCGGAGGAGGACGTCGGCGGCGGCGTTGACCGCGAAGGTCATCAGGAAGAGCGTCGTCCCGACGGCGAAGAGCGCGTGATAGTGGGGGGTGCCCCAGGGACACTCGGCCATCTCCGCCGCGATGGTGGCCGTCATGGTCCGGACCGAGTCGAGGAGCGAGAAACTGATGTGGGCTGCGTTGCCCGTAACCATGAGAACGGTCATCGTCTCGCCGATGACGCGGCCCAGACCGAGCATCATGGCGGCCAGGATGCCCGACCGCGCCGACGGGAGGGTCACGTGGACCATGGTCTCCCAGCGGCTCGCGCCCATGGCCAGCGACGCGTGCCGGTAGGACTCGGGGACGGCCCGGAGGGCGTCCTCACTGAGGGTCACCATCGTCGGGAGGGCCATAACCGCGAGAAGGATTGAGCCGTTCAGGGCGCACAGACCCGAATCCAGACCGAAAGCGCCCTTTATCCAATCGGAGAGGACGAGGAGTCCGATGAAACCGTAGACCACCGACGGGATGGCCGCAAGGAGCTCGAGGCACGGCTTGAGGAGCTCGCGCACCCGCCGCGGGGCCACCTCCGAGACGAAGAGGGCCACGCCCAGGGCGAGAGGAACGCTGATGACGGCGGCGCCGAAGGTCACCACGACCGTCCCGGTGAAGAGCGGGATGAGGCCGAAGCGTACGTTCGTGGAAGTCGGCTGCCACTCGGTCCCGGTCAGGAAGGCCGGGAGCGGATAGTGCTTGAAGAGCGGCAGCGACTCCCTGAGGAGAAAGAGGAAGATGAGGCCGAGGACCAGCAGCGAGAACGAGGCGAGGCCCGCCAGGACCAGCTCGGCCTGGCGGCCCTCGCTACCCCGTAGTCTCGGCCGCAGCGGTCCGGCCGCTCGGGGTCGCCGGTTCACGGTCTAGCCACCCTCCGGCGGAGGCACGAAGCCCATCTCCACCGCTATCCGCCTCCCGGCCTCGCTCGTCGCAAACTCGATGAAGGCTCGGGCTATCTCGCCGGGCTCGCCTGCGGAGTAGACGTACAGCGGGCGGGCCAGGGGATACGCTCCGGAGACGGCGTTCTCCTCCGTGGCCTCGACCGGCGTCGCGTCGGCCGTGGGAGCGAGCTTGAGGGCCTTGACGGCCGGCGTGAGGTAGCCCATCCCGATGTAGCCCAGGCCGCCCCGGTCCTGAGCCACGGCCTGGAGGACGGACTCGGTCGACGGCATCAGGCGGGCCGAGGCGACGTAGTCCTCGTTGCCCATGACGTGCTCCCGAACGAAGGCGTAGGTCCCGGAGCTCGTCTCACGGCTGTAGACCGTGATGGCCTGGTCGGAACCCCCAACCTGCCTCCAGTTGGTCACCCGGCCGGTCAGGATATCGGCGAGCTGACCCATTGTCAATGATTCGAGCGGGTTGGAAGGGTTGACGATCATCGTTACCGCGTCGAGGGCGACGACGTGCTCAACCGCGGGCTTGCCTTTGGTCTCAAGAGCCTGCCGTTCCGAGCTCTTGATGGGGCGCGAAGCGTTGGCGAGGTCCCCCGATCCGTCGATGAGGGCCGCGAATCCCGTCGAGGAACCACCTCCGGACACAGAGACCTGGACACCCGGGTTCAGCTCCATGAAGGCCTCCGCCCAGGCCGCCGACAGGTTGACGAGGGTGTCCGAACCCCGGATGACCAGGGTCCCGCTGAGCCCGTCGGTCACCGGAGGCTCGCGCCGGCAGCCGGTGGCCCCGCTCAGGGCGACCGCGACGACCAGCGCCGCCACGGCAAACCGGGCTGGGGTGCTGCCGCTCCTCCTTCCCTTCCTCACTAAACATCTCTCCTCCCATTGGCGCCGCCTGCAGGGCCGGCTCGCGTAACCGGGTCCGACCGGCGGCTTGGACCAGCTTTCCAACCACCCTCATCCTATGGGACGAGCCTCAAGATTGACCGCGCAGATGGTGAAGATTGTGTTAAGGGTTGCGAGAGAAACCGAGGACCTCTTGCCCTAGTCGTCGAGGGGGAGGATGAACCAGAAACGGGCACCCCGGCCGGGCCCTTCGGAGGCGGCTCCGACCAGCCCGCCGTGGTGCTGGACGATGTGCTTGACAATGGCTAGGCCGAGACCTGTGCCGCCCCCGCCCTGTCGCGCCCGTCCCGGGTCGGCCCGGTAGAACCGACCGAAGACAAGCGGGATGACCTCGGGGTTGAGACCCGGGCCGGTGTCGGTGACGGCGATCTCGACCCGGCCCGACCCTTCGTCACGGCTCCCGCCCTCGTGGCGGGTCACCGAGACCCGGACGCTGCCGCCCTCCGGGGTGAACTTCATGGCGTTATCGAGAAGGTTGGCCACGGCCCGTTCAAGGTACCGCTCGTCTCCGGCCACCCGCAGGCCTGAGTCGAGCCGGTCGGCGTCGCCGGCCTCGGACCAGCCCCTCCAACCGGGGGGGCCGACCTCGCGCCCGCAGACCTCCAGGCTGAGAGCCAGGCCCCGCCGCTCCATGAGGGGCGCGAACCGCTCCACGGCCCTGACCACGGGCCGGACCGGGTCGATGACCGCGCGCTCCATGGAGACCTCCTCGGCTTCGAGGCGGGCCAGCTCGAGGAGGTCATCGACCAGGCGGGCCAGGCGCTCGGACTCCCGCTGGATATGGGCGAGGAAGCGGGTCGAGGCGGCCGGATCCCCCGCGGCGCCGGCGGCCAGGGTTTCAGCCAGGGCCCGGATGGAGGCGACCGGGGTCTTCAGCTCGTGAGAGACGTTGGCCACGAGGTCCCGGCGCATCCGGGCGTCCCGTCTGGTCTGGCCCAGGTCCTCGAGGACGAGCACCGCCCCAAAGGCTCCTCCCGACGGGTGGCGGAGGGGCGATACGCTGACGTGCACGGCCTGGTCGGGGTCCTCGCCCAGTTCCACCTCGAGCTTCTGGCTCTGGCCTCGTTCGAACACCGTCCGAACCGCCTGGGCGAGGCCGTAACTCCGGACGAGGGCGGAGTAGTGCCTGCCCCGAACCTGGTCCAGCCGGAATCCGAGAATGCGCTCGGCCGCGGGATTGGCCATGACCACGCGGTAGTCCCGGTCTATCTCGATGACCCCGGCCGGAAGCCCGGCGACGAGGGTCTCGAGTCTCTCCCGAGAGGCGTCGACCTCGGCCATGCGCTCGGAGAGGTTGGCCGCCAGAAGGTTCAGCGTCTGACCGAGCTCCGCGACCTCCACCGGCCCCTCGAGCGGAGCGCGGACTTCAAGGTTGCCGGCGGCCATCTCCCGGGCGACACCGCTCATCTCTCGCAGAGGTTCGGTCATCCGCCTCGTCAGCCCGAGGACCAGAGCCACGCCGAGGACGCCCACCGCGGCCAGCGGAAGGAGTGTGGCGTAGCGCAGGCGGTTGACGGCCTCCCTGACGGCGGTCATCGGGACGGCGAGCCGGGCGACCATCCCGTCTCCGGCCGGGACGGCGATATAGAGCATCTCCTCCCCGAGGGTCGGGCTCGAGCGGATGGCCACCCCCTTGCCGCCGAGGATCGCCGTCCGGACCTCGGGCCGACCCGCGTGGTTCTCCATCCGGGCGGGGTCGGCCTGGCTGTCGGCCAGGACGAGGCCCGAGTGGGCGATGAGGGTCACCCGGGTTCCGGTCAGGTCGGCCACCTTCCGGACGAGGATGGCCAGGGTCTCGGCGTCGCGGGCCTCACCGAACTCCTCGCCGGCGACCGCCGCGGCCCGGGCCAGGTTCTCGGCGAGGAGCTCGATGTAGACCGAACGCTCGCTGTGGTAGAGGGAGACCCCGAGCCCCAGAAGAGCCAGGAGGATGAGGCCGACGAAGGTCAGGGCCACGCGGGCTCCGTGTCGGACGAGAAGGCCCCTGGCCGGCCGCCGGGCCGGGGCGGGCGCCTCGGCCGGACTCACGACCGACCACCCCCCCGCTCGGCCGGAGGCCGCAGCTTATAGCCGTAGCCGCGAACGGTGACGATGATTTCGGGGTCAGAAGGTGTCGCTTCGAGTTTGGCCCGCAGGTTCCGAATATGTACGTCTACGGTGCGCTCGTCCCCGAAGACCGGCTCGCCCCAGACGAGGTCGAAGAGCTGCCGCCGGCTGAGGGCCTGGCCCGGATGGTCCACTAGGGTCTCCAAGAGCCGGAACTCCGTAGGAGTAAGGAGGACGGGTCGGCCGTCCCGGCGCACCTCGCGACCCCGCCGGTCGAGCACGAGCCCGCGGCCCAGGTCGATGGGGTCGGCCTGGGCCGGGCGGGGAGCCGGGGCCCCCGCTCCGCAGTCGCCGGCGCCCGCTCCCGCTCCCTCGCGCGCCGCCCGCCTCAGGACGGCCCTGACCCGGGCCACGAGCTCCCTAGGGCTGAACGGCTTGGTCAGGTAGTCGTCGGCCCCCGTCTCCAGCCCGAGGACGCGGTCGAGTTCGCCGTCCCGGGCCGTCAGCATGATCACCGGGAGGACCGGGTCCCTCTCCCGCAGGGCGCGGCACACCGTCAGGCCGTCGAGCTCCGGCAGCATGAGGTCTAGGATGACGAGGTCCGGCCGGTGGTTCTCCGCCGCCCGCAGGGCCTCGCGACCGTCGCCCGCCACGACCGTCTCGAACCCGGCCTGCCTCAAATTGTAGGTGACGACGTCCACCAGGGCCGGCTCGTCGTCCACCACCAGGATGAGTTGGGAGCGAGTCACGCGGGTCCCTCCGATTTCCTCAGGCGTCCCAGCACCCCAGCGGCCCTCCGCTTGGGGAGGGCCGTCCTGTCACCGCCGCCGGGCCCGGCGGTCGCCGCCTCGGTCACCCGCCCGGCGGCGGCTCAGGCCGTCAGCTGGGCTCGCGCTGTCTCGGCCCCAAGAGCCAGAGCCCGTTCGTTCAGGGGTATGAGATTCTGCCGGTGGGCCGGCAGGGCTTTCTTCAGGGCGTCGACGACCGAGGCCGCCTGGACCACGGGCTCGACCGCGAGAAATGCCCCCAAGGCGACCATGTTCGCCACCCGCACATCGCCGAGCTCGGCGGCGAGGTCGGTCGCCGGTAGGGCGACGACCCGGAGGTCGCCCCGCGAGGCCGGCTTGTCGCAGAGCGAGGTGTTGATGACCAGAAGACCGCCTGGCACGACCGCCCCTTCGAAGCGGTCCAGGGAGGGCCGGTTCATGATGATGCACGCGTCCGGCTTGGTCTCGACGGGCGAGGCCACCGGCTCATCGGAGACAATGACCGTGCAGTTCGCTGTGCCGCCCCGCATCTCCGGGCCGTAGGACGGGAGCCAGGTGACCTCCTTCCCTTCGAACATCCCGGCGTAGGCCAGGAGCTGCCCCATGGACATCACACCCTGGCCTCCGAAGCCGGCCATGATGACCGCGAGTCTCATCCGGCCACCTCCATCCGGGCGGCCTCGGCTCCGGCCTCGCTCCGGTCCTTGAAGACCCCGAGAGGATAGACGGGGATCATGTCGGTCTCTATCCACCTCAGGGCATCGCCGGGGCTCATCCCCCAGTTGACGTTGCAGCTCGACAGGAGCTCCACGAGCCCGAGGCCGTAGCCGCCGAGCTGGCTCTCGAAGGCCTTGCGGACCGCTTTCTTGGCCCGGGCGATGTTGCTCGGGCTGGAGAGGGCAGCCCGGGCGACGTAGCCCGCCCCGTCCAGGACGGAGACCATCTCGCAGACCCGGATGGGGTACCCCGCCCGCGCGGGGTCACGACCGCGGGGCGTCGTCGTGGTCTTCTGGGCGACAAGGGTGGTTGGAGCCATCTGGCCGCCGGTCATCCCGAAGATGGCATTGTTGATAAAGATCACCGTCAGGTTCTCGCCCCGCATGGCGGCGTGGATGATCTCGGCCGTGCCGATGGCCGCAAGGTCACCGTCGCCCTGGTAGGTGAAGACCACGGCCTCGGGATGGACCCGCTTGATTCCCGTGGCCACGGCCGGGGCGCGGCCGTGGGCCGCCTGCTGCATGTCCACGTTGAAGTACTTGTAGGCCAGCACGGAGCAGCCGACCGAGGCCACCCCGATGGCCCGTCCGGCGACGTCGAGCTCGTCCAGGACCTCGGCGACCAGACGATGGGCGATACCGTGCGTGCAGCCGGGGCAGTAGTGGGTCACCACGTCGGCCAGGGCTCTCGGGCGCTCGTAGACCACCTCGGCCCCCAGGGGACGCTCCGTGTCGCGGCTGGTCACATCGACCCACCTCCCTCGACCATCTTCTCTATTTCGATGAGGATCTCGTCGCTTGACGGTACCACCCCGCCCGTGCGTCCGTAGAAACTGACGGGCGCCCGGCCGGCCACGACCAGCCGGACGTCCTCGACCATCTGGCCGAGGCTCATCTCAACCGTCAGGAAGCCCTTGGCCCGTCCGATGACCGTCTCGAAGGCCTCGGCCGGGAAGGGCCAGAGGGTCACCGGGCGGAGGAGACCGACGCGGTGCCCTCGCGCCCTCGCCTCCTGGATGGCCATCCGGCAGATTCTGGCCGTCGTACCGTAGGCCGCGACGAAATACTCGGAGTCAGGAAAGGCTATCTCGGCCATCTGCTCCCTGGCGCAGATCTCCCTGTACTTGGCCTGGAGCCTCCGGTTCATGGCCTCGCACTCGGCGGCGTCCAGGTAGAGAGAGTTGATCACAACCGGCGGGCGGCGCCCTCCGGTCCCGGTCGTCGCCCAGGCCTTGGGCGGCAGGCTCGCCGGGTCGATCGGCTCGGGCAGGACCACCGGCTCCATCATCTGGCCCAACATGCCGTCCCCGAGGATGACCACCGGGGTCCGGTACTTGTCGGCGAGTTCGAAGGCCTTCCCGACGACGTCGACCATCTCCTGGACCGTCGCCGGGCCGAAGACTATCGTCCGGTAGTCCCCGTGGCCTCCGCCCCGGGTGGCCTGGAAGTAGTCGGACTGGGCCGGCTGGATACCGCCCAGCCCGGGGCCGCCGCGGACCATGTTGACGATGACCCCGGGGACCTCAGCCGCGGCCATGTAGGAGATGCCCTCCTGTTTGAGGCTCACCCCAGGGCTCGAGCTCGAGGTCATCGCCCGGGCCCCAGCCCCTCCGGCCCCGTAGACCATGTTTATCGCCGCCAGCTCGGACTCGGCCTGGATGAACTGGCCGCCGACCTCCGGCAGGCGGCCGGACATGTACTCGGGGATCTCGTTCTGCGGCGTTATGGGGTAGCCGAAGAAAAAACGGCACCCGGCCCGGACGGCCGCTTCGGCCAGAGCCTCATTCCCTTTCATCAGGACCTTGCCGCTCACGATGACGTCCTCCTTCAGCCCTTGCCGGCCCTGGCCGGCGTCTGGCGGTAGACCCGGATGACCGTGTCAGGGCACATCCTGGCGCAGAGCCCGCACCCGGTGCAGCGTTCGGGTTCGACCGCTTCGGCGGGCGGATAGCCGCGGACGTTTATCCGGTCGGCCATCCGGATGACGTCCTTCGGACAGACCGGCACGCACAGGCCGCAACCCTTGCACCGGTCCTCGTCAAAAAAGACAAGGCCCTTCAAGCCTTCGTCCCCCTTCAAGACCCGAGCCGCCGTCCGGTCGAGCCGGGCGGTCGGCCCTGGTCGTAAATCGTTGTTGTTTAGGGCCAGGCCGGCGGCCGGCGTGGCCGCCCCTCAGGCCGGAGCGTCGCAGCAGGGCAGGTGCATCCGCTTCTGCTGTCCGATAAGACCGATGCGCTCCTCGGCGAGCCGGTCGGCCGCTCGATAGGTCGGGATGCGGTCGCGCTTCGAGATACCGATAACCTTCTCGATGTTCGCGTAGATGCCGGTGATCTTCTTGAAGGCCCGGTCGCGGTTGTAGCCCTCGAGCTCGTCGGCCACGTTGATGAGCCCGCCGGCGTTGATCACGTAGTCCGGGGCGTAGAGAATGCCCCTCTCGTGCAGGGTGTCGCCGTCCGAATCGCTGAGCAGCTGGTTGTTGGCGGCTCCGGCGACGACCCGCGTCTTCAGGCGCGGGATGGTCTCCGGGTTCAGGACGGCGCCGAGGGCGCACGGTGAGAATATATCACACTCCACGTCGTAAATGGCTTCAGGGTCGACCGCCTCGGCCCGGAACTCGGCCCGGGCCCTGGCGACCGCCTCCTCGTTGATATCGGAGACGACCAGCCTCGCCCCCTCGTCATAGAGGTGCCGGGCGAGGTTCTGGCCGACGTGGCCGACACCCTGGATGGCCACCCGCTTCCCGGCCAGGCTCTCGCTCCCGAAAGCCTCCTTGGCGCAGGCCTTCATCCCCCGCCAGACCCCGAAGGCCGTCGCCGGAGACGGATCGCCGCTCGAGCCGTAGGCCGTCGAAACGCCCGTGACGTAGTCGGTCTCCATGTGGATATAGTCCATGTCCTCGACGGTGGTCCCGACGTCCTCGGCCGTTATATAGCGCCCGCCCAGGGACTGGACGAAGCGTCCGAAGGCCCGGAAGAGGGCCTCGGACTTGTCGCGCCGGGGGTCGGCGATGATCACGGCCTTGCCTCCGCCCAGGTTCAGGCCTGCGGCCGCCGCCTTGTAGGTCATCCCCCGGGCCAGACGAAGAACGTCGAACACGGCGTCCTCCTCGGTGGCGTAGGGCCACATCCGGAGACCACCGAGAGCCGGGCCGAGGGTGGTGTCGTGGATGGCGATGATGGCCTTCAGCCCCGCGCTCTCATTGTAGCAGAACACCACCTGCTCGAACCCGTGCTTCTGCATGCCTACGAAGACTTCCATCGGAGTCCTCCCCTGCCTTGCGCGCGTTGTCGCGGACCGTCATCTCACGAAGGGCCGGACTTCGGGCCGACCTCAGGAGCGGTCGAGGGCCCCGGCCGTCCCGCCGGGCTCCGGAAGGTAGAGGCGGCAGCCGGATATCTCGGCCAGCCGCTCCTCCACCAGCACGTCAGCCGCCTTGTGGGGCGCGATTCCGTCCCGCCGGCAGATGGCGAAGATGCGCCTCAGGCTGTCGTAGATGGCCGCGGCGCGCCTCATGGCCCGCTCGCGGCTGAAGCTCGGGAACTCCTCCGACACCTGGATGAGGCCGCCGGCGTTGATGACGTAGTCCGGGGCGTAGAGAATCCCCCGGCGGTGGAGCTCGTCTCCGTGGCGGTCTTCGGCCAGCTGGTTGTTGGCGGCCCCAGCCACTATCCTGGTCCTGAACCTGCCTACGGTCTCGTCGTTAACGACTCCGCCGAGAGCGTTGGGGGAGAAGATGTCGCACTCGGTGTCGATGATCTCCTCAGGAGAGACCACCTCGACCTTGTGCTCGCGTTTGACCCGGTTGAGGTTGGCCTCGGAGACGTCGCTGACGATGACTTCGGCGCCCTCCTCGCTGAGGTAGCCGCAGAGGCGGTAGCCGACCTTGCCGACGCCCTGGACCGCGACCCTGAGCCCCTTCAGAGAGGGCGACCCGAAGACCTCCTCGGCGCAGGCCCGCATCCCGTGCCAGACCCCGAAGGCCGTGGTCAGCGAGGAGTCCCCGCTGCCGCCGTGCTCCTCCGGGAGGGCGACCAGGTAGGGCGTCACGCTCCGGGCGTGGACGAAGTCGTCGGCCACCGTGCCCACGTCGGTCCCGGTGATGAACCGACCGGCCAGGGAGTGCACGAAAAGACCCAGCGCCCTGAAGAGCAGCTCGCCCTTATCGGTTGCCGGGTCCCCCCAGATTACAGCTTTCCCCCCGCCGAAGTTGCTTCCGGCGGCCGCGGACTTGTAGGTCATGCCCCGAGAGAGTCTCAGGACGTCTTCCAGCATCTCCTCTTCCGACTTGTAGGGCCACATTCTCGTGCCGCCGAGGGCCGGTCCCAGGGTTGTGTCGTGGATGGCGATTATGCTCTTCAGCCCTGAGACCCTATCGTGGCAGAAGACCACCTGTTCGTGGCGGTGCTGCGCCATCTTATCGAATATGCCCATGTCGTTTCTGGAGCCGGGCCACCTCCTGAGGGATTCGTCTCGCCCGCGGCCATCTTACTCACCTCGGGTCCGGGGTGGACTATTCGTGGCCGGGCCGGACGATTCCTCCGCCGCGAGAGCGCGCGACCGCCCCGGGCCCGTCCGTGCGGGCCCGGGGCGGCCGCTTCCGGGGTCGCCAGAGGCGCTCCGGCCGGGTCAGGACCCGGTCAGCCGCAGCTCCATGCGCAGCTTGTCGGCTATCATGGCGATGAACTCCGAGTTGGTGGGCTTACCGCGCTCGTGACTCACCGTGTAGCCGAAGAGGCGGGTGATGGCTTCGATGTTCCCCCGGTTCCAGGCGACCTCGATAGCGTGACGGATAGCCCGCTCGACCCGGCTCGGGGTAGTGCCGTACTTGGCCGCCACCGCCGGGTAGAGCTCCTTGGTGATGGCCCCGAGATAGTCGACGCGGTGCACGACCATGAGAATGGCGTCACGGAGATAGAAGTAGCCCTTGATGTGGGCCGGGATGCCGACCTCGTGGATGATGTTGGTCACCTCGACCTCGAGGTTCCGGACCCTCGCCGGGGCCGGCGGGACACGCCGCGAGGATAGGGCGACCTGCCGGATCCTATCGGCCAGGACATCGAGGTTGAACGGCTTCAGAACGTAGTAGTCCGCCCCGAGTTCGACCACCCTCTGGGTAACGGACTCCTGGCCGAAGGCCGTGAGCAAGATCACCTTCGGCCGTCCCGCCTCGTCGCGGACCAATCTCTCCAGGACACCGATGCCGTCGAGATGAGGCATGATGATGTCGAGAACCAGGACATCCGGGCGGGTCTCCTCGATGAGGTCGAAGACCTCCAGCCCGTTGAGGGCCACTCCCACGAGGTCGAGGTCATCGTGCCCCCCTATGTAGTCCCTGAACAGCTCGCAGAACTCCTTGTTGTCATCCGCCAGCAGCACTTTCACCCTGGACAAGGCTCTCGTCCTCCCTTAGTTATGGTCCTCCCTCCCCCCTGCGGGTTCTCCCTTTCGACCTTCCCCCTGGCCGTTCCTTCCAGATTTGTAATTAGATTCTCGTTTTGTCGAACAACAAGCCGCCAGTCCCGTTGCCGGGAGAGCGCTCTCTCCGGCCCCTTCAGGGGTCGGGAGCAGTTCGGCCGCCCTGACCATCCACTCGGCGAAGACCCCGTAGCCCCGGCTGGGGTCGTTGACGAAGACATGGGTGACCGCTCCCACCAGCCGGCCGTCCTGAAGGATGGGGCTCCCGCTCATCCCCTGGATGATGCCCCCGGTGGCTTCCAGGAGCCGGGGGTCGGTGATGTGCAGCGTTATCCCCTTCCCGGCCGGCGAGGTCTGGGTCCTGTCCACCCTGACTATCTCCACGGTGAAGCGCTCCACGCGCTGCCCGTCCACGACGGTCCGGATCTCGGCCGGACCCGGCCGCACCTCCCGCGCCAGGGCTACCGGCACTCTCCCGCCGAGAGCGTTATCCGTCGCCGTGAGCACCCCGACTATCCCGAACTCCGTGTTGGCGGTTATCGTCCCGATGACGTCGCGGTTGTCGACGAAGGTACCCTCCTTCTCGCCCGGCTCACCTCGCCGGCCAGGGATGATGCGGGCCACCGAGGCCCTGACAATCCGCCCGTCGCTCACCTCAAGAGGTCGGTTCGTGGCCGAATCGGCGACGACGTGCCCGAGAGCCATGAATATCCCCGACTCGGGTTCGAGGAAAGTGAGGGTCCCGACGCCCGCGGCCCCGTCGCGCACGAAGAGCCCGAGCTGGTAGACCCGCTCGCGCTCGCTGTAGCCCGGCGTGACCTCGAGGCTCAGGACCTCTCCTCCCCGGACGACCTCCACCGGGACCGGACGGCCCTCCCGGGCGCAGCGGTTCACCAGGAAGACAATGTGCTGGTTGCTCTTGACCTCGACCCCGTCGATGCGGACGATGGTATCGCCAACGCGGACCCCCGCGTCCCGGGCGGGGTAGCGGGGGCCGGCGGCGGAGTCGACGGGGGCGTGTCCGACCACCGTCACCCCTCGCGTCCGGAGAAGGATGCCGATTGACTCCCCCCCGGGGACGACCTCCACCCGCGGGACCACCTCCACGGCGATGCGCCTCAGCGAGAACAACCCGAAGAGAGCGAGATCGAGCTGGCAGCGCCCTTCGGTGAGCGGCCTCAGGGCCAGGGGGGCGGCCAGGTTGACCCGCCACTCGCCGCCCCGCGCCACCTCGTCGTTGATGTGGATGAGCCCGTCGCGGTCGGCTCGGATGACGGCCGGGATGGGTAGACCGATTATCTCCACCCGCTCCTCCTCCCCGAGGAGGAGGCGCATCTCCCCCGGCAGGCTTGTCAGACTGCGGACGGGGGGGCTGAAGGCGACAACCAGGACGAGGACCGAGAGGACGAGGGCCGCCGCGGGACGGGTGGGGCGCCTAGGCACGAGGAACGACCACTCCCCAAGCTCCGACTACCCGGAAGCTCCGACTACCCGGCTAACTTGTCCGCCGCCGGAGGGTCCTATGCCCGCGGACAAGGAAGCCCGTCCGGGGGCGCGAATAGGGAAAGGTCCGGCGGGCAGCGTAGCCGATGACGGCCAGGTCCGACCGGGTCTAGACTGCCGGAGGGGTGGTGGACCGGTGAGCCGGCGCACGGTGGTCATCATGGCCAACCTGGACAAGCCGGGGGCGGCCGATACCGGCGTCAAGCTCTTCCAGACCATCTCCCGGGCCGGAGTCGAGTGTCTTGTCGACGCCGACATCGCCGGCGAGCTTGGCCTTGACGCCCACGCGGTTCGCCTCCCGGAGGACGCCGCCCGGCTCGACCTCGCGGTCGTCCTGGGCGGAGACGGGACCCTCCTCCGGGCGGCCCGCCTTCTCGCTCCGGCCGGTACCCCGCTCCTCGGGGTGAACTTCGGCCGCCTGGGTTTCCTCACGGAGCTGGAACCGCGGGAGATCGAGGCCGAGCTCCCCGCCATCATCTCCGGCGAGAGTAAGCTCGACGAGAGGGCGATGGTCGAGGCCGCGGTGACCCTCCGCGGCGGGGAAAGGCGCGTGGTCATCGCCCTCAACGAGCTGACCTTCCACAAGACCTCCTACGCCCGGCTCGTCCACGTCGAGGCCTTCGTCGACAGCTCCCGCCTGGCTTCCTTCTCCGGTGACGGCCTCATCGTGGCCACTCCGACGGGCTCCACGGCCTACTCCCTGTCCGCCGGCGGGCCCATCGTCGACCCGTCCCTGAGCCTTCTCGTCCTGACACCCGTCTGCCCGCACACGCTCTACTCGCGTCCGGTGGTGGTCGCTCCGGAGGCGACGATAGAGGTCCGCTACCAGGAGAACCACCTCGCCGTCCGCGAGTCGGTGATGACCGTGGACGGTCAGGAGGTCTACACCCTCGACCCCCATCATCCGATAACCGTCCGGCGGGCCCCCGTGGTCGCCCGCCTGGTGAGACGCAGGGACTGGAACTTCTTCGAGGTCCTCCGCCGGAAGCTGCCCGAAGGCGGCCTCCACGCCTGACGGAGACCTCCGGAGGGAGCGTGGGCGCTTTGCTCGCAGAGATCTCCATCCGCAACTTCGCGCTAATAGACAGTGTACGGCTCGCTCTCTCCGCGGGGCTCAACGTCCTCACCGGGGAGACCGGGGCGGGCAAGTCCATCCTCATCGACGCCGTTGAGCTCGCCCTCGGCGGCCGGGCCTCGGCCGACGTCATCCGGACCGGAGCCGACCGCGCCGTCGTCGAGGTCGTCTTCGACCTCTCCCGCCTTCCCGGGGTGCGCCGGCTGGTGGACGAGCTCGGCCTCGGCGACCCCCAGGAGGCGACCCTGGTCGTCTCGAGAGAGGTGCCGGTCGACGGCCGGGCCACCTGCCGCGTCAACGGCCGGACGGTGACCCTGTCCGTCCTCCGCGAGATAACCCAGCACCTCATCGACATCCACGGCCAGCACGAGCACCAGTCCCTCCTCCGGCCCGAACGTCACGTCGACCTCTTGGACGCTTTCGGAGGCCGGGAGACCGCCTCTCTCAGGGCCGAGGTCGCCCGGGCCCACCGGGAGTGGCGGAAGACCGTGGAGGAGATGAGGTCCCTCGCCGGCGACGAGCGGGACCGGGCCCGCCGCCTGGACCTTCTCGCCTTCCAGGTCGAGGAGATAGAACGGTCCCGTCTGCGGGAAGGCGAAGAGGAGGAGCTCCAGGCGGAGAGGAGGCTCCTCGCCGGGGCCGAGAAGCGCCGCGAGGCGGCCGGCCGGGCTTACGCCTCCCTCTATTCGGCCGAGGGCGCCGGCCAGAGCTCGGCCCACGACCAGATCGGCCGGGCCCTGGCCGCCCTCGAGGAACTCGCAGCCCTCGACCCTTCGGTCTCCCCGCTGCTCGAGACCGTGCGTCAGGCGGCCTACCAGCTCGACGACGTGAGCCGTGACGTGCGCCGGTATCGCGACGGAGTCCTCGCCGACCCGACTCGCCTGGCCGAGGTCGAGAGCCGTCTCGACCTCATCAGCGCCCTCAAACGCAAGTACGGGGCCTCTGTCGCCGACATCCTGGCCTTCGTCGCGCGCTGCCGCGAGGAGCTCGGCCGGCTCGAGAACGCCGCCGAACTCCTGGCCCGGCTCGAGGAGGAAGCCGGGCGCGCTCGCGCGCGCCTCGACGAACTGGCCGGGCGCCTCTCGGCGGCCCGCCGGACCGTCTGCGGAAACCTCGAGGCGACGGTCGAGGCGGCCCTGGCCGAGCTCGGGATGAAGGACGCCCGGTTCTCCGTGGCCTTCGAGCCCGAGGACCCTCCCGGTCCCCGCGGGGCCGAACGGGTGGAGTTCCTCTTCTCGGCGAACCCGGGCGAAACACCCCGCCCGCTCAGCCGCATCGCCTCCGGCGGAGAGATGTCGCGGGTCATGCTCGCCCTGAAGGCCATCCTGGCCGAGAGCGACGAGATCCCGACGATGATCTTCGACGAGATAGACAGCGGCGTTGGAGGCGGCGCGGCCCAGGCCGTCGGCGAGAAACTCGCGACCATAGCCCTCTCGCGACAGGTGGTCTGCGTCACCCACCTCGCGCGGATAGCCAGCCTGACCGACGCCCACCATCTCATCCTGAAAGAGACCTCCGGTAACCGGACCGCAACCCTGGTCAGGACCCTCGACCCCGACGGCCGGGTCCACGAGGTCGCCCGGATGCTCGCCGGCCACCCGCCGACCCCCATAACCCTGGCCCACGCCCGCGAGATGCTGGACCAGGGGCGGAGGACCAAGGACGAGCTCCGCCGGGCCCGCGCCCAGGCGGCCGCCGGCCGGAGGCCGGAGAGCGACCCCGGCTAGGGGACGGGCCCGACGGCCAGACCGTCCGAGACGGCCTTCCGGATCGCCTCGGGTGCGGGGTGCCCCCCTTCGGGCCGGTCGGAGGGGCCGACGAGCCAGAGGAGGTACTCGACGTTCCCCTCCGGGCCGCGGACGGGCGAGGGCGTGAGGCCGGCGACGTCGGCCGGTCCTATCGCCGCCAGGCCGGCCGTCACCTTCTCCAGGACCCCGACGTGGGTCTCCGGGTCCCGGACCACCCCTCCCGACCCGACCTTTGTCCGCCCAGCCTCGAACTGCGGCTTGACGAGAGCGATGATCTGCCAGGGAGGCTCCAGAAGCCCGACCACGGCGGGGGCGACCTTAAGGAGGGAGATGAAGGAGACGTCGATCGTGGCCAGAGCCGGCCAGACCAGGTCGCGCCCCTGGGCCTCGACCGCCCGCCGGAAAGACTCGCGGTCGAGATAGCGTGCGTTGGTGCGGTCGAGGGGGACGACCCGGTCGTCGCTCCTGAGCTTCCAGGCCAGAAGACCGTAGCCTACGTCCACGGCGTAGACCCGCCCGGCCCCGCGCTGGAGGAGGCAGTCGGTGAATCCGCCGGTCGACGCCCCGACGTCGAGGCACGAGAGGCCGGTCACGTCGAGTCCGAACTGGTCGAGGGCTTTCTCCAGCTTGAGGCCGCCGCGGGAGACGTAGCGGTGCGGGGGACGCTCGACCTCGAGGTCGACCGAGGCCGGGTAGCGGCGTCCGGGCTTGTCCGCGGCCCGACCTCCGGCGCGGACGCGTCCGGCCACTACGAGCGCCTGGGCCTCGGTCCGGCTCGCCGCCAGGCCTCGTTCGACGAGGAGGGCGTCGAGCCTGCGCCGGTCAGGTCCGTCTCCCCGAGCCCCCACCGGCCTCCCCTCCCGTCAGCCGCGCCGACCTCCGTCAACCGCGCCGGCCTCGTCCCGGACCAGGGCGGCCGCCGCCCGGGCGATGCCCTCGGCGTCGAGCCCGTACCGGCGGCGGAGGGTCTCGGCCCGGCCGTGCTCCACGGGCTCATCGGGGAGGGCCAGTCGCCTGACCCGGACCCCCTTGACGCCGACGGTCAGCCCCGCCCCGGTCAAGGTCTCGACCACCGCCGCCCCGAAGCCGCCCTTGGCCACGTTCTCCTCCACGGTCAGGATTCTCCCCGTCTCGCGGGCCAGCCGGACGATTAGGTTCCCGTCCACCGGTGCGGCGAAGCGGGCGTTGACGACCGCCGCCCGGAGGCCCGCGGTCCCCAGCCGCTCCGCCGCTTCCAGGGAGGGAACGACCATGGAGCCTATGGCGACGATGGCCAGGTCGCCGCCATCCCGCAGGATCTCCGCCCGCCCGACCTCCAGACGCCGCGGCTCGCCCTCCGCCAGCGTCCCGGGGCCCGGGCCCCGCGGGTAGCGGACGGCCGCGGGGCCCCCGAGGTACAGGGCTGTCTTGAGCATGTGCCTGAGCTCGTTCTCGTCCTTCGGGGCCATGACCACCATCCCCGGCATGGCCCGAAGGTAGCTGAGGTCGTAGGCGCCGTGATGGGTCGGCCCGTCGGCGCCGACGAGCCCCCCGCGGTCGAGGACGAACGTCACCGGCAGCCGCTGGAGACAGACATCGTGCAGGATCTGGTCATAGGCACGCTGGAGGAAGGTGGAGTAGACGGCCACCACCGGCCTAAGCCCCTCGGCGGCCAGGCCGGCGGCGAAGGTCACCGCATGCTGCTCGGAGATGCCGACGTCGAACCAGCGCTTGGGGAAGGAGCGGGCGAAGGGCAGGACCCCCGTGCTCGACGCCATGGCCGCGGTAATGGCCACGATGCGGTCGTCACGGCTTCCGAGCTCGAGCAGGGTCTGTCCGAAGACCTGCGTGTAGGTGGGACGCGGCAGCGCGTGGCTGTTCAGGGCGCTCGAGGGTCCGTGGTTGTTGACGGCTGTCGACGGGCCGTTAGGTCCAGTGATCGGAGGCTCGGCCAGGTCGAGGCCGGTGGCAATGTCAAACGGCCCGATGCCGTGGAAGCGGTCCGGGTCGGCCTCGGCCGGAGGGTAGCCCTTCCCTTTCTTGGTTATGACGTGGACGAACGCCGGCCCGCGGATCATCTTGGCCCGCTCCAGGAACTCCTCGAGCTGGGCTAGGTTGTGCCCGTCCACGGGCCCGAGGTAGGTGAAGCCGAGCTCCTCGAAGAGGATGCCGGGGACGACGAGGTACTTCACGCTGCCCTTGATCCGCCCGCCCAGGTAGTAGAGGGCCGGTCCAATGAGAGGAAGGTTCTTCACGAAGGACTCGAGGTCGCGCCTAACCCGGAAGTAGACCGGATGGGAGCGGAGGCGGCTCAGATGGGAGGCCAGGCCACCCACGGTCGGCCCGTAGGAGAGCTCGTTATCGTTCAGGACGACGATGAGGTGCGTCTTCATGTGGCCCGCGTTGTTCAGGGCCTCGAAGGCCATCCCCCCGGTCAGGGCTCCGTCGCCGATAACGGCCACGACCGAGTAGTCGTCCCGCTTGAGATCGCGCGCGGCCGCGATGCCGAGCGCAGCCGAGACCGAGGTACTGGCGTGGCCGGTCTCGAAGACATCGTGAGGGCTCTCAGAGCGCCGCGGGAACCCGGAGAGGCCGTTCTCCTGCCGGAGGGTGTTGAATCGCTCGGCGCGGCCCGTCAGAAGCTTGTGGGCGTAGGTCTGGTGCCCCACATCCCAGATGATGCGGTCGCGCGGGCTCGAGAACACGCGGTGCAGAGCAATGGTCAGCTCCACGACTCCGAGGTTCGGTGCGAGGTGCCCACCTGTCCGCGACACCGTATCGATGATCCGCCGGCGTATCTCCGCGGCGAGCTCGGGGAGCCTAGCGGCCGGCAGGGCCTTGAGGTCCTCGGGACCGCGCAGGCCGGCAAGAACCCCGGCTGCGGTTTCCTCATCGGAAGCGCGTCGTCCGGGGGTCGGAGGGGCCGATCCCCGCCCCGGGCTTGTCCCCCCGGCGGGTCTGCCGGGGCTAGGGCCGGCGGCCGCGGTTTTTTCACCAGGCGCAGCAGCAGACGTTATCGCGTCGCTCAAGAAGAGTTGGTCCTCCTCCTCGGCGCCCGGCGGGTCGCTGGCTCAGCCAGTACGACGAGACCCAGGTGTTCTTCAAGCCACCACAGAATCTTCCCAAGCTGGTGGACTATTCGGTCCGAGTTCACCAGGGCGATGCGCTTCCCCAGGGCCTTGCCGCCGACGGTGAGGGCGGCGATGACCGAGACCAGGAGGACCGTCCAGAGCCCCTCGTCGACGCCGGGGCGGCTTAGGGCCACCCGGAAGACGATGGCCGCTCCGGCCGCGCCGCTCACCGTCCCGCAAATGTCGCCGACGAGGTCGTTGAAGATGGTGGCGACGCGGGGCGCGTTCCTGACGAGCCGGAGTCCCTGGCGGGCCCCCGGCACTTTCTTCGCCGCCATCGCGTTCAGCGGCGCGCGCCCCGCCGTAGCTACGGCCAACCCCACGATGTCGGCGAGGATGCCGACGAGGATTATGACCGCCAGGACGAGCGTCGCCAGGAGAATCGTAGTCTTCCGCAGGACGGTGTCGGAGAGGAGGGAGAACGCTACGGCCAGCACGAACGTGGTCAGGAAGACCCCGGCCAGCCGTCGCACGTCGCTGGCCAGGCCCTCTCTCCGGTTCGGATGTGGCAAGCCTCAGGTCACCTTTCAAGAGATTGAGAGTCAGGTGGCAGCGGACCGAGTAAACGTTGTGTCTTAGGTCCAGCAGGATTTCCCAAGCCTCACCCAAGCGTTACCGCCGGGGCGGTTTCCCTTTACGAGGCCCCCGTCCGGTTGCCCAGGACGGAGCTGGATTACCACTTAGAGCACACTGTAATCCCCGGTTCGCCTCAGGATGCTGAACAGCCTAGGAGTTTTCCTCGGCGGTGCTGACCGCTTCTTAGCCTTTTTTGCGAACGATGGTTTTGGGTCGTATCGAACCAGGTCCCGTCCTGGGCCCATGGACGCGGACCTCGTGGACGACCGTCCGCCACCGCCGCTCAAGGCAGGCTACGCTGCACCCAGTCTGCGCCCGGATGCAGGTTCCACCCCAAGTCGTAGCCGGCCCACTAGACCAGACCACGAGCCTTGGGTCTCCGCGAAGCGAGGGTCCCACCCACATGCCTTTGCGGGCTGCCCCCGCTCCTTAACTCCCAGCACCAACCCGCGACTGGGCGTCGCAGGCCAGCACCAGGAACTTCATCGATGTGCCCTTGGCGGATTTTTAGCCCCGCCCTTATAAGCGACGGCACCGACTAGGATACTGCGCCACCAGCCTCCCAACGCTATCATCTTGTCAGCCCGTCGGGTCCGGAGCCGCAGGCCGCTGCCCGGGCTGTCGTCCTGACGAGCGGCTCCATTATAGCACGAGCGGTCGCCGGCGAAAAAGCACGCTTGGGGCCCTCTAGAGGTCCCCTAGAGCCCCATCTCCCGCGCCGCGGCCCGGACGAGGGCCAAGGTCCCGGACTCCAGGCCGGCGAGGTCGATGAGGGCTGCCTCGCACTCTCGCAGGGATTCCCGGGCCATCTCGCGGGCCCGGGCCGTTCCCGCAGCCTTGGCCAGATTCGGGGCCCGCCGGTCCTCGCTGGCGTCCCGAAGGTCGTCCGCGGCCTGGAAGGCCAGGCCGAAGTTGACCCCGGCTTCTCTCCAGCGCCGGACTTCGGCCGCGGAGACCCCGGCGAGATGGGCCGGGGCGACCAGAGCGAAACCGTAAAGAGGCGCCGTTTTCATTCGATGAACGCGCAAGACCAGGTCGGGACCAGCCGGCCCGGCCCCGCCTTCGCCCAGAGCGAGGTCGAGGTCCTGCCCGCCGACCATCCCGCCGCTCCCGGCGGCCGTGGCCAGTTCGACCAGGAGCTCGCCCGGGCGGGGCAGACCGGAGTTCGCCGCCCGCCCGAGAATCTCAAAGGCCTGAGTCAGGAGAGCGTCGCCGGCCAGAAGGGCCACGGCGTACCCGAAGGCGGCGTGAACCGACGGCGCCCCGCGCCGTTCGCCGGCGTCATCCATGCAGGGGAGATCGTCGTGGACGAGGGAGTAGCAGTGGACCAGCTCGAGAGCCAGGGCCGCCGGAAGAGCGCGGTCGTCAGCCACGCCGAGGTCGGCGGCCGCCGAGAGAAGCAGAACGGGCCGCAGCCGCTTCCCGCCGCCGCCGCCGAAGACGGCGTGCCTCATGGCCTCGTGCAGCCGGCGGGGTTCACGACCCGCGGGCGGGAGGACGGCCTCGAGCCCGGAGTTCACCAAAGCCAGCCTGCGGCCGTACGCCTCGGCGATGCTTCCGGTCACCGCTCTAACCCCCCATCCTCGTCGTTCTCAAACGGCTCGAGCCGCGTCGCGCCGGAGGCGGTCTCGACTATCCGGTCTATCCGGGCCTCGGCCGCGTCCAGCTTGGCCGTGAGTGTCCGTGAGAGGCGGATGCCTTCCTCGAAGAGGCCAAGCGCCTCGTTGAGGGTCTGGCCGCCCCGTTCGAGCTCCCCGACAACCTCCTCGAGACGCCTGAGGGCGTCCTCGAACGACATCTCGGTCCCGGCCGCCCCGGCGGCCGCATCGCTTCCGGTCATGTCTATTCGCCTCCCTCCGGGCCCACGACCCCACCCTCGACCGCACGGACGTCGCACTCGAGGCGGCCGTCGGACACCAGCACATCGACTCTCTCCCCGGGGGCCACCGCCGTCACCGAGGACACCACCCGCCCGTCGTCGCTCCGGCGGCACAGGGCGTAGCCCCGGGTAAGGATGGCCAGGGGACTCAGGGCGTCCAGGCGGCCGGCCAGGGCGTCCCGCCTGAGACGAAGCCTTTCCAGGAACCGCTCCATCACTCCCCGCAGGTCCGCCGCGAGGTCGTCCACCCGCTGCCGGCGGGCCTCGAGCAGGCGTTCGGGGTAGCTCAGGACGGCCGCGGCCGCGAGCTTCGCCGCGGCCTCCCGCCGCCGGTCGACAAAGCCCCGGCAGGCCCGCTCCAGGCGTCCGGTGAGGACCCCCACCGCCCGGGCCAGCTCGGCTTTGGCCGGCACGACGAGCTCGGCGGCGCTCGACGGGGTGGCCGCCCGCCGGTCGGCCGCGAGGTCGGCGATCGTCACGTCCGTCTCGTGCCCCACTCCGGTGACCACCGGGTGCCGCGCCGCCCGGATCGCCCTGGCCAGGCCCTCGTCGTTGAAGGCCCAGAGCTCCTCGATGGAGCCGCCTCCCCGGGCGAGGATGATCACGTCGATGTCGTCCCGCTCGTCAAGGAGCCCCAGCGCCCGGATGAGATCGGCCGCCGCCCCCTCGCCCTGGACCGCGGCCGGCGAGAGAACGAGGTGGACGTTGGGGTAGCGACGCCGGGCCACGGTGATGATGTCGCGCAGGGCCGCGCCTGTCGGCGAAGTGACCACGCCGACGCGCCGCGGGACGAGCGGCAGCTCTCGCTTCGCGGCCTGATCGAACAGCCCCTCAGCGGCCAGCTTGGCCTTGAGCTGCTCGAAGGCGAGGTAGAGAGAGCCGACCCCGTCGGGCTGCATCTCCCTGACGTAGAGCTGGTACTGGCCGTCCCGCTCGTAGACGCTGACGTGCCCGCGGGCGATAATCTTGAGGCCGTCCGTCGGTCGGAAGAGCGGGCCGCGGCTGAGCAGCCTC
This sequence comes from Symbiobacterium sp., assembly GCA_020725405.1. GTDB lineage: Bacteria > Bacillota > Sulfobacillia > UBA995 > UBA9673 > DYFB01. The sequence continues at coordinate 25,479 of DYFB01000037.1, read as the reverse complement.
TGGTTGTCTCCCCGGAACATCACCGCTCGTATCTGGGCCACGCTGTCCTTCAGAGTGAAGTACATGTGGCCCGACGAGTGGTGGCGGAAGTTGGATATCTCTCCCCGGACCCAGACGTCGGCCAGGACGGGTTCAGAGTCGAGGAGCCCCTTCACAATGGAAGTGAGCTCCCCGACAGACAGAATCCTGCGTCCGAGTGCAGCATCCCGGCCGATCAGAGGGTCCTCTCCGCCGCAAGGAGAGTGTTCTTCATCAGCATGGCGATGGTCATCGGGCCTACCCCGCCGGGAACCGGGGTGATGGCCGAGGCGACCTTCGCCGCGCCCTCGAAGTCCACGTCACCCACCAGCTTGCCGTCCACCCGGTTCACGCCGACGTCGATGACCACGGCCCCCGGCTTGATCATCTCGGCCGTGATCAGCCTCGCCTTACCGACTGCGGCGACGAGGACGTCGGCCCTGCGGCACTCGGCGGCGAGGTCCCGGGTCCGGGAGTGGCAGATGGTGACCGTCGCGTGGCGGGACAGGAGAAGCATCGACACGGGCTTGCCGACGATGTTCGACCGGCCGACGACAACGGCGTTCTTGCCCTTCAGTTCCACGCCCGTACGGTCGAGGAGCTCGATGACCCCGTTCGGGGTGCAGGGGACGAAGCACTCCTCGCCCATGTGCAGGCGTCCGATGTTGACGGGGTGGAAACCGTCGACGTCCTTCTTGGGGTCGATGGCGTAGATGACCGCGTTCTCGTTGATGTGCGGAGGGAGGGGAAGCTGGACGAGGATGCCGTGGATCTTCGGGTCACGGTTGAACTCCTCCACCAGTCTCAGGACCTCGGCCTCGCTGGTCTCGACCGGCACCCGGTGGGTCTTCGAGTAGAAGCCGAGCTCCTCCGCTGTCCTCTCCTTGCTCTTGACGTAAGACTGCGACGCCGGGTCCTCGCCGACGAGGACGACGCCGATGCCCGGGATGAGCCCGTGCCTAGCCTTGAGTTCGGCCGTCCGGCGAGCGAGCTCCTCGCGTATCGATGCCGACACTTGCTTGCCGTCAATGATCGTTGCCGACATGTTGCCACTCCTCTCCCTCGCGGCCACCGCCCTCCGGTTTTCGGGCGCCGCCGCCTGCCGTCTTCGCGGCCGCCGCCCCTCCCACGCCCCGGCCTCCGCCGCGCGTCGCCGGGGCTTCGGCCTGCTCCCTATCCTCGGAGGACTCTGTCGATGGCCGCGGCGGCCTTCTTGCCGCCGCCCATGGCCAGGATGACCGTCGCCGCCCCGGTGACGGCGTCACCGGCCGCCCAGACGAGGTCCCGCGTCGTCAGACCGTCCTCGTCGCGGGTCACGAGGCAGCCCCAACGGTTCACCTCAAGCCCCGGCGTGGTCTGAGAGACGAGCGGGTTCGGCGTCGTCCCGAGAGCCATGACCACCGTGTCGACCTCGAGAACGAACTCGGAGCCCTTGACCGGGATGGGACGGCGACGGCCCGAGTCGTCGGGCTCGCCGAGCTCCATCCTGAGGCACTCGAGCCCGCAGACCCAACCCTTCTCGTCGCCCAGAATGCGGACCGGGTTGGTCAGGGTGTGGAAAATCACGCCTTCTTCCTTAGCGTGGTGGACCTCTTCGAGCCTCGCCGGCATCTCGGCTTCCGAGCGGCGGTAGACGATGATGGCCTCCTCCGCCCCGAGGCGCTTGGCGCACCTCACCGAGTCCATAGCCACGTTCCCGGCCCCGACCACGGCCACCCGACGCCCGACCTTGATGGGGGTGTCCCACTCCGGGAAGAGATAAGCCTTCATGAGGTTGGTCCTAGTCAGGAACTCGTTGGCCGAGTAGACCCCGTTCAGGGTCTCACCCGGGATGTTCATGAACATGGGGAGCCCGGCCCCGGTGCCCAGGAACACGGCGTCGTACCCCTCGTCGAACAGCTCGTCGACGGTTATCGTGCGGCCGACGACCACGTCGCACTGGATGTTGACCCCCAGGGCGCGAAGGTTGTCTATCTCCTCGGCCACGATTCTCTTCGGGAGGCGGAACTCCGGGATGCCGTAGACGAGCACACCGCCCGGGGCGTGCAGGGCCTCGAAGATGGTGACCTCGTAGCCCTTCTTGGCCAGGTCGCCCGCGCAGGTGAGCCCGGCCGGGCCCGACCCGACGATGGCCACTCTCCGGCCGTTGGGCTTGATGTCCGCCGGCCGGTCCTTTCCCTGAGACATCGCCCAGTCGGCGGCGAAGCGCTCGAGCCGGCCGATGGCTATCGGCTCGCCCTTCCTGCCGAGGAGGCACTTGGCCTCGCACTGGGTCTCCTGCGGGCAGACGCGCCCGCAGATGGCCGGAAGGCTGTTCGTGCCCTTGATCGCCTCGTAGGCGCCGCGGAAGTCACGGTCCCTGATCTTGGCGATGAACCCGGAGATGTCGACATCGACCGGGCACCCATCGCGGCACTTCGAGTCCTTGCAGGAAAGACACCGCTCGGCCTCGGCCACGGCCAGCTCTTCATCGTAGCCAAGGGCCACCTCGTTGAAGTTCCGCACGCGTTCGGCAGGGTCCTGGCAGGGCATCTCGGCCCGCGGACGCTTCGCCGGCTTCCTCTTCGCCTCGTCGGACATCAGCGTCCACCTCCGCAGGCGCACCCGCCGCGGCCGCCGGTCGCCGCGACCTCCAGCTTGGCCAGGGCGAGCTTCTGCTCGGCGTCGTACATGTGTCCGCGGCGGACGGCCTCGTCGAAATCCACCTGGTGCGCGTCAAATATCGGGCCGTCGACACAGGCGAACTTGACCTCGCCGCCGACGGTGCAGCGGCAGGCCCCGCACATCCCGGTGCCGTCGACCATGATCGGGTCTAGACTAACAAGGGTCCGGAGCTTATAGGGCTCGGTGGTCCGGCTGACGGCTCGCATCATGACCATGGGCCCGATGGCGATGACCTCCTCGATCTCTCGCCCGGACTCGATGAGCTGCTTCAGAACGTCGGTGACGAAGCCCTTGTGACCCTTGGACCCGTCGTCGGTCGCCACGAGAAGCTCATCGGAGACCGAACGCATCTCTTCCTCCAGGATAAGGAGGTCCTTGGTCCGGGCGCCGATGATGGAGATCACCTTTACGCCCTTGGTCTTCAGGACCTTAGCGATGGGGTATATCGGAGCCACCCCGAACCCGCCGCCCACGAGGACGACCGGCCCGCGGTCGGTCAGGGGGGCCGGACGACCCAGCGGGCCGACGAAATCGAGGATGCGCTCGCCTTCCCCGAGAGCCCCGACGAGCCGGCTGGTGAGTCCGACCTCCTGGACGACGATAGTCACCGTCCCGGCGCCGGCGTCGTAGTCGGCGATGGTCAGCGGGATACGTTCGCCGCTTTCGGTGACCCGGACGATGACGAACTGCCCGGGCCTGGCTTTCCTGGCCACCAGGGGGGCCTCCACCACGAACAGCTTGGTCACCGGCGTGAGGTCCCGTTTCTTCAGGATTTCAAACATGAGTTCGGCTCTCTCCCCCGTGGTTGTGTTCTGTTGTGTTCTATGGTGTGCTTTCGCGGTCTGCGGGTGGGGTGCCTCCTTTCTCCCCTCCGGGTCCGGACGCGACCCCCTCGACGGCGATCTTGCCGAGAATGCCGTTGATGAACCGGCCGGAATCCGGGGTGCTGTAAATCTTGGCCAGCTCCACAGCCTCGTTTATCGAGACGCTCAGAGGAACGTCGTCAAGAGAGAGCATCTCGTGGAGCGCCAGGCGAAGGATGTTCCGGTCGACATTGGCCATCCGCTCGAGGGACCACTCGCGGGCGTAGGCCCGCAGCTTGGCGTCGATCTCCTCCAGATTCGCAATGACCCCGGTGAGGAGTCGCCTGGCGAAGACCTTGACGTCCTCGGTGGGAGCCCCGGTGTCGGGGTCTTCGGGATCCTCGGTCATCAGCTGCACAGCGAGGTCGAAGGCCTCGTCCGGGTCGCCCCCGGCGACATCCAGCTGGAAGAGGACCTTGAGGGCGAGCTCGCGCCCCTGACGACGGTTCTTCAAAGAGCAAATCCCCCAGTACGCCAAGCGGAACCCATCTTACCGTGACGCGAGCCCCCGGCGGAAGCTCAGCCCCTCCCGGGGGGGAGCACCCGGTCCAGGAGTTCCAGGATGTCCTCGTTGCTCTCGTCGAGCCTGCGACCAATGAAGTACCCGACCACGCCGCAAATGGCGATGAAGAGGGTCCACAGAAATCCCAGGTACCTTATTCCGAGCCCCACCGAGAGGCCGATGACCACGCCGAGCAGCTTACCGCGATGCCGGCGCCAGTACTGCAGCACGACCCACCAGAAAGCATGCGCCTCGCCGCCGGTCGCGGGCGGGCGGCGCCCGTCTTCCTCACGTGCCTCGTCGTCGTTCCCGGGGCCCCGAAAGACGGCCATCTACTCCACCCGCCCACGCCGCGCTTCGTTGGATATGTTCTCCACGAAAACCCTGACCTCGCCGGCCTCGACCCCGACCACGTTCTTCAGGCAGTCGCGCACGGCAGACTGGATGTCGCTCGAGACGTCCGGCACGCTGACGTCCGGGCTGATGATGGTCCTGAGCCTGACGTTCAGGCGGTCGCCTCCGGGAACGACCCAGCCCCGCACGCCGCGGACTCCCTTGACCTGGCGGGCCACCTTCCTTACCAGATTCTCGACGGCCTCGATAGAGATGCGGACCTCGCCGAGGTCGCTCTCGTGAACAAGGGTCTGGTCGGCTCCCGCGCGGTGAAACCCGTAGTAGATGAACCTGACGGCGATGACAAAGGTCAGTCCGGCGAGACCCCCGACCAGCCAGCGCCCCACGTCGTCGGTCAGGGTCGCCCAGATGAGTTCCAGAGGAACCGTCCAGCCCGCGGCGAGGAGAATGACTACCGCGGACAGGGCGGCGACAATCAGGGTGAGCACGGTCAGGATTATGCGGTCGAAGAGCCCCATCATCTTACCCGCGCTTCCTCCTCCCGGGCCTCGTGGCGGAAAGCCACGCCCTGGATGTGAATGTTGGCCTCCACCACGGTGAGACCGGTCATGCTCTCCACAGCCCGCTTGACGTTCTCCTGGACCCGCTGGGCGATCTCGGGTATGCGCACGCCATAGTCAACAACGATGAACAGGTCGAGCGCGGCCTCGCGCTCGCCGACCTCGACCTTGACCCCCTTGGCCAAGTTCTTGCGCCCCAGCATCTCGGTTATCCCACCGACGATCCCGCCGCTCATCCCGGCCACGCCCTCGACCTCGGTCGCGGCGATACCGGCGATGGTCCCGACCACGTCGTCCGAGATTCGGATGAGGCCGGAGTCCTCGCCGTCGTCATACGGTCCTATCGTCCGCTCGCTCGACTTCGCCACCTCCAGACCGTCCCGGCCCGAGTTCGCCTCACAGTCTATCACTTTCTCCCGCGCCCGACCACGAAGGGCGACGCCCGGTCGGACGGGAAACCGCCCGTCGGCAGCGGCGAGAGCCGGTGCGGCGGCCGGAGCGCGAAGCCGCGCTCCCGACCGCCGGGCGTCCGGTCCCGTATTCGTCCACCCCCGGGGATTCCCTGCCTCTAGCCGCCCTTGGACACGACGGTGATGTCCTCGTAAGTGATACCCGCGACCCGCACGGCGATGTCGGCCAGGCAGATGACCTCCTCGCGGGTCAGGCTGTCGGCCTTCACAAGGATGGTCGCCTTCCCCTCGCTCAGGATGACCACGGCGTCGGCGTACCCCTTGGCCCGGATCAGATTCTCGATGTCCACCTCGCGGCCCACCGCCTCGGTTATCGATAGCCAGAGCCCGAGCGCCCGCTCGTGGGCCTCTTTGCCGAGATCCGGGTTCCGCAGGATCTCGCGCAAGAGGTCCAGCTGCACGCCGCGGGCCTGCTCCCTCGCCAGGCGGAACTCGACGAAGTAGTCCTCGCCTCCGCCCGAACGTCCGGACCCGAGGGCCCCGAGATCGAACTCGAGGCCTGTGAGAGCGGCCACAGGCACCGCCTCTCCGCCGCCGGGGACCGTGCCGCCGACCGGGACCGTCTCAGCCGCGCCTCCTCCGGAACGCCCCAGAATCCCGTCGAGAAGCGCCTCGCGGTTGGCCGACACGTAGGATACGGCTAGGCCGATGAGAACGACGAAAACCACGAACTTCAAGACGTCTCGTCGCGTCAAGACCATACCACACCTCCAGTCTGGGGCCGCCCGTCCCGGGCGACCCCCGGGCCGGCTCCCGGGCGGCCCCCGCGGCCGGCTCCCAGGCGGCTCCCGGCCAGCTCCCGGCCGGCCCGGTCCCGTCTGGGTCAGCCGCCGGCCAGGACGACGACCTTGTTGGCCGGCAGCCCGTACAGGATCTGCACCGCCTGCGATAGAACGGCCTTCACCCGGGAGTCGGCGGCCCCGCTGGCGACCACCACCACCCCGCGGATGGGGGGAAGCTCGATCCTGACCACGACCGGCTGGCTGCCGGACCCCACCGAGGCCAGAACCACCGACCGCGACGAGTTCGTCTGCGTGACGAGCCGCGTTCCACCCTGGGCGTCCCGCTCCTCGGTCGTCTGGAGCGTCTGCGTCTCGTTGTAACCGTAGACGTAGGTCGCACCCGTCTCGAAGCTGACGGCCACGGCGACCGTCCCGGCCCCCTCTATCCGCGAGAGGATGCGCTCAAGGCCCCGCTCGACCATCGCTTCGAGTTCGGCCACGCTTATCAGCACGCCCGACGTGCCCTGGCTGGTCGCCGCCGGAGCCGAACCGCCCACGGACGCCGCGCTCCCGGTCCGGTCGGCGGGCGACCCCGCGGCGTCGTAGACAGCGCTTGACCTGGGGCGGAGTAGGTCTCCGACCCCCATGAGCCCTATTCCGATCACCAGCGTCAAGCCGAGAAGCCAGAGGAGCCGCAGGGTCCCGGCCTTTATGCGGCCCCGTCCGCGATCCGGGTCGAGCAGCCCCGCCAGCCAGGAGGACCGCCCGCCGTCGCGGGCCTCCTTTCCGTCCATCTCCCTCACCACCTCTACGGCTCCCGGGGCAGCTGGCCCGGGTCATGGACCCGGGGGCCAGACCTCCACGGTGATGCCCCCCGGTGGCACTCCGAGAAGAAGCACGAAAACGCTTCTCAGCCGGGCGGCGAGAGCGGCCGCCGGACCGGGCCCCGCCGTACCACCGGCCCCTCCGCTGTCGACGGCCGCCGGACCGCCCGGCCAGGCGGCGGGCGAGGGAACTCCGCCCGACCCCCGTCCCGACGCGACGATGACCGGCTGCACCGTCACGCGCACCGGTTCGACCCCGGCGGCGGGTCCGGCCGGGAGGCCCGACCCGACGCCACCCTCTCGCCCGCCCCCGGACCCGGGGCTTCCCAGGCCGCCGCCGGTGTCGGCGCCGTCTCCGCCGTCGCCGCCGCCCGCGTCAAGCCCTCCACCCCCGCCGGCCGCCGGTCCGGCCATCCTGACCATCACCCGCACGGCCAGCAGGTGCCCGTAGGCCGCGGAGGACGGGTCGGTCTCAAGGTCCACCTCGACCCGGGCTTCGGCTACCTCCGGATCGCGGGTGGCCAGGTCGCTGAGCTGCCGCTCCAGAGCCGCCCTCGCCGCGGCCAGGGCCCTGTCGCGGGACAGCTCCTGCCACTCGGTGCCGCCCCGGACCCCGGCGGAGGCGGGGCCTGAGCTCAGACCGCCGGTATCCCAGGCGGCCAGCCCGATGAGGCTCCGGTCGAGCCGGAGCCCCTCGCCCATCAGGGCGAAGATGGGCTGTCCGACGGCAAGGACGACGAAGAAGCCGACGGCGACCCGCGCGTACCGCTTCATCTCCGTCTCGGGCAGAAGCATCTCCAGGCTCCCGGCGAGAAAGAGGATTATGATTATCTCTCGCACCCAGGCGTTAAGGGCCTCGACGACTCCAGGCGTCTCCCTCACCCCCCCGGCCGGCCGTCACCTGATCATCACCGCCGCCGTGGCCGCCATGACCACCACGGCCAGGGTGATGAGGAACATCACCGCGACGGCGCAGGCCATTACCATCATGAGCACCAGGGAGCTCCCGACGCTGTTGAGACTGCCCACGAGTTCCCCGGCCCCGAGGGGCTGGACAAGGGCCCCGGCGACCCGGAAGACCAGGACAAGGGCAAGCACCTTCAGGAGCGGGAAGACCGTGAAGGCCACCACCCCGAGAGCTCCGACCACTCCGACCACGTTCTTCAGAACAAGGGAGCTCGATATGACGACCTCGACGGCGTCGGCCAGGAATCCGCCGAGGAAGGGGATGAAGGTCGCCGTCGCGAACTTGGCCGCCTTTATCGCAGCTCCGTCAACCACAGAGCCGGCCGCCCCGTAGACGGCGACCACCCCGGTGAAGAGCGACAGGAGAAGACCCGTCACCACCACCGCCCCCTGGCGGAGAAGGTCGGCCAGGGCCGTGGCCTTGACCCGGGTGAAGGTCCGGGAGACGAGGTCGACGCAGGCGGCGCACAGGACCACCGGCAGGGCGACATCCCGGATGAAGCCGGCTATGAACTGGACCGACGCCACCAGGACCGGGTTCAGGAGCCCGGCCGTGCTGACCGCGCCGACCCCGGCGAGGAGCAGGATCATCACCGGCAGCATCGCCTGCATGAAGCCCGTGAGGTTATCGATGACCCCCCGGCAGACCTCCATGGCCAGGAGGAACCCGCCCATGGCCATGATGATCAGAACGAGATAGCAGGCCCCGTAGGCCAGCTCCGCCGTCTCCGACCGGGCGAAGGCGCTCTGGATGGCCTTCAGCAGCCCCGCGACCAGAGAGAGGATGACCAGGCGCGCGAGAAGCCCCGATCCGGCAAGGACCTCCCGCATGAGCCTGGCGCCCAGGGCCCGCAGGAATCCGGGCAGGGTGTAGGCCCCCTCCCCCCGCACGACCATGCTGATGACGTCCCTCACCCGGAGGGGAGGGAGGTCTCCGGCCATCTGGCGGTCGAGTTCCTCGAGAAAGCGGTCGACGCTGTCGAGCCCCAGGCTCTCGGCCTGCCGCTCAAGCTCGGTCTCGAGAAGTCCGGCTCCTGAGCCACCTCCCTCCTGGGCTGCTGCCCGAGGCGCGCCCACCGCATCCCCGGACGGCCCGGCCTCGACCCGCAAGGCCGCGGCGTTCAGGGCGACCAGCGCGGCCAGGGCCGCCAGAAGGACGAGGCCGGCCGCCCGGAGCCAGGCCCGAGCCCGGAGCCAGGCCTGAGCCCGGAGCCAGGCCCGAGCCCGGAGCCAGGCCTGAGCCCGGAGCCAGGCCCGAGCCCGGAGCCAGGCCTGAGCCCGGAGCGCCGGAGCTGCAAGGCGCCTGCCCTCCCGTCTTCTTCCCTCGCGCCTCACCCGGTGGTCCGTCTCCTCCACCCCCTCTACAGGACTCTAAGGATGGCCTCCAGGATGGCCATGACGATCGGTATGGCCAGGGCCAGGATCAGAACCTTCCCGGCCAGCTCGACCTTGGCCGCCACCGAGGTCTCCTCCACGTCACGGCAGACCTGGGCGCCGATCTCAGCGATGTAGGCGATGCCGACGATCTTGAGGATGGTGTTGAGATAGAGGCTGTCGACCCTTGCCCTGGCCGCGAGCTCGCGCAGAAACTCCAGGATGGCCAGGAGCCTCTGGGCCACCATGAAGAAAATGGCGAGGCCGACGACCAGACTCAGGACGACGGCCATCTCCGGCCGCTGCCGCCGGAGGATGACCAGCAGGACGGCGGCGACGATGGCCAGCCCGACGACCTGCATGATCTCCAAGACTCGTTCCCCCGCTCCGGCTCTCTCCGGCCAGGCTGTGCATCCGCCCTAGTAGAGCTGGAACATAGTCCGGACCGTCTGGAAGAGGTCGAGCACCATCCTGGCCACGATGGAGAGCACGACGACGGCCCCGGCTATGGTCAACATCTGGGCCCACTCCTCCTTGTGGGACTGGCGCAGGACGATGTTCAGGACCGAGACGACGATGCCGATTATGGCTATCTGGAACACCAGGTCCACGTTAAGGCTCATCTTCCGGCCACCCTCCCGGCAGATCGGTGGGAGTCCCGGCCGACCGGCCGACGGACGCGGCGAACTTCTGCGGCCGGGATGGTCACAGGAGGGCCACCCCCAGGGCCAACCCACCCAGGACTCCGAGGTAGCGCCACATGCGCTCCGACGTCCTCTGCTCCGCCAGAGCCGCCTCCTCCCGCGCCCGCAGGCGCTCCACCGCCAACGCGATGTGGCGCCTCTGGTCCTCGCGGTCGGTCACACCCAGGTACCCGGCCAGGGCGAGGACGACGTCGAGGTCCCCGGCTTCTAGGGCCGTTCGCGGGAACACCGCCCGGGCGGCCGTCTCCCAGGCCTCCCCGGCCGCGAGCCCCTCGCCCGAGCGCATCAGACCGGCGGCCCCGCGGAAGATGTCCCCGACCGGAGCGGCCAGCCCGCGGGCCACGCGGTCGAGGGCACCCGGCAGAGCGCTGGCGGCGAAGGTCACCTCCGTCTCCAGAAGATGAAGGCCGACCCTCAGGTCGGTCAGCTGCCGGGCCCGGGCCCTGTAGCTGTGGCCCACCGTCATCCCCGCCAGCGAGGCCGAGACCACGACCACCAGGAACCCGACGGCCTTAGCGAGCACCCCGGCCGCCTCCCCATCCGCTGAGGACCGCCTCCACGGTCCCCGGGCCCCGGCGGCGTGAGAGGATGACGTAAACCTGGAAGAGCCCCGACCGGACCATCTCGCCGAGCATGGGCCGGCCGGCAAGGTCGTCGAGGGAGGAACCGTGGGCCGTGGCGATGACCGCCGCACCCGCGCAGGCGGCCTCACCGAGGGCCCGGACGTCCTCGGGGCGCCCGACCTCGTCCGCGGCGATGATCTCCGGCGACATCGCCCTCAGGAGAAGGACCACGCCGTCGGCTTTGGGGCAGGCGTCGAGAACGTCGGTGCGCAGGCCGACGTCGCGCTGGGGCACTCCCTCGTAGCACGCGGCCACCTCCGAGCGCTCGTCCACGAGCCCGACTCGGAACCCCCTGAGGCCTATTTCGGGAACCCCGTCGCTAAGGAGGCGGACCAGGTCCCGCAGAGCCGTGGTCTTGCCGCAGCCCGGCGGGGAGACTATGAGGGTGCTCAGGGGCCGGCCCGAAGAAGGGACGACCCGCTCGACGAGGGGTCGGGCGACCCCGCGGACCTCCCGGGAGAGGCGGAAGTTGAGCCCGGCGACGTGGGTGATGGTCCTCACCCGGCCGCCCTCGAGAAGCGCCCGGCCGACAAGCCCCACCCGGTGCCCGCCGGGAAGGGTGACGAAGCCCTGTCTGAACTCCTCCTCGAGGGCGTAGACGGAGCCCTGGCTCACCAGGCTCAGAGTCCGGCGGGTGTCCTCGGCCGAGACCACGTAGGCTGCGGTCGGGTCCGAGGTCGGGAGGCCCTGGGGCGAGAGCCAGACGTCACCCGAATCGCTGACCAGGGAGAGCGGGCGCCCGCGGCGGAGGCGCAGCTCCTCCGCCCGGGCCCAGAGCCCCTCCCCCAGCCTCTCGACCGGCCGCCTGACCGCGGGGGCCAGAAAGGACACAACCTCCTCGCGGGCGGGAGCCCGGATGGCGATGGTCTCCCGCCTGAGCGGCGGGCCAGGGCTCTGGGTCCGGGCGGCGAGCTCAGGGCGTGACAACGGTCGTCCTCCCCCGGGGGGAACGTATGGTCCAAGACAAGCCGTAGCTCGTCCCATCCTATTGAACCCGGGGAGCCTTTATGCCCGCGGCCGCGGGAAGGGTCCGGCGGGCGGAGTTGGGGATGAAGGCCCCGGCGAGCGGGGATGAAGGCCCGGGCGAGCCGGGGTGAAGGCCTAATGGACCGGACCCTGCTGCGGCCGGCGGCCCCCTCCCCGCCGGGCACCGCGGCGCGGAAAAGCGGAGACCCGCCCCGGAGAAGCAGTGCCGTCTTCCGGAGGCGGGGTCGACGGGAGGGCCGGTGCGACGTGGATGGTCTCACCGCAGTTGGTGCAGGTCAGGACGAAATCACGGTAAAGGGCGGCCGGCCCGCCTTCCTGGACGGCGGAGCCGGTCTCCTCCCGGTCCCGGAGCGCGCCGGCGCCGGCTTCCTCCCGCCCCCGGACGACGGCGGGCCCGACCTCGGCGAAGATGTCCTGGCCGCAGTGGGGACACTCGCAGGCCAGGAAGACCGGCCGGTCGGCGGCCTCGGCGCCTCCCCGGCGCGGCGGGATGGCCCGCGCCTTCCGCACGGCGTCGAGCTCGCGGACGACGTCTTCGAGGAGCTCGACGACCTGCTCGAGGACCCGGCCCTCGGGCCTTCCGGTCCGGAGTCCGAGGCCCTGGACCAGACCGCTGAGGTAGGCGGCCCGGCTCTCCATGTCCCCGCTCTCCCGCCCGACTCCGTCCACGCCCGGCCCCCCTCCCGGGGTCTAATATGGCCGCCGCGGGGAACGCTAATCCGGAAGGAGGTGAGGACACCTGACCACGTTCCATATCATCCACATCGTGGTCGGAGCCTGGCTGGTCGCCGCACCCCTGCTGGGCATCTTCCAGACTACTGAGTCCATCCTCATGAACAACATCATCGTCGGGGCGGTGGTGGCTCTCTACAACGCCTGGTTCCTGTTCGTGAGAAGCAACACCGACGTCCGGAACCGCGGTTAGGTGCGGAGACAGGCCAAGAGGACGGGGGGCGGACCCACGCGGGCCGTCCCCCCGTCTTTCGGGCGCGTTTCAGGCTCGCTCGATGTAGAGCCCGGTCCGGGTGTCGATGCGGAGGACGTCGCCCTCCTCGATGAACAGAGGAACCTGGACCACCAGCCCCGTCTCGAGCCTGGCCGGCTTCGTCCCACCCGAGGCCGTATCGCCCCTGAGCCCGGGGTCGGTCGCGACGACTCGCAGTTCGACCGAGTTCGGCAGTTCGACCCCGATGAGGCGACCCCCGTGAGAGACGACATGGATGGTCATGTTCTCCACCAGGTACTGCCGCCCGTCACCGAGCTGCTCCTCCGAGAGGGAGAGCTGCTCGTAGGTCTCGGTGTCCATGAAGGTGTATTCATCACCGGAGCTGTAGAGATACTGAACCTCGCGCCGTTCGAGGTGAGCCCGGGGCAGCTTCTCCCCGGCCCGGAAAGTCCGCTCGACGATCGCCCCCGTCTCGAGGTTCCTGAGCTTGCTCCGGACGAAGGCCGACCCCTTGCCAGGCTTGACGTGCTGGAACTCGATGACCTGCCACACGGCGCCGTCTATCTCGACGGTCACCCCGGTCCGGAAGTCGTTGGTCGAAATCAACTTGGTCTCACCGCCCTGGGTGCTCTGAGCCTATCTCCAGCCTCTCACAAGACCTGAAGCTCCTTGGGGAAGGTCGAGAGGATCTCCACCCCGTCGGCCCTGACCGCGACGAGGTCTTCTATCCTGACGCCGCCCCAGCCCTCGATGTAAACCCCCGGCTCGACCGTCACCACGTGACCGGCCTCGATGACCTGGTCCGACGTTGGGGAAAGGCGAGGCCCTTCGTGGACGGCCAGACCCACCCCGTGGCCCAGGCCGTGGCCGAAGTGGTCCCCGTGACCGCGGGCGGAGATGACGTCCCGCGCCACCTGGTCTATCTCCTTGCCCGCCCGTCCGGGGCGGCAGGCTTCCAGAGCCGCCAGCTGGGCCTCGAGGACCAGACGGTAGACCTTCTCCTGCTCGCCCATCACCGGGCCGAGAGCGAAGGTCCGGGTGAGGTCCGAGCAGTACCCGCCGACCACGGCCCCGGTGTCGACGGTGACCAGCTCCCCGGGGGCCAGCCTCTTCTTCGAGGCCCGGCCGTGGGGAAGCGCCGAGCGCGGCCCGGAGGCGACGATGGCCGGGAAGGCCACGCCATCCGCGCCGAGCTTCCGCATCCGGTACTCCAGCTCGAGGGCGATATCCATCTCGGAGACTCCCGGCTTGATGAACGGGAGGATCTCACCCAGGGCTCGGTCGGTCAGGAGGGCCGCCTCCCGGATGGCGTCTATCTCCTCCTCCTCCTTTATCTCGCGCACCGAGTCCACGAGGCCGGCCACCGGGATGAGTTCGAAGCCCTTCAGACGGGAGCTCAAGTCCTCGTAGAGGGCGAACGTGGCGTGGTCGCGCTCGAAGCCCACCCGCTCCTCCCCGAACCCGACCACGACCTCGGCCACCGTATCGAGCAGGACGGGCCCCTGCCGTACTATCTCCCAGCCGGGGCACTCGGCCTTAGCCTGCGTGAGGTAGCGGAAGTCGGTCACGAGGACGGCCCTGGTCGCCGAGACCACCGCCGCTCCCGACGACCCGGTGAAGCCGGTGAGATACCGCCGGTTGCACTCCCCCGTGACCACCACCGCCCCGGGCCGCCTCTCCAGGGTGCCGAGCTTCCGCCTGACCGTCTCGAGGCGCCGGGCGAGACGCCACCCCTTATCCCGCCCTCCGCCTCGTTCTCCGGTTCCCTCCGCCATGAGCCGGCCTCCTCCTGCGCCTCAGGTGGTCATCCGGCCTGCCTCGGGCCGGAACGACCTTCAATTACACGGGGCCCGCCGGTTTCCTCCCGTCCGGGAGAGGACCAGGCGGGCCAGAGCGGCCCTCCGCCCGCGCCTCCTGGCGGATTCTTCCTTCGGAGCGGCGGCAGGCGGCCTCGGGCCCGGAGCGAATCCTTCTTCGAGTCTTCCCCCTGCCCGGCCGGTCATTAGAGAAGGACCCCCGCGCCCGGCCACCAAAGGAGGGTACCCTTGGCGTCCGAGATTCGCACCGCCCTCAACATCCCGGGTCCGCTTGGACCTCGGAGACGGCGCTGGCGGCGGCGCTCCCCGGTCCTGGCCGCCGCCGTCCTGGCCGCCGTCCTACCCTTCGCCGGCCTCGGGTTCCTCCAGTTCTGGCCCGGGTACGCGCCTGTTCCGCCCGTCACCAGGCTGGTCATCGGTGACCACCTCTGCTCGGACGCCCCCCTGTTCGACGGGGCGGGCCGCCTCCTCATCTCCCTCGAGACCGTGGAGGCCCACCTCGACCCGTCCGTGACCTGGGACCCCGAGGTCCGCCGGGCGACCGTGAGCACGGCGGGCAAGACGATCCGCATGGCCACGGACTCCCTCACGGAGTTCGTCAACCGCGTGCCCGTGGACCTCAACGTACCCGTCACCCTCGACCCGCAGGGCCGGCCCTACGTCCCGGGCGACTTCTTCCTCGAGCTCCTGGGTCTTGTCCAGCGCCACGTCGTGGAGAGCAACACGGTTATCATCGACCGGGTCGGCGAGCTCGTCCCAACCGGTGTGGTCGGCTCGTCTCCGGTTTACGTCCGGGAGGCCCCCTCCCTCTTCTCCCTGCGACTCAGCCGCCTGGAGCCCGGTGACAAGGTCCGCCTCTCGGGGGAGGAAGGCGGCTGGTACCGCGTCCGGGACGCCTCGGGCTGGATCGGCTACGTTCCGAAGAAAAGTCTGACCCCCGGAGAGCCGTTCGCCGTCGCGCCGGCCGACCCGGGTCCGCCCTCCCCCCCTCTCACCGGCCCCGTCTTCCTGGTCTGGGAGCACGTGCACTCCCGGAACCCCGACCCCGGCCTCATCGGCCCCATGCCCGGACTGAACGTGGTCTCGCCGACCTGGTTCCACGTGGTGGACAACGAGGGGACGGTCCAGAACCTCGCCGACACCGCCTACGTCGCCTGGGCCCGGCAGCGGGGCTATCAGGTGTGGGGGCTGGTCACGAACGGCTTCAACCGGGACCGAACCCGGGCTGTCCTCACCGACCCGGCCAAGCGGGAGAAGATCGTGCGGCAGCTCCTCATCTACAGCTCGCTCTACCGGCTTGACGGCCTCAACATGGACTTCGAGAACATGTACCTCGCCCAGAAGGCCGATTACGTGCGGCTGATGCGGGAGCTCAGCCCGCTTGCCCGAGAGCAGGGACTGGTTCTCTCGGTCGACGTGACCTTCTACTCCTCAAGCGAGGCCTGGTCCCTCTGCTACGACCGCCGGGCCCTGGCCGAGGCGGTCGACTACGTGATGGCCATGGGCTACGACCAGCACACGGCGGGCAGCCCCGTCTCCGGCCCCGTGGGGGCCATCCCCTGGGTCGAGGCCGGCATCCAGCGCATCCTCAGCGAGGTCCCGGCGTCGAAGCTCGTCCTCGGAGTGCCCTTCTACACCAGGCTGTGGGCCGAACAGTCGGGCCAGCGGCCGACGGTGAAGACCCTCTGGATGCAGGACGTCCTCGACATCATCGCCGAGAAGGGGCTGACCCCCACCTGGGATGCGGCCACCGGACACAACTACATCTCCTACGTCGAGGACGGCGTCCGCTACCGCGTCTGGATCGAGGACGAGGCGTCGATGGCCCTCCGGGTGGAGCTCGTGAGAAAGTACAGCCTGGCCGGCGTCGCCGCCTGGAGGCGAGGCTTCGAGCTCCCGTACATCTGGGAGGTCATCGAGCGCGGGCTGAGCGCGATGGCCGGGGGCGAACCCTGAGGCCGCTACCTCCGCCTCGTAGCGGCGATGTGGATGGGCTCGCCCCGGACGCCGTGGGCCGCCTCCATGACTGCCTCCGACAGGGTCGGATGGGCGAAGACGATGCGGGCGAGGTCCTCCCCGGTCATCCGGGCCTTGACGGCCACCGCTCCCTCGTGGATGAGGTCCGAGGCGTGCGGTCCCATGACGTGCATCCCGAGAATCTCCCCGGTCGCCTTGTCGGCCACCAGCTTGACCAGGCCGTCCGTCTCGCCCATGGCCACGGCCTTGCCGTTGGCCGAGAACGGGAACTTCGAGACCTTTATCTCCCGGCCGCCGGCTGAGGCCGCCTCAAGGGCCTCCTTCTCCTTGAGCCCCACACTGGCGCACTCCGGCGTGGAGAAGACCACCCCCGGGACGACGCGGTAGTCCATGTCGCGCCCTTCGCCGAACATGTCCTCAACGGCGACCAGGCCTTCGGCCGAGGCCACGGAGGCAAGGTAGGTGCGT
The DNA here is from genome assembly GCA_020725405.1 of Symbiobacterium sp. Classification (GTDB taxonomy): domain Bacteria; phylum Bacillota; class Sulfobacillia; order UBA995; family UBA9673; genus DYFB01. The sequence goes on along the minus strand of DYFB01000037.1, from coordinate 8,640 downwards.
CCGACGACATCGCCGATAGCGTAGACGCCCGGGACGGTCGTCCTCATCCGGGCGTCTACCTTGATGCCCTTCCGGTCGTGCTCGACCCCCAGGGCGTCAAGATCGAGGCCGCCGAAGTCCGGAACGCGCCCCATGGCCACGAGGACGGTCTCGGCCTCGAACCTGACTTCGCCCCCGTCGGCCGTGTCGCAGACGACGACCTTGCCCGCCGAGGTCGGCTCGATGCGCTTGATGAAGACCCCGGTGCTGACCTGGATGCCGCGTCTCTTCAGGACCGGGGCCAGGCGCCGGGATATCTCCTCGTCGACCGGGGGCAGGAGCAGGGGAGTCCGCTTGATCATCCGGACCTCCGAGCCGAAGGCGTGGTAGATGCAGGCGAACTCGACCCCGAGGACGCCGCCGCCGATGATCAGCATCGAAGACGGAACGGACTCCAGCTCCAGAGCGTCGTCGCTCGAGATGGTGTGGGCGAGGTCCGCCTCGGGCACCGGCGGAAGCTGGGGCCTCGACCCGGTGGCCAGAAGGATGAAGCGCGCCTCGAGGCTTTCCCCGCCGCCGTCGGGGTGGGCCACCGTCACCTTCCCCGGGGCCGGGACCGCGGCCGTCCCGCGATGCACGGTGACTCCGGCCGCCGTGAACAGGCGCTCGACTCCGCCGACCAGCTGGGCGATCACCTCACGCTTCCTGGCCATGACCGCCGGAAGGTCGAGAGTCACCTCTCCGCTGATGCGGGTCCCGTAAGACGCCGCCTCCCGGGCCGTCGTGTAGACCTCCGCGCTGCGCACGAGCGACTTCGTCGGGATGCAGCCCCGGTTCAGGCAGCACCCGCCGACCCGGTCCTTCTCCACAACGCCGACTCTGGCCCCGAGCTGGGCGGCCCTCAAAGCCGCCACGTAGCCACCCGGGCCCGCGCCGATCACCACGAGATCGTACATGGATGCTCCCCCTTATCCTGTCGCGGCCTCGCCGGGCTGGAGCCCTCAAGGCCGTACCTCTCCCTGGCGAGCGTGTGCGCCAGAGCCATCTCCTCCGGGGCCAGGGGCTCCGGAACGAACCTCACATCCAGAGCAGTCGCCAACCCGCGCGTCAGCGCCCGGCAGACGTCTTCGTAGGAGGGCTCCGGGCCGAACTCGTCGAGCCCGGCCGCCCTGGCCGCGATGCGCCCGGCAGCCTCGGATCCAAGCCCGAGAAGCCGGGCGAGACGCCCGGCGTCAAGGTGAAGCGGGATAGCCCCGTGCTGGAGGATGACCCCTCCCCGCCGCGTCTGGGCGCTCCCGACCACCTTCCGGCCGCCCACGAGAATCTCGTACGAGGAAGGAACCTCGAAGCACGCCCCGCCCTGGAGCTCGGCCGGAGGGAGGGCTCCCTTCTCCGGAGCGAGCCCGGCCTCCAGACCGAGTTCGCGGAGGCCCAGCACCAGGCCTTCCGCCAGCTGGCGGTAGGTGTCGACGACCGACCCCGGCAGGACGCTCGTCGAGACGACTACCGAGTAGGTCACCTCCCGGTCGTGGAGCACGGCCCGCCCGCCGGTCGGGCGGCGGACGACGGAGACCCCCTCCCGCCGGCAGGCCTCCCGGTCGACGTCTCTCTCCGGGTCCTGGAAGTAGCCCAGGGACACCGCCGGTGGTGACCAGGTGTAGAACCGGAGGGTGGGGGGGGCCGTCCCCCCGGCGTGACTCAGGAGGATAGCCTCGTCGACGGCCATGTTCATCGCCGCCGGGCGCGGCCGGTCCTCAACGATGAGGCGCCAGACCTCCGGCCGGGCGGGTGCGGACCGCCGGGCCGCTGAGCGGCCAGGGGCGGACGGGGCCGGGTCCCGTACCGGATGGGGACGGGCGTCGGCGAGGGCCCTCTCCGCCTCGGCCGGGGAGAGCGGCCGCGGGTAGTTGTAGAGGACCCCTGAGGGTCGCTCGTTGTAGTAGGGGCGGTTGCAGTCCGGGCAGCCGCTTGTCCGGAACGCCTCACCTCCGTCCAGAAGGCGGGTGACCTCGTCCCAGGGGCGTCCGTAGCCCACCAGACGTCCCTCCCCGTCGAAGGTCATGGCCTCGGCCCGGGCCTCGGCCCGCCTGACCAGACTCAGGGCCGCCTGGAGACGACGGTACGAGGCGAGGTCCGGAGAGGCTCGGTCCGCGAGGCGGGTCCCCGGGACGGGAGTGAAAGCGAACAGGCCCACGGTCACCCCGAGGTCGGTCAGGGTCTGGAACAGGAGGACCATATCCCGCTCCGTCTCGCCGAGCCCGCTGATGAGGTGGGTCCCGAGGCGGCCCGGGAAGCGCCGGGCGGCGGCGGCCAGAAGGTCAAGGCGACTATCGAAATCGCCGCCCTTCAGCCGGGCGTAGAGCTCCGGCGTGGCCGCGTCGAGAGCCAGCGACACCCTCTCCGCACCCCAGCCGAGGACCTCCCGAACCCCATCCAGGTCCTCGACCGCCGCCGAGACGCAGACAGGGAGGCCCGGGGAGACCTCCCCGAGGCGGGTCACCACCTGTCTCACGGCCTCCCGGACCGCGCGGGAGGAGGTCGCCTGGACGCAGGCCCGCCGCAGGCGGCCCTCGGCGGCGGCCCGGGCGAGACCTTCCCAGAAGGACCGCTCGCCCGCCTCGTTCACCTCCGGCCAGTTCACCCGAGAGAGGAGGTCCTCCCGGGAGGCGGCGCCCCGGGCCTGGGGGCAGAAGGCGCAGTCGCTGACGCACCTTTCGCCGACCATAAGGTAGGCCGTTGTCGGCAGGACACTCCCCCTCCGGCCGCCGCCGGCGGCCGGGCCTGCCCGGCTCCCGACGCCCGCCCCACGGACGACGACCATGGTGCCGGCTGACGCCCTCATTCGCGTGCCCCCTCCGGCGGCCGCGCCTCCGGCTCCACGGCCGGCGGCCGCGCCTCCGGCTCCACGGCCGGCGGACGGGCGTCCCGTCCCTCGGCCGGCGGACGAGTGCCGGAGACCGCCCCGGGCAGCGGAAAGACGCAGCACTCCTCCGACCAGACCGGCTCGAAGCCGAGGCCGACAGCGTCCCTGACGGCCCGCGGGGTCGGAACGGCGATGCGATCGACCCCGGCCCGCACGGCGAGCCGGTCGAGGGCCTCGCGGTAGGAACCTTTGGGCCGCATGCAGCCGAGGTGGACCGGGCGGTCCGGGAAGAGGAGGCGGGCCTCGGCCATCACCCTGACCGCGTCGCCCAGGGGCGGCGGGGGCAGGGTCCCGAAGCGCGTCCCCGGGGTGGGGATCAGGACGAGGAGGACCACTCCCGGCGCCCCCATCCGGGCGAGGGTGCGCAAGGCCTCGATCTCGCTCCTGACCCTCCCGCCGGCCAGCCCGATCAGGACGTGCGGCATGACGACGGTCTCGGCCGCGAGGAGCTCGTAGGCCCGGACGAAGTCCCGCGCCCTGACCCCGCGGAAACCGTAGACGGAGGCGATGGCCTCGCCGTCCACGGTGAAATCGAGTGAGACCGCCCCGGCCCAGCGCGCGAGGGCGCGGGCCTCGTTCGGGGTCCGGACAAGACCGGTGTGGAGGTTCACCCGGCCTGCCCGCCCGAGGCTTTCGAGAAGGAGCTCATGGTCAAGGAGCGGCACCGTGCCGTCCGGACCACAGCCGCCGCTCACGAGCCAGCTTCTCACTTCCCCGGGCGACGCGGCGAGCCTGCGGGCCTCCGCGGGCCCCAGCATCCGCTCGAGATAGCGTCCTCCGCAGTGGGCGCACCCGGACCCGCACACCGCCCCGGTGACCGAGACGGCCCTCGTCCGTCGCAGGCTGTCAAAGCCTATATACCCCGGCCGCTCGGCCAGCCGGACCTCCCAGCCCCGCGAGACGAGGGCCCGGGTTTCCCGGTCGAGCGGCGCCAGGGGCTCGAGTGGCGCCCCGGGGACGAGCGGCCCACCGGCCGAGCCCGCAGCTGGCTGGGCAGATGACAAGAGACCCCTTCCCTTCCGACGGCCAGGACCATCCCCGTCCAGGGGAGCGGCCCTCCGGCCAGGCGGGGACCGCCGCTCCGGCGGCCCCCGCATCACCCCCAAAGAACCTGGACTTCCGCTCCTTACCCCTTCTCCTTACTCCTCCTGCTTACTCCTTCGGGAGGTCGCCCCGATAAGCGAGGTCGGGCTGGCGAGCGGCCCGGGCCTCGTCAAGCCTCTTGACGAACGTCGTCTGCGGGGCCCCGGTGACCTTCTCCGGGGTCTCCTCGGCCTCACGGGCTATCCTGGCCATGGCCTCGGCGAACGCGTCGAGCGTCTCCCGGCTCTCGGTCTCGGTCGGCTCTATCATCAGGGCCTCGGGAACGATGAGCGGAAAGTAGACGGTCGGCGCGTGGAAGCCATGGTCAAGAAGGCGCTTGGCTATGTCGAGGGTCTTCACCCCGTGCCGGTCGCGCTGCCAGACCCCGGAAGCCACGAACTCGTGCTTGCAGATGCGGTCGTACATCAGGTGGTAGTCGCGGGCTATCTTCCGCATGAGGTAGTTCGCGGCGAGCACGGCGTCCTCGGCGACCCGCTTCAGCCCTTCCGGACCCATCGACCGGATGTAGGCGTAGGCCTTGACGACCACGCCGAAGTTGCCGTAGAACGACTTCACCCGCCCGATGGTCTTCGGGAGGGAGTAGTCGAGGTAGTAGCGATCGCCGTCCTTGCCGACCACGGGCACGGGCAGGAAGTCGGCGAGCTCCTTCTTCACGCCCACCGGGCCCGACCCCGGGCCTCCTCCGCCGTGCGGGGTCGAGAAGGTCTTGTGCAGGTTGAAGTGGACGACGTCGAAGCCGGCGTCGCCCGGCCTGGCGTAGCCCATGATCGCGTTGGCGTTGGCCCCGTCGTAGTAGAGGAGGCCCCCCGCCCGGTGGACGATGTCGGCTATCACGTGGATGTTCTCGTCGAAGAGCCCGAGAGTGTTTGGGTTGGTCAGCATGAGGCAGGCGACGTTCTCGTCCGCCACCGCCCGTAGGGACTCGATGTCCACCCCGCCCCGGGCGTCGGACTTCACCTCGACCGTCTCGCAGCCGGCGATAACGGCCGTCGCCGGGTTGGTGCCGTGGGCCGAGTCGGGGATGATGACCTTGTTCCGGTGCCCCTGGCCCTTGGAGGCGAGGTAGGCCTTTATGATCGAGACCCCGGTGAACTCACCGTGGGCCCCGGCCGCGGGCTGCAGAGTCACCGCGTCGACGCCGCCGATTTCGCACAGGTAGGTCTGCATCTCGTACATGAGCTGAAGAGCGCCCTGGACGAGATCCTCGGGGGTCAGGGGGTGGACGTTGGCGAACCCGTCGAGCCCGGCCACGACCTCGTTCACCTTCGGGTTGTACTTCATGGTGCAGGAGCCGAGGGGGTAGAAGCCGATGTCCACCCCGTGGTTCCTCTGCGACAGCCGCGTGAAGTGGCGCACCACGTCGACCTCGCTGACCTCCGGGAGGGCCGCCGGCTCCCGACGCAGCTGGTCGCGCGGCAGGACTTCGGCCGGGTCGCACGCCGGAACATCCGACGAGGGAAGGCTATAAGCCCGACGGCCCGGGGCCGAGAGCTCGAATATAAGCGGCTCGCGCTTGTAGATGTATCCCGTACCGCTCATGCCTTACCCCCCAATCCGTCGGCCAGGCTGTCTATCTCGGCCCTGGTCCGCTTCTCGGTGACGGCCACGAGGAACGACCCCCGGAGCTCGGGGTAGCCTGCCCCGAGATCCGGGCCGACCAGGATGCGCCGGGCGGCCAGGCGCTTTGCGGCGGCGGCGAAGTCCGGGCCCTTGACCACGAACTCCTTGAAGAACGGAGCCGAGAAGGGCGCGGAGAAGCCGGGCAGCGCGGTCAGGCGCTCGTGGGCGTAGTGGGCCTTCGCCAGGCACAGCCGGGCGACCTCAACGAGGCCCTCACGGCCCATGAGGCTCATGTAGACCGCGGCCGCCAGGGCGTTGAGGGCCTCGTTGGAACAGATGTTCGAAGTGGCCTTCTCGCGGCGGATGTGCTGCTCCCGGGTCTGCAGGGTCAGGACGAAGCCCGGGTCGCCGTCCTGGTCGACGGTGGCCCCGGCGATACGGCCGGGCATCCTCCGGACGAGCTTCTCCGTCGCGGCCATGAAGCCGAGGTACGGACCGCCGAAGGACATGGGGTTCCCGAGGGGCTGACCCTCGCCCACAGCGATGTCGGCCCCGTACTCCCCCGGGGGCTTGAGGAGCCCGAGGGAAATCGGGTCGACGGCGACGACGAAGACGGCGCCGGCGGCGTGGGCCAGGCGACCCACCTCCTCGGGGTCCTCGAGACACCCGAAGTAGTTCGGGTGGGCCAGCAGGACGGCCGCGGTGTCCCCGTTGACGGCCTTCTCCAGGGCGGCGAGGTCGGTCTGCCCTGACGTCGGGTCGTAAGGGACCTCCACCGCCTGGAGGCGCTGCCCGGCCAGGTAGGTCCGGATCGTCTCCCGGTACTCCGGGCTCAGCGTCAGCGGCGTGACGACCTTCGTGCGGCGGGTGGCCGCGCAGGCGATGAGGGCCGCCTCGGCCATCGCGCTCGCCCCGTCGTACATCGAGGCGTTCGACACATCCATCGCCGTCAGCCGGGTGATCATCGTCTGGTACTCGTAGATGGACTGGAGGACGCCCTGGCTGACCTCGGGCTGGTAGGGAGTGTAGGCCGTGTAGAACTCCGAGCGGCCGAGAACGTGGCCGACGACGCTCGGCACGAAGTGGTCGTAGGCGCCGCCGCCCAGGAAGACCGCCCAATCGGAGGCGGAGGCGTTTCTGGCCGCGAGGCGCTTCATGTGGGCCAGGAGTTCCATCTCCGACAGCGGCTCCGGGAGGGTCATCCGCCCCTTGAAAGCGACCTCCTCCGGGATGTCCGCGAAGAGCTCCTCGACCGAGGAGAGGCCGATCTCCTCAAGCATCCTCCTACGGTCCGCCTCGGTGTTGGGCAGGTACGGGGACCGGACCATCAGTGAGCCCCCTCCTCTGCCTGGTACTTGTCGTACCGGTCGGCGTCCATCAGGTTGTCAAGCTCGCCCGAGTCACTGATCTCGAGCTCGAAGAACCAACCCTCCCCGTGGGGGTCGGAGTTCACGAGTTCGGGCGAGTCGACCAGTCTCTCGTTGACCCGGACGACCTTCCCGGACGCGGGGGAGTAGCAGTCCGAGACGGCCTTGACCGACTCGACCACCCCGAAGACCTCCCCCTGCTTGAGCTCGCGACCCACCTCCGGGAGCTCGACGAAGACGATCTCACCGAGCTGGTCCTGGGCGTAGTGGGTGAGACCCACCCGCCCCACGTCTCCGGTCACCCGTATCCACTCGTGGGACTTCGTGTACTTGAGGTCCTTCGGATAGGAAACGTCGCTCATCGTTACCCCCCTCTCTCAGTTGCATCGCGCCTACCGGCGCGTCCTTCTGTAAAACGGCGTTTTCACCACCACCGCCTCGACGGCCTTGCCGCGGATGCCGACGTGGAGCTTCTGCCCGATCCCCGACAGCGCCACGGGGACGTAGGCCAGACCCAGGTTCTTCTCGAGCCAGGGCGCGTAGGAACCGGAGGTGACGTATCCTATCTCCGTCTCTCCCTTGGCGTCGAGGACAGGATAGCCATGACGCGGTATCCCCCGTCCGACCATCTCCAGGCCGACCAACCTCCGCTCGAGCCCCGCCTCCTTCTGGGCCAGAAGGGCTTCCCGGCCGATGTACTCGCCCTTGTCGAAGGACACGAACCGGTCCAGCCCGGCCTCGAGCGGGGTCCGCTCGGCGTCGATCTCCTGCCCGTAGAGGGGCATGGCCGCCTCGAAGCGCAGGGTGTCCCGGGCCCCGAGTCCGACCGGCACCAGTCCTTCCGGTCGCCCGGCCTCCATAACGGCCTCCCACAGGACCGGGGCGTCACCCGGAGAGCAGAAGATCTCGAAACCGTCCTCACCGGTGTAGCCCGTCCGGGAAAGGAGGCACCGCCGTCCGGCTATGACCACCCCGTCCCGGCAGGCCCAGATCCCCAGTGAGCCGATATCCTCCTCCGTCAGCTTCCGGAGGATGGCTACGGCCCGCGGGCCCTGGAGGGCGAGCTCGGCCGTTTCGGCCGACTCGTCGGCGAGCGTCGTCCCGGGGAAGTCCCTGACGATGTCGCTCATCCAGGCGAGGTCCTTGGCCGTGTTCGCGGCGTTGACGACGACGAGATAGTCCTTCTCACCCAGCCGGTAGACGATGAGGTCGTCCACACAGCCACCCGAAGGGTAGCACATCGGCGAGTAGACGCACCGGCCCACCGCCGCCTTGGCGATATCGTTGACCAGGGTCTTCTGGAGGAACCCCAGCGGGTCCCGCCCGGTCACCCGGAATTCACCCATGTGCGAGACGTCGAACAGACCGGCTTTCTCCCTCGTCGCCCGGTGCTCCTCGATCACTCCGGAATACTGCACAGGGAGAGCCCAGCCACCGAAGTCGATTATCCGCCCCCCGCACTTCACGTGCTGATCGTACAGGGGCGTCTTTTTGGGTTCTGCCAACTCGTGCACCTCCTCTCTCGGCGCGTAGTGTCTCCCTACAAAACAAGAACGGCAAACCCGCTGCCTGGGCTGCCGTCCTCTGTCCTCTTCACCTGAGAGATTGACCCGCGGACCCCCACGTTGCCCGGAGGTTTCCCCTTTGGTGCCCCGCCCGGCCGGCTCAGGGCCGGCGGGAACTCTCCAGAGACCCGTCCGACCGCGG
>DYFB01000036.1 GCA_020725405.1 Symbiobacterium sp. | reverse complement strand
GCTGCTGACAAACGCCAGCGGCGCCCTTGGCATCTACTCGCAGACCAGCCTCGACGTCACCGCCACGAATCTCGACATCCGCGACATCACCAACGCCTCGGACAGCATCCTGGTCTACGGAAACGACGGGACGACCAACCGTGTTCTTCTGACCGACTCCAGCGGTAACATGCAGACAATGGTCTACCGGCGTTTGGCCACGGACACGTACGAAGCTAATCTCGCGACCGGCGATACCTACGCAGGCGCTACGGCTCGGAACGTCGGAGAGCAGAGCCAGTTCTCCTTCGCAATCAAGAATACCGGGGCGTCCAACGGGGCAACCGTCAAGCTCCAGATCAGCCCCAACAACAGCGACTGGATAGACGACAGCGCGGAGACAAACGTCGCCGCCGCGAGTACTATCGCCATGGCGCCCGCTAAATACCTTCGCTACGCCAGGATCGCCTACAAGTCCCAAACCGCGGGCCAGTCCACCAGCCTGACCGTCTGGTACCAGGCGCAAGTCTAGGCTGGTAGCTTCCCCCGGGCCGCTTCCCCCAGTGACAAGCGTCCCGGGGCTACCAGTCCATTTGGAGTGGGAGGCTTGGATAGAAAGGAGTCGGGGTCGGGGTCCGGGGAGGAGGCCACGGTCAGCCTCTGCCTCATCACCAGAGACGAAGCGGAGAACCTTCCCCGGTGCCTCGCCAGCGTGGCCGGCGTGGTGAACGAAACCATAGTGGTCGATACCGGCTCGACCGACGGTACGGTGGAGGTCGCCTCGCAACACGGCGCCAGGGTGGAACGCATCGAGTGGCCGGGCGATTTCAGCCAAGCCCGCAACGTATCGCTTGATCTCGCCACCGGCGATTGGCTCTTGGTCATGGACGCCGATGAGGAACTCGATCATCGGGACCGCGGGCGCCTGCGAGCGCTCGTAGCCGACTCAACCCGCAACGGCGGGCCGGAGGGCTTTCTGCTCCGCGTCATAAATCATCTGAGCCCCGATGATGAGACACCTCCCGAAATCCACGCCAGTCTGAGGCTCTTCCGGAACCGGCCGGGTCACCGCTACTCCGGGACTATCCATGAGCAACCGCAAGTCGGCCACCCGGCCCGGACCGACCTCCGGATCCACCACTGGGGCTACCTTCCCGACGTCTACGCCGGCCGCCGGAAGGCTGAGCGAAACGAGGCTCTTCTCCTGCGGGCCCTGTCCACAAAGCCCGATGATCCCTACCTCCTCTATAGTCTGGCCGTACTCTACTACAGCACCGGCCGACCGGAGCAGGCCCGTCTCACGGCCGCCAAGGCCATCGGCCGTATCGACCCCACCCGCCACTATCACCACCGGGCCGTGAAGCTTCTGGCCATGGCCGAGCAGCGGTGCGGTAACGCTGAGCGGGCCCTCGAGGTGCTGGACTGGGGTCTCTCGATTCATGCAGGCTTCACAGACCTTCTCTACCTGCGGGCGCGCCTCCGCCAGGAGATGGGCGACCTTCGCGGGGCCGTGGATGACGTCTGCCAGTGTCTCGTCCAAGGCGATGCCCCCATCGTCTACGACGGCCACGCGGGCCTCGGAGGACGTCTGGCCGTGGACCTGTTGGCGACTCTGATAGGATCCTATCCTCACCGGCGCGAGAAGGTCCTGATGACTCTACTCAGGGTGACCGAGAGAGCCGCGTCCTCAGGAGACCGCGACCTGGCCGAACGGGCGTACAACGTGGGCTTCGAGGATATGCGCAGTTCCGCAGCACGCCTGAAAGGCAAGGCTCGGACCGTCGCGGCTCTGCTCCTCGCCCGCTATATCAGGTTCCTGCGGGATCAAGCCTTGACCGAACTCCGCAGCGGCATCGCGGCTGCGCCCTGGTGCGAGGCCTTGTCATCGAGAGACGGGGATCTACTGGCTCCGGCGGCGACGCTCCCGCAAGCGTTACCCCCGGCATCCCCGCAAGCGCTACCCCCGGCCTCCCGGCAGGCGTTACCCCCGGCCTCCCGGCAGGCGTTACCCCCGGCATCCCGGCAGGCGTTACCCCCGGCCTCCAGCCCCCCGTTCCTCCATCCGACATCGGAGGCGGCGGCAGCACGACCGGACCCCTCGTTGCGTCACGGCTCGGCGCCGGGTGGAGCTCGGAACCTGTCACTGGAAGCTGCCGGAACGGACCGAGAGGCGGCTTCACCCACTGCGGGGGCCCCGGCGGCGCCGTCACCCACCTTAGCGCTGTGCATGATCGTCAAGGATGAGGCCGTTGACATCGCCCGGTCCCTGGCAAGCGTAGCCCCCTACGTGGACGAGATCATCGTAGTCGATACGGGCTCTACTGATACTACCCGGGAGACGGCCACCGAGTTCGGTGCTACAATCATCGAGTTCCCGTGGAACGGTGACTTCAGCCAGGCTCGTAACGCCGGCTTGGACAGGGCCTCAGCCGACTGGATTCTCATTCTTGATGCCGATGAGGAGTTCGCCCCCGGTCACGGCCCTCTCCTCAGAGAGCTGATCGCCGGCAATCCTGAAACCGAGGGGTTCTTCCTCAGAGTCGTCGACTACCTTGGGGATTACCCGGGTATCGACCAAGCGGCTAACATCAGCTTCCGTCTTTTCCGGAACCGCCCGGAACACCGGTACCGCCGTGCGATCCACGAGCAGGTTACCCCGGTGGCCGTCGAGCGGGACGGGAAACCGACAGTGAAGGTTTCCAGCCTCGTTATCCGCCACTACGGTTATCTGAACCCGGTCGACCGGGCCAAGAAGCGTGGTCGGCGTAACATGGCCCTGGCCATGAAGGAGGCTTCCAGCCTTGACGACCCCTTCAGCCATTTTAACCTAGGGTCGGAGTACCTCAAGGCAGGCCGGCTCTCCGAAGCTCTTGAACACTACCGGGAGGCCGTGGGAAAGGCTGACCGGGGTCTGGTCTACGCGGCCGAGGCCAGAATCCGAAGCGCGGTTACCCTGGCCCTTCTCGGGGCGTACCAGGATGCCCTGGCAGAGTTGGCTGAAGCCGAGAGGAGCCACCCCTACTATACCGATGTCCACTTCCTCAAGGGCGAACTCCTCAGGGCGACAGGGCGCCTTGTCGAGGCTAGGACAGCCTTCGAGCGCTGCCTAGAGCTCGGGGAGGCGCCAATCGAGTACCCCACTCTCCTCGGGGTCGGTTCCTACCGGGCCGCGACATACCTCGCCCACATCTTGTCGGATATGGGCAGCCAGCGAGCGGCCTTGACCGCCTACGCCCGAGCCTTGGCCTCGGAACCGCGGTACCTGCCAGCCTTCTTGGGCCGGGCGAGAGCCTGGCTCAAGCTTGTGGGCGAGGAAGCCCGCCTGACGTTAGAGGCCGAGGCAATGCCCGACGGCCGGACCACACCTCTGATGGACCTCATCTTGGGCTACGCCTGGCTGTCGGCCCTCAGACCCGATTGGGCCCTGCCCTACCTCGTCAGAGCCAAAACGGCTCTCCAACAGCTTCCCTTGGAAGAGGCGGGGACAGCCCTTACTCAGGCCAAGGCCCTGGCTGGGTTGGCCTGCTTCGCGTTGGGCAAGGACGATGAGGCCATCCTTCACTTGCGCGAGGCCGGCGCTGAGGGACCCGCGGGGGCCCTGGTGATGGCTCTTCTCGCGTCTTCACGGGTCGACGAAGCCCGGGCGGTGGCGACCGGACTGCCTGGCGGGGTGAAGGCCTCCCTTCTCTCCGCTCTGGTATCGGAGTTCGAAAGGATTACCGCCGGCGGGAAAGGAGGGTCGGACTCGGGCCGCTCCGAGACTGCCGGCATCCCCCCGGGACTGCCGGCCCTCTATTTCCAAACACCGCAGACCTATATCGAGACGGCTGTCGAGATCGTCTCGCTCGCTGCCACCCGCCGCCACCGTGAGCTGCTCGCGGCCTCCCTCCCGCTCATGAAGCCGGTCGACATCCTCGCCCCTTGGGTCAGGCTGGGCCTGCACTACCACAAGGTCGGGCTTCTGACCATGGCGGTCCTCGAATTGGGTGATTGCCTGCGGCGAGGGGTAGTTGACGCGGAGGCGGCCGCCTCCCTCGGGGAATGCCTGCTGGCTAAGGGCCGGACGCACGACGCCGAGCGGGCGTTTCGGCAGGCTCTCGAATGGAGTTCCGCCACCTGGCGGGCCTGGCTGGGTGTCTCGAACTGCCTCCTAGAACGCGCCAGGACAGTGGCCCGAGAAGCCCTCAATCTCTTTCCCGGTGACGAGGCCCTCGGACGGATCGCCGAGGACCTCCTCCGGTTCGAGTTGCCGGCCGGGCCGGCCGGGGAGCCTCAGCCCCGGGCGCTTCCGGGGAAGCCTCATGAGGAGGGGGAGGGCCGACTCCATGGACAGCCCCGTGGAGGAGGACTACTTCAGGCATGAGACGGCCATCGTCGAGCCGGGCGCCAGCATCGGCTCCGGGACTCGAGTATGGGCCGGCGCTCAAGTCCGCGAGGGAGCCCGGATCGGGCAGGACTGCGTCCTGGGCAAGGATGTCTTCATCGATACCGGCGTCACCATCGGAGACCGGGTGAAGGTCCAGAACGGGGTTTCGGTCTACCGTGGCGTGACCATCGAAGACGAGGTCTTCGTCGGCCCCGGGGTGGTCTTCACCAACGATAAGTACCCCCGGGTCACGGGCGATTGGTGTCCGCTGCCGACAATCGTCCGTAAGGGGGCGAGCCTCGGAGCGAACTCGACCATCCTTCCGGGAGTGACGATCGGCGAGGGAGCGATGGTGGGGGCCGGAGCGGTAGTGACGCGAGACGTCGCAGCCGGTGAGACCGTGATGGGCAACCCGGCCAGGCCGTCCCCCCGCGGTGATCGTGCTCCGCCGCGGTCAGGATCGAGCAGCGCCGGGGGGGCACACCTTAGCGTGGGTCTCGTGGGAGCCGGAAACATGGGGCTCAAGCACTCGCGAGTGCTTGGCAGCTTGCGGTTACCGGATGTCCGGTTCGTCGCCCTCTACGACGTTGACCGGGCACGGGCCGAGGCTGCCGCCCAGGTAGGTCGGGACGTTCTGGTCACGTCCGACCTGGAGCAGCTTCTCGAGCTGTGCCAGGCCGTCATTGTGGCCGTGCCTACGTCCTTGCACTTCGAGGTTACCGAGCAAGCGCTGAAAGCCGGATGCCACGTGCTCCTCGAGAAACCGGCTACCGCCGATCCCTCTCTTCTTAAGCGGCTGGAAAGCATGGCCGCCCACCGAAAGCTCGTTCTTCAGGTCGGCTTCGTGGAACGGTATAATCCCGCTCTATGGGGACTCCTGGAGCGCGTCGGCCCGGACGACGCGGTTGTGGCCGTCGAGGCCAGGCGCTTGGGAGGACCGGCCAGGCCGCACGGGGCTGGCGACGCCTGCGATGACCGCCGGAGTGCCGTAGTCTGGGACCTCATGATTCACGACCTGGATCTGCTCATGGCGCTCGCGGGCGATGACCGAGCTGAGACGGCAAGCTCAGTCCTCGATGAGGGATGGGGAGCGGCGGTACTCACCATGTCGAATGGGGTGAAGGCCTGTTTGGAGGCAGCTTACGTCTGCCAGGACAAGGTCCGCCAGATTCGCGTGTTCACTCCGGAAGTGACCTACGAAGTGGACTACCTGGCCAACCGCCTGACGGTTTACAGCCGGGGTCAAGCCTCATACGAATACGGGGTTTGTCTTCAGAGTGTCCGCCAGGAGATGACGGTAGCCCGGCACGGCGAGCCCTTACGCCTTCAGGCGGAAGCCTTCCTCACCCGTTGCCTCGGCGGAGCTGAAGCGGTATCTCCCTTGAACCGCTTCAGTCCGCCGACGGCAGTCCTGCGCCTGGCCGGATGCCTGGCGGGTGTGTCAGCCCGCCCGCGGGCCAGCCCGAACTCAGCGTCCCATACTATGGTGTAAGGAGAGAGTGGGGGAGGAAGACACCCGGGGATCGGGGTGGGGCTATTGGCCATCTTTTCTGTTCATCCTGCCGCCGATACCAGTGTCTGGGCCTTTTCCCCAACTCGAAACCAGAGCGACAACCCGTACCTGCGTGCCGGCCGCCACCATTACTGGGGCGTCTACCGAAGCCTCCTCAGGTTTGACATAAACAGGACAATGCCCGTCGCACAAGAACACGTACGGGAAGCTGAGCTTGTGTGGTATCAGCGCTGGCGCGCCGGCCCCCCCCTCTCACTCGACGTCTACGGAATAGCAGGCTCGTGGCGGGAACGAGATGTCAACTGGGTCAACCAGCCGGCCAGCGACCCCGACCCCGCCGATAGCGTTGATTGTCCCGAGGCCCGTCACACCTGGGTGAAGTTTGACGTCACCGACCTGGTCCGAGCGTGGGCCATCGGCGCCAGGCCGAACTACGGCCTCATCGTTCGCTCCAGGAATGAGGACGTACCGGCGATATCGGTGGCCCCGAGCACCCGGTGGGGGGACCGGACCGTCTGGCCACGCTTGATTCTTCGTCTGAGTCCGGCGCCCCCCCATCCGCCGGTGCCGCCCCCTCACCGGGTGGTCACGCGCGACTTGGGTGACTTCAGCAGCGAAGATATCCAGCGCGCGACCGGCGCTGTCGACATAACCGGGTTGGAAGTGCTGACCGTTTTCGTCTTCCACATGGCTGGCTGGGCCGTGAAGGTCCGGTTATCGTATAGCCCAGATTGCCTGAAGTGGTTCCCGGATCCGGCTTCTCACGTGGTGGGGACCGGGGAGGTGGCTCGTCTGACGCCGCTCCACTTCGCCCGTTACCTGAGGGCGGAATACCGGTCGGCCGAACCCGGACGGCCGGGGACCATCCGGGTGGTGCTCCAGGGGACGACTTGACGACGACCCTGCGCGTCGGGACCACGGAAGCACGGGGCCGGGGGCAGACTGAAGGAAGAGGAGGGCGGGGTCCCCGGCGGGAGGAGGGTACGGACCGCCGGAGAAGATGGGGCGGCCCGGACCGGCCGCGGACCGGACGTCCCCGGTCCCCGGTCCTCAACTCCGCTCGACGGGAGGCACGGTGTCCTGAGCCGGGAGCGCGAGCTGTACGTCGCCGTCGAGGGGCTCGACTGCCCCTCCTGCGCCCTCAGGGTGGAAGCCGGGGCGAGGTCGGTCCCCGGTGTCCGCTCAGCCGCGGCGTCGGCGGTCACCGGCCTTCTCAAGGTCCTCCACGACGGTAGGGTCGACGCGGACGAAGTTGCCCGGGCCGTGGAGGCGGCCGGCTACCGGGCCCGCCCGGTCCGGGCCGGGTCCGTCTTCGCCGTAACCTCTTCGCTCGCCGGCCCGCCCCGCTCGCGGCCCGCGGACGGACGGGTCGCGGCCGGAGCCCGCGAGCTCAGGCGAAGGGCGACGCTGGCGGCGACCTCCGGCGTCCTGCTGGCCCTCGCCTTCGGCGCGCGCTTCCTGGCTCCGCCCTCGTCCGCCGCGGCGGCGGTGGCCGCCCCACTCTTCCTCGCCGCGGCGGCCGCCGGCGGATGGCTCGTCGCCGGGCAGGCTTTCGCCTCTTTGAGGAACCGGATGGTCAACTTCGAGGTCCTGGTCATCGTCGCCGCCGCGGGGGCCATCGGTCTCGGTGACCTCCCCGAAGCCGCCCTCGTCCTCTTCCTCTTCGCGGTGGGGGAGACCCTCGAGGCCGGGGGAGTGTCGCGGACCAGGCGGGCGATTAGCTCGCTGCTCGACCTCGTCCCCCGGACGGCCCTCGTCCGGCGAAACGGGAGCGAGGTAGAGGTACCGGCCGGCGAGGTCGCCGTCGGGGAGACGGTTATCGTCCGTCCGGGCGAGCGCCTGCCCGTGGACGGGAGGGTGGCCAGGGGGGGGTCCTTCGTCGACCAGGCGCCGGTCACCGGGGAGTCGCTGCCCGTCCGGAAAGGACCGGGGGACGAGGTCTTCGCCGGGACGGTCAACGGGTCCGGGGCTCTGGAGGTGGTCTCGACGCGGCGGCCCGACGACACGACTCTGGCCCGCACGGTTCATCTGGTCGAGGAGGCGCAGCTGGTCAAGGCCCGGAGCCAGAGAATCGTGGACCGCTTCGCGGAGATCTACACCCCGCTGGTCGTCGGCCTGGCCGTCGCCATCGCCGTCCTGCCGCCGCTCATCCTCAGAGCCCCCTTCGAGCCGTATATCTACCGGGCCCTAGTGCTGCTTCTCGTCGCCTGCCCGTGCGCCCTGGTCCTCTCGACCCCCGTGGCGGTGGTCTCGGCCATCGGACGCGCCGCCCGGAGCGGTGTTCTCGTCAAGGGCGGTGCGGCCCTCGAGGCGGCCGGGCGGCTCCGAGCGATAGCCTTCGACAAGACCGGGACCCTCACTGTCGGCCGCCCGGAAGTGAGCGACGTGATTCCCGTTCAGGGCCTGTCCGCGAGCAGGCTCCTCGAGCTGGCGGCGGCTGTCGAGGCCCATTCGGAGCACCCCCTGGCCGGGGCCATCCGGCGCCGGGCCGGGGAGGGTGGAGAGACCGTAGCCCGCAACTACGAGGCCATCCCCGGCCGCGGGGCCAAAGCCAGGGTCGAGGGCCGCAACCATTACGTGGGCAGTGAGGCCCTCTTCGTCCGGCACCTCGGCCTTCCGCTGGGCGCCCTCGGCGAGGTGGGGGCCGCTCTCGAGAAGGAAGGCAAGACCGTTGTCTACGTCGGCAACAACGGCGGTCTTCTCGGCCTTATCGCCGTCAGCGACACCCTCCGGCCCGAAGCCCACCGGGCCGTGGCGGACCTTCGCCGCTCCGGTGTGAAGAGCATCTACCTCCTTACCGGCGACAACCCCGAGACGGCTGGCGCCGTCGCCCGGGCCCTGGAACTCGACGGCTACCGGGCCGGTCTCTTGCCAGCGGACAAGGTCGAGGCGGTGCGCGCGCTCGAGGCTGTCTCGGGACCTCTCGGGATGGTGGGCGACGGGATCAACGACGCCCCGGCTCTGGCCGCGGCGACAGTCGGGCTGGCCATGGGAGCGGCAGGCGCCGACCAGGCCGTCGAGGCCGCCGACATTGCTCTGATGTCCGACGACCTCGGCCGGGTGGCCTACACTGTTCGTCTCGGGCGGCGGGCCGTGGGGGTCATCCGCCAGAACATCGCCCTGGCCCTGGGCATCAAGGCCGCGGCCCTGGTCCTGGCTGCCGCGGGCCTGCTTCCCCTGTGGCTGGCGGTCGTGGCCGACACCGGGAACACCGTCCTCGTGACCCTCAACGGGCTGCGGCTTCTCGCCGGGCCCCGGTAAGGCTTCGGTGGAAGGAAGACCACCGCCCCTCCGCCGCCTGCGAGACGGCTCTGTTGCGCCCGCTCGGTCGGGGCTGTTAGGATTCCGTCATGGGTGCGGAGCCGCGCCCCGAAGGGAGAGACAGCCGTGACGGGCCTCAGCCGGGCAGCCTCAGTTCTCTCGCTGATAGGCGACACGCCGCTTGTCCGCCTGGACCGCGTCGTCCCCCGCAGGGCGGCCGAGGTCTGGGCCAAGGTCGAGAGCCGGAATCCCGGCGGGAGCGTCAAGGACCGCATCGCCCTGGCCATGGTCCAGGCGGCGGAGAAGGCCGGGGTTCTCACCCCCGGCTCGACCATAATCGAGCCCACCAGCGGGAACACGGGTATCGGACTGGCCCTGGTCGCGGCGGCCAGGGGCTACCGCCTGGTCGTGGTCATGCCGGAGAGCATGAGCCTCGAACGCCGCACCCTCCTGAGGGCCTACGGAGCCCGGGTGGAGCTCACGCCGGCGGCGGAGGGGATGAGCGGCGCGGTCAGGCGGGCCCATGACCTCCTGGCCGGGAACCCCTCCTGGTACATGCCTGACCAGTTCTCGAACCCGGCCAACCCCGAGGTCCACCGGCGGACGACCGGCCCCGAGATCCTGGCGGCCGCCGGCCGCGGTATCGACGCTTTCGTCGCCGGTGTGGGCACGGGCGGGACCCTGACCGGGGTCGGGCGGTGTCTCCGCGAGGCCGTCCCCGGGCTCCACATCGCGGCCGTCGAACCGGCGGCCTCACCCGTCCTCTCCGGCGGAGCTCCCGGTCCGCACCGCATCCAGGGGATAGGGGCGGGTTTCGTTCCGGAAGCGCTCGACCGCTCCCTCATCGACGAGATCATCCGGGTGACCGACGCCGAGGCGGCCGCGGCGGCCAGAGGTCTGGCCCGGGAGGAGGGTCTCCTCTGCGGCATCTCTTCGGGGGCCGCCGTTCACGGGGCTGTGGAGGTCGCCCGGAGGGTGGGCCGGGGAGGCCGCGTCGTCACCGTGTTGCCCGACACAGGAGAACGATATCTGAGTATGGAAGACCTCTGGCTGGACGCGGACGAGGTGTAACTCCAAGGGGCGGAGGCCGGCGGAGATGTCGGGACACTCCAAGTGGGCCAACATCAAGCGCCGCAAGGCTGCGGTGGACGCGAAGAAGGGAGCCCTCTTCACTAAGCTGGGCAAGGAGCTCATCTCCGCGGCCCGGGAGGGCGGCGGGAACCCCGATTCGAACCTCCGCCTGCGCCTGGCCATCGAGCGGGCCCGCGCGGCCAACATGCCCATGGAGAACATCCAGAGGTCCATAATGAAGGGGACGGGCGAGCTCAGCGAGGGAGCCGTCTACGAAGAGCTGACCTACGAGGGTTACGGTCCGGGCGGCGTGGCCATCCTGGTTGAGCTCATGACCGACAACCGTAACCGGACCGCCCAGGAGATACGCTACCTGTTCTCCCGGCACGGAGGGAACCTGGGGGAGACCGGCTGCGTGGCCTGGATGTTCTCCAAGCGGGGCTCCATCATCCTGGCCAAGGAGCAGAACGCGGTCTCCGAGGACGACGTCATGCTCCTGGCCCTGGAGGCGGGAGCCGAGGATGTCCGGGACGAGGGGGACGCCTACGAGATCGTCACCGCCCCGGCCGACTTCCCGGCCGTCCTGGAGGCGGTCAGAAAGGCGGACCTGAAAGTGGCCGAGGCGGGCATCACCCTGGTTCCGCAGAGCACCGTGCACCTCGAGGGCGAGGAAGCCGAGAAGTGCCTCCGGCTTATCGAGGCTCTCGAGGACCACGAGGAAGTCCAGAACGTCTACGCCAACTACGAGACTGACTAACGGCCGGCGGCTCAGGTAATACTAGTCCTACCACATCATGGGGAGGACTGTCGTTGAGAAGGCCGAGAGGCCGGCCGTCGTTCGCCCGCCGCCTGGTCGGAGGGGTCGTCTTCCTGGTCGTCCTCAGCCTTGCCCTCGCCGGGGCCGGCCGCCTCCTCGGCCGGTCGACCCTGCCCGAACTCTACGCCGCGCTCTGGCATCTCCTCGGCCTCAGGGTCGAGACGCCCGGTCAGTTGGAAGTAGGACAGGGGCAGGGCGAGCCGGGGGGCCAGGGGGGCCGTCCCGCACCCGTTCCGGGCTCGGGCCAGGTCGTCACGGCCGGCGCCTCGGTCGTCTGGACCGAGCACTACGAGGCCTGTAAGTGCCGGCGTCCCGAGATGCGGCCGGCGGAAGCGTGGATGGTCGGGCTCGACCAGACCGCCCTGGCCCGGGAACTCGACGACTGGACCGTGGCGCGCTTCACCCCAGAGCTGGTGGAGCTGACCCGCGCGGCCGGCCCCTGGTGCGAGAAGCACGGTTCGGCCCGCACGGTGCGCTTCGAGGGTGACGAGCTGATGCTCTACGCCGGGTCCCTGGACGACCCGACGATCGAGCTCGTCCCCATCGGACCCATCCCCCGCATAACCCGCGAGCGCCTTGACCCCATCACCCTCGAGATCCTGACCCGCGGGCTCGTCCTCAAGAGCGAGGACGACGTATACCGGTATCTCGAGGGCATCGTCGACTGAGCTCTCGGCCGGCGCCGGCCCGGCCGGCATCGACCAACCCCCGGGCGCCGCAGGGCCGCGCCAGAGCCCTGGGCCCTCGGCCCTCAGCCATAGCGGGCTTCGACCCATTCCTCCCGGGCCTGGCGCCGCCGGCGCGGAGCGGCCGGCCGGGGCGGACGCGGCCCCCTGTTGACGAGGGCGAGCACCGGCGGGATGACGGCCAGGCCGAGGACGGTCTGGAGGAGATAGTAGACGGGAATGGTCGTCCAGGTGAACGGCGAACCAGCGTAGCTTACCCCCACCCAGAGAACGCCCAGGTTGGCGAAGGGATGCACCAGCGCCGGAACGAGAAGGGTGCCGGTGTGCCGGAGGAGGAGCCCCATCAGGACCCCGAAGGCCGTGGCCATGAGGACGTACATGGTCATCGGGAGCGGGTGGAAGGGGAAAAGGTCGTAGTTGACGTGGAACAGGCCGAAGAGAAAGGCCTGGGCGAAGAGCGCTTTCCACCAGCCCAGCGTCCTCTGAAGCCGGAAGAGGAGGTAGCCGCGGAAGAAGAGCTCTTCGGCAAAGTTGCCGAAGAAGAAGTCCCAGACGTCCACGACCGGGAACCAGGCCGGCCAGGGGGCGAGCGGGTAGTGGTTGAAGCCGACGGCCCGCCACCATGGCTCGTAGAAGAACCAGGCGAAGGCCGGGCCGGTCACCCTGGCGAAGAGCCCGTGGAAGACGAGCTCGGTCAGTCCGGTGGTCAGCCGGAAAGCGGCAAGGCCGGCCGCGGCCAGGATGAGGAGACGTCCGGGGGCGACAGGCCGGAGACCGAGGGATCTGAGGCCGCCGGGCTCCCGCTCGACCCACCAGACCAGGGCCAGAACGAGGACGATCATCGGGGCCTTGGCCCATATCTCACGGCAGTAGAAGTAGAGACCGAAGCGGGGGGCCACCACCAGAAGGGTCAGGGCGACCGCCAGCGCGAGGTGGAGCCAGGACGCGGGCTTGTCCGCCAGCCGGCCGGGAGCCGGGAGCTCCGGCCGGCGCCCGCGGGACGCGACGGCCAGGACGCCGGCGATGAGCCCGACCTCGGACGCGGCGACGATTGACTTCGCCCACAGGGGAAGGTCCCCGGAGGTGAAGAGGACGAGTTCGAGCCCGGCGGCGGCGGCGAAGGCCGCGAGGGCCGCCGCCGCGCCGGGACGGTGGCGGCGGGGGAGGAAGGCCAGGGCAGCCGCGGCCGCGGCGGCCATGACCGCCGCGGTGAGAAGAATGACCGTCAGGCGGACCCGGTCGAGCTCACCGGCCAGCGCCCGCCGGGCTTCCTCGAGCTCCGCGGGGTCCAGCCCCTCGGCCCGGGCGAGGACCCAGGCCGTCCAATCGCGGTCCAGCTGGGCCAGGGAGACACCGAGGCCGGCCTGGCAGAGACGGTCGAGTGAGGACATCTGGCGGAAGGCGTCAGGGCTCTGCCGGGCGAGGGACACCACGCCCTCAGGGCCCCACCGGTCCCGGACGTAGCTGGCGAACGAAGCGAGCTGCTCCCGGCCCAAAGGGAGGCTTGGCCACCAGCGGAGGAGCTGGGGCAGGCTGGCCAGGCGGCCGCGCTCGGCGAGGGCGGCGGCGACCGCGTCGGGGCTCGGCGGGGTGCGGTCGACGAGCCGGGCGAGCCCGGCCGCGATAGCCGGGGAGGCCCGGGAGGTCCCGGCGGCCCGGGTGAGGACCGCGACGGCGGCGGCCTCGCGCCGCGCTGTCGGGGAGTCCGGATGGACGGCCACCACCGGTCTGCCGTCGCGCTCCCGGGGAGCGAGACGGGGCGGTCCGGCGAAGAACACGGGGCGGCCCAGGCCGCCGTCGTCCGGTGTCGGGGGCCAGGGCAGGTCGAGGTAGGCCGAGACGACCCGGACGTTCGCTTCGAGATCGGCCGCAACGGCCGCCGGGTCGCGGATGCGGGCGGGATCGTAGACAAGGTCGAGCGAGGCGTCCGAATGGAGGGGCCACTCCGCGGAAGGCCGGGGCAGAAGGGGGCCAAGGGCGAGGACCAGGGCGGCGAGAGCGATGACCAGGACGGCCACGGTGCGGAGGGTGGGGACCACACCGGGGTGAGGGGGTCGGCCCCCGGTTCCGGGCGACGGGCCGGGACCGGTGCTCTCCGGCCGCGGCTTCATCCGATCACCTCCAGCGCGCTCCCACGCCCTGACATCTTCGGGCAAGGGAAACACTCCCCTGCCGTCAAATAACGAGAGAGGGGAGGCGGGAGCCGGTGCTGGTCCTTGGCGTCGACCCCGGGACGGCGACGACCGGGTACGGGGTGGTCCGCGAGAGCGGCGGGCGCCTGGCCGCCGTCGATTACGGGGTCATCACCACCCCGAAAGACCTCCCTCTCGGTGAGAGGCTCCTGGCGATACATGGCGAGCTCCGCCGGCTCCTGGCCGGATACGGTCCCGACGCCGTGGCCGTCGAGGAGCTCTTCTTCAAGCGGAACGTCCGGACCGCCCTCTCGGTCGGTCACGCCCGGGGGGTCGTCCTCCTGGCCGCCGCCGAAGCCGGGGTCCCGGTGCGGGAGTATACGCCCCCGCAGGTGAAGCAGGCGGTGACGGGCTACGGAAAGGCGGACAAGGCCCAGATGCAGGCGATGATCAAGACCTTCCTCGGTCTGTCCGCCGTCCCCCGCCCGGACGACGTAGCCGACGCTCTGGCCGTGGCGATATGCTGTGTGCACAGCCGGGGACTCGAGAGGGTCCTTACCGGCGCGGGAAGGGGCCCGGCGGGCTCTCCCCGGGGAGGGGCGGACAACCGGTGATAAGGTTCCTCAGGGGCCGGCCTATCGAGCGCGGCAAGGGCTACGTGGTCGTCGACGTGGGGGGCCTGGGGTTCCAGGTCTTCACGCCGGACTCGTCCGCCGCGAGCCTCCCGGAGGAGGACGGGAAGGTCGCCCTTCACACCCGGCTCCACGTCAGGGAGGACGCGCTCACCCTTTTCGGCTTCGCCACGACCGAGGAGGCCAGCCTGTTCGACCTCCTGGTGACCGTGTCGGGCGTGGGTCCCCGGGTGGCCATGGGAATAATCGCGGCCTGCCCGCCGAGGAGATTCCTCGAGCTTATCGTGTTTGAGGACGTGGAGGGGCTGGGCCGCCTCCCCGGGGTGGGCAAGAAGCTGTCGCAGAGGTTCGTGGTCGAGCTCCGGGACAGGCTGGCTCCACGGCACCAGGCCTTCGCGGCCGCCGACTTCGCCGCCGCGCCGGTCTCCCGCGACCCGGTCGAGGAGGCTGTAGAGGCTCTCACCGCCCTCGGGTACGGACGGGTCGAAGCCGCCCAGGCTGTCGAGAGGGCCCGGAGAGAGCTGGGCGAGGGAACGGGGGTCGCCGAGCTCCTGAAGGTGAGTCTCAGGAGCCTGTAGTGGAACCGGCGAGATCAGGGCGCCGTACCGCGCGGGCGGGGCCCGGAACGGGGTGACGGAGTGGACGACGAGGGACGGGTGGTCTCTCCGCGGGCCGGCCCGGACGAGGGCAGCCTGGAGACCGGGCTGCGGCCCAGGCGGTTCGAGGACTACATCGGCCAGGGGGCCGTCGTCGAACGCCTGAAGATTTTCATCAGGGCCGCCCTCGAGAGGAAGGAGCCTCTCGACCACGTTCTTCTCTACGGACCTCCGGGCCTGGGGAAGACGACGCTCGCCCACGTCATCGCCAACGAGCTCGGGGTGGGCATCCGAGTGACCTCGGGCCCGGCCATCGAGAGACCCGGCGACCTCGCGGCGATTCTCACCAACCTGAGCGACCGCGACGTTCTCTTCATCGACGAGATACACCGACTCAGCCGGACGGTGGAGGAGATACTCTACCCGGCGATGGAGGAGTACGCCCTGGACATCATAATCGGGCGGGGCCCGAGCGCCCGCTCGATACGGCTCGACCTCCCGCGGTTCACCCTTGTCGGGGCGACGACGCGGGCCGGGCAGCTGACC
Source organism: Symbiobacterium sp. (assembly GCA_020725405.1). GTDB lineage: Bacteria > Bacillota > Sulfobacillia > UBA995 > UBA9673 > DYFB01. Next base: position 8,167 of record DYFB01000036.1, on the reverse strand, counting down.
TCGCCAATGCGCGACCGCTTCGGGGTCATGAGCCGCCTGGACTTCTACGCCGAGAAGGACCTCGACCGCATCGTCACGCGCTCGGCGGGCATCCTGGGCATCGACCTCGACCCTGAGGGCGCCCGCGAGATAGCCCGGCGGTCTCGGGGGACGCCGAGAGTGGCCAACCGGCTCCTCCGGCGTGTGCGAGATTACGCCCAGGTGAAGGGCCCCGGCCGGATAACGGCGGCCGTGGCGCGGGACGGTCTGCGTCTGCTCGACATCGACGAGCTCGGTCTTGACCCGGTGGACCAGCGTCTCATCCTGACCATGGCCGATAAGTTCGGCGGCGGGCCGGTCGGCCTGGAGACGCTGGCCGCGGCCATCAGCGAGGAGCCCCAGACAGTCGAGGATGTCTACGAGCCGTTCCTGCTTCAGCTCGGATTCATCAAGCGGACTCCCCGGGGGCGGGTCCTGACCGAGCCGGCCTATCGCCACTTCGGACGACGGCCCCCGCCCGGGGCCGAGGCGGCCGGCCCGCCCGGCCCGACCCTCTGGGACGAAGCGGAGGCGGACTAGCTGCCAAGGGTCCTGCTTCATGTCTGCTGCGCTCCCTGCGCCATCCATCCGCACCGGGCCCTGGTGGCTGAAGGGTTCGAGGCGGCGGGTCTTTACTACAACCCCAATATTCAGCCGTCGCGGGAGTTCCGCCGGCGGCTGGAGACGCTGCGCGAGTACGCGGCCGAGGCCGGCCTATCGCTGATCGAGGCCGGCCCGTACCGGCCCGATGAACACCTCGGGGCGACGCTGCCGGTGTGGGACGACCGGGCGTCCCGCTGCCGGACCTGTTATGAACTGCGGCTCGAGCGGACGGCGCGGGAGGCGGTCGCCCGCGGCTTCGATGCTTTCACGACGACCCTTCTCGTGAGCCCGTACCAGCTCCACGAGGAAGTCCGCCGGGCGGGCGAGCGGGCCGCGGCGGCCGGGGCGGGGGGAGCGGCGGTCTTTCTCTACCGGGATTTCCGCCCGGGTTGGCGCGAGACCCTCGAGGCTTCGCGCGAGATGGGTCTTTACCGGCAGCCGTACTGCGGCTGTCTCTGGAGCGAGGTGGAGCGATATGAGCGGGCCCGGCCTTGAGGGACTGGGTCGACTCCTCCTGGTCGCCGGCGCGGTCCTGGCCGGCATCGGACTCCTCATCCTCTACGGGGGGGCGTTGGGCCTCGGCCGCCTGCCCGGGGACATCCTCATCCGGCGGGGCAACTTCACCTTCTACTTCCCGCTGGCGACGGGCATCCTGATAAGCCTCGTTCTCTCCCTCGTTTTCGCTCTGCTCCGGCGCCAGTGAAGGCCCGGGATGTCAGGCTCCGGGGGTCCGACCCCCAGATAGGACCGGGAGGCGACGAATCCTCTTATGAACGAGGTGGCCGGCAGAACGCTAGCTCCGGGCAACCGGACTTGGAAGCCGCTTCCGACGGGGCGGGGAGGAGGAACGTGCTGATCCCCCTGGACGGCCCGGACGGGCTCCTGGCTCGGGCCCGGAGCGGAGACGCCGAGGCCCGGGAAGACCTTCTCCGGCGGTACGCGCCGTTCGCCTTGAAGGTCGCCTCCCAGGTGACAGGGACCTACGTGCGTCTTGGCCGGGACGACGAGGGCAGCGTGGCTCTCCTGGCCTTCAACGAGGCCATCGACAGCTACGACCCGTCGCGGGGAGCGAGCTTCCTCGGCTTCGTCCGAGCCGTCATCCGGCGCCGCCTCATAGACCACTACCGGCACGACCGGACCCGGCGACGGGAGGTGCCTGTCGGCACCCTCCTGGACCCGGAGCCGGCCAGCCAGGTCGGGGACGGAGGGACCGCCGGCGAGGCGGCAGCCCTCGGAGCGGTCCAGACCCGCTCAGCCGAGTGGGTCCTGCGGGAGAGGGAGGACGCCCATGCGCGTCAGGAGGAGGTCTACCGCTACCGCGAGATGCTGGCGGTCTACGGCATCTCGCTCTCCGAGCTCGTCCGGATCTCCCCCCGCCACGCGGACGCGCGGGCCCGGGCCATCGAGGCCGCCCGCCTCCTGGCGTCGCGCCCCGACCTGATGAAGCACCTCCGATCAAGGGGAGAGCTTCCCCTTAAGGAGCTGAGCGGGGTGGCCGGCGTCAGCCGGAAGACTCTGGAGCGGCAGAGGAAGTACATCATCGCCGTCGCCCTCATCCTCGCCGAGGACCTGCCGCATCTGAGGGAGTACCTGAGATGACCAAGCGGAGAAACCAGCGAGAGAGCGGGCGGGCCCTGCTCCTGGAGGCGGGGGCGCGGAGGGGCGTCGCTCTCACGCCCGACGGACGCTTCGTAGCCGTGGTCTGCCGGCCCGAGGACGAGGAAGGCCGGGAGGTCTGCCTTGGCCTCCCGGGCCGCCGGTCGGCCGTCCGGGACCCGGATGCTCTCGGCCGGGCTTTCCGGCGTCGTGCGCCGGCCTGGGGTCTCCGCCCGGCTCTGGCCGCGGCGGTTGTCCTGGTCCTTCTCCTCGGTGTCGCTTCCCCATTCGCCGTCGGGCGCATCCTCGCTTCCGGCAGCCCCGTGGCCTTCGTCACCCTTGACATCAACCCGAGCCTCGAGTTCGGGGTGAACCGCTGGTCCCGGGTTGTGACGGCCGCGACCCTGAACGAGGACGGCGAGGCGGTCCTCTCCGGCCTGGACTGGCGTGGCCGGCCCCTGGCGGACATCGTCCTCGAGGCGGGGCTGGCCGCGGCCGGGCTCGGCTTCCTGGGCGCGGCGGGCGACGGTCTCGTGATCTTGGCCGCTGTCCCGGCCGCCGACGGAGCCCCGGTGTCACCGGCGCTCGCCCGGCAGCTCGACCGGGTCCGGGAGGACCTGTCGCGGCGGCTCGCCCGGACGGCCCCCGGGGTGACGGTGGAGACCATCGTGGGCGACGCGGCGTCCTTGCGGAGTGAGGCCCGGGAGCTGGGGCTGTCTGTCGGTCGCTATTCCGTCCTCCTGGCCGCGCAGGAACGAGGGCTCGACATTCTGCCAGCCGACATCGGGCTCGGCATCGCCCGGGCCATCGCCGGGGCCGGCGGGGAGCCCTCGCAGGTGCTGAAGGACGCTCACCTCACTTCCGTCCTGTCCAAGCTGGCTGAGAAATTCCAGGAACGCAACGGCCTGGGGCCGGGGGGCGCTCCCGGCGGGTCGTTCGGCCCGGGCGGGCCCGGCCTGGGGCGGGGCCCGGACGACGAGGACGATGACGACGAGGACGACGGTCGCGGCCAGGGTTCGCGCAGTCAGGTTCCGCCGGGAGTTCCGCCCGGAGTCGGCCCCCCGAAGCTGCCTACCCCGCCCGGGCCGCCCTGGGGCGGCCAGGGCGGCGGGTCCGGCGGCCGTTCAGGCGGAGCGGGCGAGGGCGACGACGCCGGTGACGCGGTGACCAGCCCGACCGATGAGCCCGCCGGTGACCCGTCCGGCTCCGGCCACGGTCCCGGGGTCGACCCGGACGGGCGAGATGGGGACGGCGGGGACAGCGACGCCGGGGGGGATGGCGAAGAGGACGAGGAGGGCGACGACAACGGAGGTTGAGCCCTCCCTTGACCACCCGCCGGCCGCCTGGAGGAGTTGACGGCTCGGTGGGAGAACCCGTGGGTCTGAGAGGGGGAGCGACTTCCTTGCGCCCTATCCGCCGGTCTCCCACCTTTTTTCTGAGCCTCACCCTCCTGCTCTCCTGGACTCTCCTTACCTTCTACCTGGTGCATCCGAACCGGCTGGCTCTGGCTCAGTCCGGAGAGACGGTCAGGGTGGGCCTTGTCGTCGGCCAGGACCGGGCTGACGTCGGGTCCCTCGGCCTCACGCTCATCATTGATCCCGCGGGGTCGACCATCGCCGCGCTGCACAAGGAAGTCACCCTTTCGGTGACCCCCGGTGGGTTGCTCGATGTCCCCGGGGTCGGCGCCGTCGCCGGGCCGCTCACCGTCCGAGCGCTCCCGGCCGGGCCGGACGAGCCCGGCCACGTCACGGTCGGCGGCCGGCCCTACCGGGGAGAACTCAGCGTTTTCGCCGCCGGAGGGAGGCTCACCGTCGTCAACATCGTCCCGCTCGAGGACTATCTCCTCGGGGTGGTCCCCCGCGAGATGCCCCACGATTTCCCACTCGAGGCGCTCAAAGCCCAGGCCGTGGCCGCCCGGACCTACGCCCTGTACGCCAGGGCCAGCGGGGCCTACGCCGCCCAGGGCTTCGACCTCCTGCCGACGACGGCCAGCCAGGTCTACGGAGGGGTCCTGGCCGAGCGGGAGACCACCACCCGCGCGGTCCGGGAGACGGCCGGAGAGATCCTCACTTACCAGGGCCGGCCCATCGGCGCCTTCTATCACTCCACCTCGGGCGGGCACACCGAGAGCGTCGAACACGTCTGGGGGTATCCTACACCCTACCTCAAGGGCGTCCCCGATAGGGACCAGGAGTCCCCCCACCATACCTGGACGGTCACCTTAACCCGCGCCGAGCTCACGAGCAGGCTCGCCTCGGCCGGACACGACGTCGGCCTCGTCCGCTCCCTGATCCCCGTCGGCCGGCCCGGTCCGGGCGGGCGGTACCTCGAGCGGCTCGTCTCCGGTACGAGCGGCGAAGTGGTCCTGAGGTCGGAGCGGGTGAGGTCTATCCTGGGTCTCCGGAGCGCCCTGTTCGACGTCCACGGAAAGGGCGAGCGGATGGAGGCTATCCTCCGCCGCCTCGGGGAGGAAGAGGGACCGGTCGCGGTCGTCGGGGCCGGCAGCTCCGTGCGCCTCGTCGAAGGACGCGACCTTCTGGTCGTGACCGGCTCGGACGGCTCCCCGCGCCTGCTTTCGGGCGACTGGGCCGTCACTCGCGAGGAGGTCCCGGCGACCTTCACCTTCGAAGGCCGCGGCTGGGGGCACGGGGTGGGCCTGTCGCAGTGGGGCGCCCGGGGCATGGCCCTCGAGGGCCGGGACTACCGGGACATTCTGGCCCACTACTACACAGGGGTCACGCTGGGAACCATCCCCTAGGGGTGCGGGTTTGAGGACCGAGCTCTTCGACTATCACCTGCCGCCGGAGCTCATCGCCCAGAAGCCGGCCGAGCCGCGCGATTCCTCCCGTCTCCTGGTCCTGCCGCCGGACGGACCTCCGCGGCACGCCGTCTTCCGGGACCTGCCGGAATTCCTCGCCGCGGGTGACCTGCTGGTCCTAAACCGCACCAGGGTCATCCGGGCCCGGCTGGTCGGCCGGAAAGTCCCCACCGGCGGTGAGGTCGAGGTTCTCCTGCTGCGCCCCGCTCCCGGCCTGAACCCGGCGTCGGCCGCGGCCTGGTCCGAGGTCCCGGTCTGGGAGGCGCTCGTCCGACCCGGGCGGCGGGTCGGGGCCGGGACCAGGCTGGTCTTCGGCGATGCGGGGGGAACGGCGGGTCCGGGCGGTCCGGAATCCGGCCCGGAAGGCCCGGTCCCGCGTCTTACGGCCGAGGTCCTCGCCCGGACCGCGTCCGGTGGCCGCATCGTAGCCTTCCGCCCCGAGCGTCCGGGAGAAACCGTCGGCTCGGCCCTCGAGGCCCTCGGACGGGTCCCCCTGCCGCCGTACGTGAAGCGGCCGCTTGACGACGAGGAGCGCTACCAGACGGTTTTCGCCACGGACGCGGGGTCGGTGGCCGCGCCGACCGCCGGGCTGCACTTCACCGAGGACGTCTTCCGCCGCCTCGCGGCGGAAGGAGTGACGACGACCCGGCTCACCCTGCACATCGGGCTCGACACCTTCCGCCCCGTTCGGGAGGCCGAGGTCGAGGCCCACAGGATGCACAGCGAGTGGTTCGAGGTCCCGGTCGAGGCGGCTAGGGCCGTGGAGGACTGCCGGCGGCGGGGGGGCAGGGTCGTGGCCTGCGGGACCACGGTTGTCCGCACGCTGGAGTCGGCGGCCGACCCGGACGCTCCCGGCCTGGTCCGCTCTGGCAGCGGTGAAACCTCTCTCTTCATCTACCCCGGCTTCTCCTTCCGGGTGGTCGACGTCCTGCTGACGAACTTCCACCTTCCGCGCTCGACCCTTCTCATGCTCGTCTCGGCCTTCGCCGGGCGGGAAAGGGTCCTCGCGGCCTACGAGGAGGCCCGCCGGATGGGCTACCGCTTCTACAGCTTCGGCGACGCGATGCTGGCTTTCCGGCCGGACGGCGGCCGGCATCCGAGGGGTGGCCCCGGGGGAGAGGGGAGGGGAGCCCGGTGAGGTTCCGGGTGGTCGCGGGCGGGTCCGGGCCCGGGGACGCGAGGGCCGGCGTTCTGGAGACGGCGCACGGGGAGGTAAGGACCCCGGTCTTCATGCCGGTCGGCACCCAGGGGACGGTCAAGGGCGTCACGCCCCGGGAGCTCCGCGAGGTCGGCGCCGAGATGATCCTGGCCAACACCTACCACCTCTACCTCCGCCCCGGGACCGAGGTCATCGGGTCGGCCGGCGGGCTTCACGCCTTCATGGGCTGGGACGGCCCCATCCTGACTGACAGCGGAGGCTACCAGGTTTTCAGCCTGGCGGCGCTGAGGAGGGTGACCGACGAGGGGGTTCTCTTCCGCTCGCACCTGGACGGCTCGGAACACTTCCTGACGCCCGAGGAGGCCATGGAGGTCCAGCTGGTTCTCGGCTCGGACGTGATGATGGTCCTCGATGAGTGCCCGCCGTCGGACGCCGGCCGCGGGGCGGTGGAGGAGGCGGTGGCGCGCACCACGGCCTGGGCCGAGCGCTGCCGCGCGCGGGCCGGGGAGTCCGGGCCCGGCCGCGGAGTTTTCGGCATCGTCCAGGGCGGGGTCTACCCCGACCTCAGGCGGGAAAGCGCCCGGGCTCTTGTGTCCATAGGATTCGACGGGTATGCTATCGGAGGGCTCGGCCTGGGTGAAGGCCGCGGGGCGATGCTCGAGGCGGTGGAGGCCACGGTGGCCTGGCTCCCGCCCGACCGGCCGCGCTACTTCATGGGGCTCGGGACACCGGCCGAGATGATCGCGGTCATGGCCCGGGGCGTGGACATGTTCGACTGCGTCCTTCCGACGCGCCTGGGCCGGCACGGCACGGTGATGACCCGGCACGGCTACGTGGTGGTGCGGAACGCCCGCTACGCGAAGGACTTCGGGCCGCTGGAGGAGGGGTGCGACTGCTACGCCTGCCGGAACTTCAGCCGGGCCTATGTCAGGCACCTCGTCGCGGCCAGGGAGATCCTCGGCCTCCGTCTTTGCACCCATCACAACCTAACTTTCCTGCACCGAGTGACGAAAGAGGCCCGGGAGGCGATATCCGCGGGAGGATTCGCCGACTGGTCGGCCAAGTTCCTGGCAGGGTTTGAGCACGGGCCGGAGAATTCCCGGAGTGCCTGACCAAGGCCGGGGACGGGACAGGGAGGACGTGCGCGTTGCCTGTAAACGAGCTCTTGACGCTGGCTTTCCCCTTCTTGATCGTAATCGCGGTGTTCTACCTCCTGATCTGGAGGCCGCAATCCATCGAGCAGAAGAAGCGCAAGGAAATGCTCGAAGGCATAAAGAAGGGCGACAAGGTCATCACCGTCGGCGGCATCCACGGGACCGTCGTGCTGGTGAAAAAGGACGTCCTTATCGTCAGGATCGCGGACAAGGTCGAAGTGGAGATGGACCGCGCGGGCATCGGCTCGGTCGTCGGCTAGCGGCCCGGAGGGGCCGGGGCTGCGGGTCGCGCGGGCGACCCGCGTGGTGCGACCGACCGTCTTTGTTTTTGTACACCCAGGAGGAGATGCCAGGCCATGGAGACCCGACGCGGGACGGGCCCTGACCCTCGACCCGACGCGGACAGGGACCGTCCGGTCTCGATAAAGCGCGAATGGTGTAAGGCATGCGGTATCTGCATCGAGTTCTGCCCCAAGAAAGTCTTCGACACGGACGACGAAGGACGCCCGGTCATCGCCCGCCCCGAGGATTGCGGTTCCTGCCAGATATGCGAGCAGCTCTGTCCCGATTTCGCCGTGTGCGTCCGGAGGGAGACCCGTGGCCGCAAAGGCTGACCGCCAGGTCGTGACGGGAGCTCACCGCCAGGTCCTCATGCAGGGGAACGAGGCGTGCGCGATGGCGGCCGTCCGGGCGGGCGTGCGCTTCTTCGCTGGCTACCCTATCACCCCGTCCTCGGAGATAGCCGAGATACTGGCTGAGGTCCTCCCCCGCCACGGCGGGAAGTTCATCCAGATGGAGGACGAGATAGCCAGCATGGCG
>DYFB01000035.1 GCA_020725405.1 Symbiobacterium sp. | reverse complement strand
GACACTACGGGTATGAGCCGTATGCTCTAACCACCTGAGCTACGCCGCCACGCAAGACTACGGACTAGCCGTCCCTGTTCCGCCCGCCGCCGCGACCGCCCCGGCGGGCGTCGGTGCTCCTCCGGAGGTCGGTCAGCTTCTCGTCGCTGTCCTTCATGAACCTCGCCAGCTTATCCTCGAACGACTGCGAGCGTCCCTGGTGCGACCGCCTCTGGTTCGGCGGAAGAGCCTGCTTTATCGACAGCCCTATCTTAGCCTTCCCGTCGTAGGACAGGATTCTGACCTTGACCTTGTCGTTCTCCTTGAGGTAGTCCCTGACGTCGCGGACGTAGGCGTCGGCGATTTCAGAGATGTGCACGAGCCCGGTCTCTCCCGAAGGCAACAGGACGAACGCCCCGAAGTGGGTGATGCCCGTGACCGTCCCCTCGACAACCTCGCCGACGACTACCGCCACTAAAGCCGAATCCTCCTGCAAAGAGTCTATAGCAAAGCAACATTATAGAGTAGCCTTGGTGGGGTGTCAAGGCGCCGCCTGGGTTTGAGCCCAGCTACGGGCCTGATGCCGTCCCAGAGGCGTACGGTATCTCGTTGGGCCAGACCAACCCGAGCTGCTCCCGGGCCACCTCGATGATATAGGCGTCGGTCTTGGCGTACTCGATTTCCTGCCGAAGCCGGTCGTTGGCCTCCCGGAGTTCCACCACCCGCTCCTCGAGAGCCCGGACCTGGTTCGCCAGGCGCAGCACTTCCAGCTCCTGCAGACCGAATCCAACAACCAAGTAGATGAAAACGCCCACAAAAATGAGACGGACTGCCGGCGGCAGGCCGTTCCGCCTACCGCCGCCTGGCCCGGCCGGTCTCGCGGCACCAGGCCTCACCCCGGTCCGCCATCCGCCGCTCGCCCTGGTGTCACGCGGTCTCCTGCTGGCTGGCAACCTCCACCACCACCCCCGCTATTCCCCGGCGCGGCGCCTGAATCCTGCCAGGAGCCTGCGTCCGAGCCGGGCCGGCCCGGAGGCGGTGCGTCCCACCCGCCGCAGGAGAGCTGTACCGGCGCGGCACCCGGCCCCGGTGAGGCGGCGCCCGGCCCCGGTCAGGAGCCGCGCGCCCGCGGCGGCCGTCCGGACGGCCGCCTGGAGCGGGCGCGCCAGTGTGGCTCCGGCGGCCCTGAGCACCCGGACCGCGAGGTCCCGCAGGCCCGCCGCAGCCGTCCTGACGAGCGGGGCGGCGAGGCACGTATAGGCCCCGAGACCCGCGGCGAGCCCGAGAAAGACGTAGAGACGGAGCTCCCCCCGGTTCGAAACGAGGACGGCGGCGAAGACGACCGGGGTCACCAGAAGACAAAAGACGATATCCCACGGGCGGAGGATCGGGCGTCGCCCCGCGAGCGTCCGCCGCCGGCTCGCCGCCGCACCGGGAGCGGGCGTGGTGCCTGACAGCACCCCGCAGAGGTCGTGGAAGAGAGCCAGGGCGGCTCCGGTCAGGAACATGACCGCGAGGCACAGGAGCTGAGTGTCTATCCCCAGCATGGAGGGCAACTCTCCCGGGGCCAGGGTCAGGGCCGGATGACGGCGGTCCCTCCGGCATGATATGCGGAGCCCGGCCGGCTCATCGGTCTTCGAGCCGCCTCAGAACCCAGAGGGCGAAAAGCCCCCACAGGCCGAGGACGACCCCGGGCATGATCGTGGCCAGCTGGCGCAGGAGGCGGGCTTCCTCGATCGAGAGGGTGACGACGTCCGGAATTCCTCCGGCCCGGAGGCCGACCCAGAAGGAGAGGACCCGCGTGACGTAAGCCCTTGTTTCGCGGAAAGGAGGGAGCTCCTCGCCCAGGGAGCCATCCGGCCCGGTGGCATAGGCCCGGACGGCGCTCCTCCCGGCGTTGTAGGCCGCGAACGCGAGAACGATGTTGCCGTCGAACTCGCGGAGGAGCTCAGCGAAGTAGGCCGTGCCCGCCGCGATGTTGGCCTCCGGGTCGAAGATGCAGTCGGGCCCGCAGGCCGGCGGACCGTGGGTCCCCGGGCAGGCCGAAGACGGACGGACGTGGCGCCACGTGGAGGGAAGAAGCTGCATCAGACCCCGGGCCCCCGCCGGCGAGACGGCGTTGGCCCTGAAGCCGCTCTCCTGCGAGATGATGGCCGCGACCAGGGCCGGGTCGAGCCCGTGCCGCGCCGCGTGGACCCGGATGGGCTCGAGGTGGGGGACGGAGGCCAGGTGCGACCCTATCTCTACGTACTCGGAGAGGAGGGCGTTCCCCTGCAGGGTCTCGACGGTGACCATGTAGCCGAGGCCCCAGGTGACGGCGATGGCCGCGGTCAGGAAAACCATGAACCCGATGACCCAAGCCCGGTCGACCTCCGGGTCGGGCTGGATGAGGTCGCTCAGGATGATGACCGGTCCGGCCAGAACGTAGACGACCCCGCGCAGGAGGGCGCCGGCGACCCGGAGGACGAGCGAAACGCCCGACCCGGGGCGGGTCCGGCCTGCGGCCTGGTCCGGCGGGCTTTCGGTCGGCGTGAGTCCGGGGTCCGAGGCTAAGGGTCCTCCTCCGTCCGCGTCGACAGCGGGCGTTGGTATTCTATTCAGCCCCGGGAAAAACCTCCAACTTCCGGCAGCAACGCCGGGAGCCCTCCGGGCGGAGAGGGTCCGTGGGGTTATCTGCGTGGACCGGAACCTACTTCAGGATGCGTTCGAGGAGGCTCTTGGCCTTGGCCCCGCGCCCCTTGGCCCGCAGGCTGTAGCTCAGGGCGTTGACGACCCCTTCTATCTCGAGGTAGCCGTCGTCAAGGTTGAGCTGCTTGATGTGGAGGTCCTCGCCCTTGAGGCTCAGGGTCCCGAGGTCGGTATCGACGACGATTTCCTGGTCGTCGAAGCTGTCGACATGGATGACCCCGTCGATGGCGACCTGCTCCCGGTTCGTGATGGTCACGACGTGACCTTCGGCACCGCCGAACTCGCTCTCGTCCACGGCTCTGCCTCCCGGGCCCGGTGGGTCTGGGTGCGTCGCGCCCTCCACCCTGGTGGTGCCTTGCCCCTTACCCGCTAATCTCTATGTGCGGTGGGGGTCTTTAGACCCGGCCGGCCCCGGCCCCGGCCCGTCTCAGGCCACCCTGTCTCAGGGGCGCCCCGTCTCCAGCGGTGCCCCGTCTCAGCGGCGCCCCGTCTCAGGGCCACATGGACGTGAGCCGCGCCCCGGGGAAGAAGAACCTGGCGATATCCTGGGCGCTCCGCCCCTCCTCGGCCATTCTCCGGGCGGCCCACTGGCTCATCCCCACGCCGTGCCCGTACCCGCGGCCGGTCATGCGCACGCGCCCGGCCTCCATGGTCAGCGAGGTGAGAAGAGTCGACCTCATCCGGCTCGAGCCGATGGCCAGGCGGAACTCGGGGGCCGCAACGGTGGCGTTTCCGATACGCAGGGTGAGAGCCCGGCCGGACGGACCCTTATCGCCGATGGCCACCGAGGAGAAGGCCCCAGGGTCGCTGCCGGTGACCTGAGCCACGGCCCTCCTCACCTCGTCCTGGGTGAAGGTGGCCGTCCACTCCACGTTCGGGGCCGTCCAGGGAACGCGGATGTTCCGGATGTACGGGAGCCGTCCGGTGGCCTGCCCGAGGCCCTCCTCGGCCGTTGCCGTCATCCCGCCCGAATCGGCGTGGAACCAGGCCCGCACGGGGACGCCCCGGTAGGTCAGGATGAGCCCTCGGGTCTCCTCGACGGCCCGGCGCACGTCATCGTTGACCTTTGCGGCGTTGTAGGCCTGGCAGAGCTGGTGGTCGGTCGAGACGTCGGCCCCCGGTATCTGGTCGGTCACGCCGCCCTTCCGCTGGAGCTGCTCAATGGTGAAGGTGCGGGCGATGATGGCCTGGGCCTTGAGAGCCTCGAGGGGCCAGGTGTTCTCCATCTCCCCGGCCACGACGCCCTCCAGGTATTTCTCGAGCTTCATCCTCTGGATGGCACCGGTGTCGGCCATGTGGACGTTGACCTCGGGTTCGGAGGTGATGTTGGCCCACTTGGGGTGGGGGGCCGGACGGGCGAAGGGCGCGCTGAGGTTCAGGATGCCGGCCGCGCCGACGATGACGACGAGGGCGGCGGACAGGACGAAGTAAAGGTGCTCGCGGCGAAACGACATTCTCTCGACCTCCCCGGGCTAGTCTTTGCCCCGGGGTCGGACCCGAATTCACCCGTCCGGGAAGACGGAGGCATCGCGGTGGACGTCGCTCACGACCCGGTAGAGGCTGGAGGCGTCGTTCCTGCGGACCGGCCCGGAGGGAACCTCCACGACGGTGACCGTGAGGAGGCGGTAGCCGTAGTCGAGGGTGATGGTGTTTCCCGGCCGGACCTCGGCCCCGGCCTTGGCCGGCCTGTCGTTCAGGCACACCCGACCGTAATCGCAGGCCTCCTTGGCGACGGTCCGCCGCTTCACAAGACGACTGGTCTTCAGGAACACATCAAGCCGCAAGGTAGGGACTCCTCAAACTTGAGGATGTACACGGACCGGGCGAAGCCCGGTGAGGGACGGTCGGCATAGCCCGGTGAGGGGCGGTCGGAGAAGAGGGCCCGGAGGCCCCCCGAGTCCCGGGGAGCCTCCGCTCTACACCGCCTGTCGTCTCAGGTGTTGACCCTGTCCTTCAGGGCCTTTCCGGCCTTGAAGGCCGGAACCCGGGCGGCCGGGATCATGACCTCTTCGCCGGTCTGGGGGTTGCGTCCCTTGCGGGCCTCCCGGGTCCTTGGTTCGAAGGTCCCGAAGCCGACGAGCGAGACCTTGTCCCCCTTCGCCAGGGCGTCCTCGATGGTCTCGAACACGGCGCTGACGGCCTTCTCCGAATCCCTCTTGGTGAGACCCGACTTCTCGGCCACCTTGGCAACAAGTTCAGCTTTGTTCAAGATTAGTCCCTCCTACACGCGAGATAACCGCGAATTCGTTGGGCGGCCGCCGATTCCTCCGCCCAAGGAAAAGCTTGGGTGGGCAAACTTCGCCCAAGGGGCCGGCCCCAGCGCGGCGGCGGCAACTTGTTCCAAAGGTTCTCCCGTACGGGGGCGGCTAATTCGTCCGGACGCCCGGACGCGGGCCTGTCAGCCCTTCCGGCTGTCGGAGTCCTCGCCGTCGAGCTCTCTTGCCAGCCTGGCCGAGGCCGCTCTCAAGGCCATCTCGGCGTCGACACCGGCCACCCGGGCCCGTTCGAGGAGCGAGAGCAGGGCCCGCCCGAAATCCTCCTCCTCGGTGGTGGTCTCGGGGATGGTCGCGGGCCGGCCGACCCGGGCTGCCCGCTCGAGAAGTTTTTGCGCCTGCATCAGGGCCGGTAGGTGACTCTCGAGCCGGGGTCGGCCGCACTCTCCGGCGGCGGCCTCGTCTCTCTTGATGTCCTCCCACTGCCGGAGGACCTCGGCCGCCGACCGGGTCCGGCCGTCGCCGAAGACGTGGGGGTGTCTCCGGACGAGCTTGGCGCAGATGGCCCGGGCGACGTCGTTGAGGTCGAAGAGGCCGGCCTTGGAGGCCAGCGCGGCGTGGAAGACGACCTGGAGCAGGAGGTCCCCGAGCTCGTCCCGGAGCCTGCCCGGGTCCCCCCCGTCGATGGCCGCCACGACCTCGTAGGCCTCCTCGATCACGAAGGGCCGGAGCGACCGGTGGTCCTGCTCGCGGTCCCAGGGGCAACCCCCGGGACCGAGGAGGGTCTCCATGAGGTCGACCAGCTCGTCAAGGGGAAACCGGCAGGCCGCTTCCGGGCGAGGGCGCCCTCTGCCGCTCGCCGGAGGCCGGGCCTCCCTCCCGCTAGCCACGGACGAGCCCGGCTCTCTTCAGGAGCGCGCCCAGGCGGGGGCCGATCCTCGGCACCAGGGCGAAGTCGCGCTCGCGGACCGCGCCGACGAGCAGGAGGACCACGCCGTAGATAAGGGCGCCACCGGCGACGGCGACGAGCGTGGAGAGGTCCGACCCGAGGACGGGAACCAGGACCCGGTAGCCTCCGTAGGCGGCCAGGCCCATGACCCCGGCGGCGGCCGCCGGCTTGACGACCGCGCCCCGCAGGTCGAGGCGCAGACCGACGAGGCGGTTGACGGCCACAAGGTTCAGGAGGGCGGCTAGACCGAAGCCCACCGCCGTGCCGTAGGCCGCCCCCCTCACGTTGAGGGCCGGGACGGCCGTGAGCGTCCAGGCGAAGGCCGTCTTGACCATCGCCCCGATGATGAGATTCCGGACCGGGATGTCGGTGCGGCCGACGCCCTGGAGGACACCGGACGACGTCTGCTGGAGCATGAGGAAGAGAACGCCGGACGACATGGCCGACAGAGCGACGCCCGCCTCCGGCACGTTGAAGAGGAGCCCGGAAATGGGGCGGGCCAGGACCCAGAGACCCACGGTGGCCGGCAGGGCGACGAGAAGCGTGGCCCGCAGGGCCGCGGAGGTCCGGCTGCGGACCCCGGCTCGGTCCTCGAGGGCCGCAGCCTCGGCGACGGCCGGGACGAGGCTCGTCTGGAGGCCCAGGGTCACGACCGTCGGCAGGTTTAGGAGGGCCATGCCCATCTGGGAGAGCCACCCGAAGAGCCGGGTCGAGTCGACAACGCTGAAGCCTATGCTCTGGAGCCGGAGCGGGACGACTAGGAGGTCGACGAGTCCCATGAGCGGGACGACGACGCCGGCGATGGAGATGGGTACGGCCAGGCCGAAGATTCGGCGGACGACGACCCCGAACCGCTCGTCCGGGCCGGCGGGCTCAGGGCGTCCGGACGAGGCCCCGAGCCGCGCGACCATGCCGCGCCTCGCCCGGGCGTAGATCCAGAGAAGGTAGGCTAGACCGGCGACGGCTCCGACGGCGGCCCCCAGGGCGGCTCCACCCGCGGCGATGCCCGGCCCGCGCGGCAGGAGGAAGTAGGCCAGGGCCAGGAGCGCCCCGACCCGGAAGAGCTGCTCGATGATCTGGGACACGGCGGGGCCGGCCATCCACTGGTAGCCCTGGAAGTAGCCGCGCAGCGAGCCCTGGAGAGAGGCGAGGAGGATGGCCGGGGACAGGGCGATGATGGCGTAGAAGGCCTCGGGGTTCCGCATGACCAGGTCGGCCACCGGCCGGGCCCCGACGGCGAGGAAGAGGGCGGCGACGAGCCCGGCCAGAAACATCATTACGACCGAAATGCGGAAGACCCGTTGGGCTCCGGCCTCGTCGTCGCGGGCCAGCTTCTCGGCCACGAGCTTGGATATGGCCACGTTGATGCCGATCGTGGTGATGGCGTAGAGGGCGCCGTAGATGTTGTAGCCGGCGCCGTAAAGCCCGATGCCGTAGTCGCCGATCAGCCGGGTCAGAGGGATGCGGTAGACGGCCCCGAGCACCCGGCTGATCATCGCCGCACCGGCCAGGATGAAGGCGCCATGGAGGAAGCTCACCTTCGGCTCACGGGTCAAGCGACCTCACACCCGCCTTCGGGGTCCGGGTGGCCCGGACACACATTGAACCAATTATACCACCAGGTCCCGCCGGCCCGAAGCACGAAGAGCGGGCCCAGGGCCCGCTCTCCGACACCGCCGGTTGCAGCGCCGCTCGGGTCCGGGAGCCCGGACCCCGCGGCTCATTGCTCCATCTGCTTGGCGAGGAAGCCGGCGGCCGTCTCCGCCAGCTTGAGCTCGGTCGCCCCCATCTCGACCTCCTGGTCGCGGGAGGCCATGACCACCGCCCCTATCGGGTCGCCGGCCGCCACGATGGGGGCCATGACCAGGGCGGTGAACTTGCACTTCTCCTCATCCTCGATTACGGTCGCGTCCGGGATGAACTCCTCGTCCGGTCCCCGGTTGAGGAGGATACTCCGCCGGTCCTCCATGGTCCGCTCGGCTAGGGGGCCGACCCGCTTGTCCATGAACTCCTTCTTGGGGGCTCCGGCCACCGCGACGACGCCGTCGCGGTCGGTGATGATGGCTATGTGACCTACCGACTCGTAGAGAGAGTCGGCGTATTCC
This sequence comes from Symbiobacterium sp., assembly GCA_020725405.1. GTDB lineage: Bacteria > Bacillota > Sulfobacillia > UBA995 > UBA9673 > DYFB01. The sequence goes on along the minus strand of DYFB01000035.1, from coordinate 33,600 downwards.
TTGGCGAATTCACCGAGTTCCCCGATGGGGGAGTACTTCTTCAGGATGACCTCGCCCTCGCGGTCTACAAAAATCTCAAGAGGGTCTCCCTCGCGAATCCGCATGGTGCGACGAATCTCTTTGGGTATGACGACGCGGCCAAGGTCGTCTATCCGACGGACAATGCCCGTGGCCTTCATGTAGGATTCCCTCCTTTGCGTCCGGTTGCCAAGCCTCGCTGATAGGGTATAGCTGAAGTGTCATCGTTATTCATTTCTGCTATGGGGACGAGGTCTCGCCTTCCGGACGTCTATCCGGGTCCGGCGATATCCGCCCGGCTACGGAGTTCCGCGAGGAAGCTGAGATAGACTTCACCCCTCTTCTTCTGGAGAGCTTCGTCGGCTAGTCTGTCCCTGGCCTCCTCCAAAGATAACCCCGCCATGTCCATGGTTTCCTTCAACTCGGCGTAAAGGGCGAGGATGTCTTCCTCGGTGACGGTAACCTCGGCGGTCACGGCCTGGTAGAGCTTGTTGTTCAGGATGAGCGCGTCGCGGTAGGCCGCGACGTCGGACTGCCGGACCCGAAGGCGCAGCCGCGCGGCCGTGATGGCCAGGGGCGAGCCGTGGACGACCTTCAGGCTCATCTCGAACTGCTCGTCGAGCCTCCGGGCCTCGGCCGGGTCCACGGTTATTCCCCGCCGCGCCGCCTCGGCCGCGACGAGGTAGCCGTCGACCAGGTCCTCCAGCAAGGCCTGTCGTAGGTCCGGGGTGATGCCGGACTCGCTGATCCCGTACAGGTACCTTATGACGTTGACCCGCCGATCTAGTTCCGCTCTTGTTATCTCGTGACCATTGACCACGTACAAAACGTCGTCATGGCCCGACGCGCCAGCGAGGAAGGTGTAGGCCCCCCAGCCCCCGGCCCCGACGAGAAAGGCGCCGACCAGAGCCAGGGCCACGATTCTGGTTCCCCGCCCCCCGCGCGCCCCGATGCCCTTCCGTTCCTTCTCCCGAAGCTCTCTCACCTTCCGCCGCCGCTGAGCCCTCGCCATCAGTGAACTCTCCCCTCGTAGGTGCTCGCCGTTCCGGCGTCCCGGCCGGTCCGGGTCCGGCCGGACACGTGAACCAAGAGATCGAGCAGCCCGCGCAGTAGTTCAGCGTTCTCCCGCCCGGGGCCTTTCTTCCGGTCTCCGAGACTCGGGCGGCGCCCGCGTCGATAAGCGAGGAGAACGGCCTTGGGCGAGGCGCGGAGGCTGACCCCGGCAGCCCGGCCGACGAGGCCCTCGAGGGCCTCCCGCACGACCCCGTCCGGGTGCTCGAACCTCACCGAGAGACCGCCCCCGCCCTCCCGCGAAACGGAGACGGCCCCGAGCGCCCCGGCCGCAGCTCTGACCCTGGCGACGAGGAGGAGGTTCGAGACCGGCTCGGGCGGGGGACCGAAGCGGTCGGTGAGCTCGTCCTCGAGGTCGTCGGCCTCGGCCGGGTCGGCTATCGCCGCTATCCTCTGGTATGTCTCTATCTTCTGGCGGGAATCGGGGATGTAACCGTCGGGGATGAACGCGTCCACGCTGACGTCGAGGCTCGTCTCCGCCCGCCGGGCCGGTCTCTCCCCCTTGAGCTCGCGGATGGTCTCCTCCAGCATCCGGCAGTAGAGCTCGAAGCCGACCGACGCGATGAAGCCGTGCTGCTCGGGCCCGAGGAGGTTGCCCGCACCCCGTATCTCCAGATCGCGGAGGGCGACGCGGTAGCCGGAGCCGAGCTCGGTGAAGTCGCGGATGGCCTCGAGCCTCTTCTCGGCCACTTCGGAGATGACCCGCCCACGCCGGTAGGTGAAGTAGGCGTAGGCCACCCGGTTCGACCGACCCACCCGGCCGCGGAGCTGGTAGAGTTGGGCCAGGCCGAGCTTGTCGGCGTCCTCGACGATGAGGGTGTTGACGTTGGGCAGGTCAAGCCCTGACTCGATGATGGTCGTGGAGACCAGGATATCGTACTCCCCGTCCAGGAAATCAATCATCACCCGCTCGAGCCGGTCCTCCTTCATCTGCCCGTGGGCCACGGCGATGCGCACCGCCGGAAGCATCCGCCGGAGCCTCAGGGCCGCCTGGTCGATGGTCTCGACCCGGTTGTGCACGTAGAACACCTGGCCCCCGCGGGCCAGCTCGCGCAGGATGGCGTCTCTCACCGTCTCCTCGTCGTACTCGAGGACGTAGGTCTGGACCGGGTAGCGGTCCTCGGGCGGCGTATCGATGACGCTCATGTCCCGCAGGCCGACGAGAGCCATGTTCAGGGTCCGGGGGATAGGCGTGGCCGTCAGGACGAGGGCGTCCACGGTCGTCTTCAGCTCCTTGAGGCGCTCCTTGTGGCCCACCCCGAAGCGGTGCTCCTCGTCGATGACCAGGAGACCGAGGTCCTTGAAGACCACGTCGGGCTGGAGAAGACGGTGGGTCCCGATGACGATGTCCACCGTGCCGCGCCTTAGCCCTTTCAGCGTTCTCTCCTGCTCCGACCTGGACCGGAACCGGCTCAGAAGGTCGACGGTCACCGGGTAGCCGGAGAACCGCTCCCGGAAGGTGTGATAGTGCTGCTGGGCAAGCACCGTCGTGGGCACGAGCACCGCCACCTGCTTCCCGTCGGTTACCGCCTTGAAGGCGGCCCTCACGGCGACCTCGGTCTTCCCGTAGCCGACGTCGCCGCACAGCAGCCGGTCCATAGGAACGGGGCTCTCCATGTCCCGCTTGATCTCGGCCACCGCCGAGAGCTGGTCCGGCGTCTCCTCGTAGTGGAAGCCGGCCTCGAACTCCTCCTGCCAGGGCCCGTCTGGGGCGAAAGCGTGGCCGGCGGTCGTCTCCCGCACCGCGTACAGCCGGACGAGATCGACGGCCAGCTTCTGGACGGACTCCCGCGCCCGCTTCTTGGCCCGGACCCAGTCGCCCCCGGCCAGGCGGTTGATTCTGGGCTCCTGCCCCTCGACCCCGACGTACTTCTGGATGAGGTTCACCTGGTCAGTCGGGACGTAGAGGCGGTCCTCCCCTTCGTACTTGATAGAGATATAGTCCCGGGTGACCCCTTCTATCTCCAGGCTGCGTATTCCGAGGTACACCCCTATCCCATGGTTCACGTGGACGACGTAATCGCCGATCTCGAGTTCCCGGTAGGACCCGAGGGCGCGGGTGAGTCCTTCGGCCACCCCACCGGCGAGGCGTCGGCGCCGCTTCCGGGGAGTCCGGCCCCGTATCTGGGCGTCGGTGACGACCCTTATCCGGAGACCGGGGAGGTAGAAGCCGCCCTCGACGATGCCCCGGGTCACGACGACCTGTCCGGCGGGTCTGTCGGGGCTGAAGGCCGCCGCGGCTCCGATGCCCTCGTCCCGGAGTGAGCGGGTGAGACCCCTCACCCCGTCCTCGGTGGCCGCCAGGAGCAGGACCCGGTCCCCCGACCGTCTCCACCGGGCGAGCTCCGCCTGGAAGTCGGCCCACTGGCCGTGGAACGAAGGTAGGAGCTGGTGCCGGAAGGCGACGATGTTGGAAAGTCCGGCCGAGCCGGTCTTCCGGAGAAGTTGGGCGAGGTAGACCGGGGCCAGCCCGGCCGCCCGCCGGAGAAAGCCAGCGAAATCAGGGGCGCCGGAGGCCGCCTGGGTTTCGAGAAGCCCCCCGTTCTCCAGAAGGGCGCTCAGTCTCTCGGCCCGCTCTCTCACCACCTGCCCGGCCGCCTGCTCGAGGCGGGCCGGTTCGTCCAGAAAGACGGCCGCGGCCGCAGGGAGGTACTCGAGGACGGTCCGGAGGTCCGGCTCGACGTAGGGGGCGTAGACGTCGGCGTCCTCGGGCGGATCCCCGGCCTCCATTCTCTCCAGGTCGGCCTCGACCCTGGCCGCCAGCTTGGACGCGGCCTCGCGCCGGCCGAGTCCGACGAGCTTCCGGCTGGTGCGGTCGAGCTCACGCCTCACCTTTTGCGCCAGCGAGGCGAGCTCGGAGCGGTCGAGGACCCACTCGCGGGCCGGGCCGACTCGCACAGCCTGGACCTCGGACACCGACTTCTGGGTCTCGGCGGAGAAGACCCGGATGGAGGCCACCTCGTCCCCGGCGAACTCCAGACGGTGGGGGCGGCCGGCGGGTGGGAAGAGGTCGAGGATCCCTCCCCGGAGCGCGAAGTCGCCGGGGCTTTCCACGACGGGGACTCGTTCGTAGCCGGTATCCACAAGGAAGCCGGCCAGCTCGTGGAGGTCAGCCTCCGCTCCCAGGCGGATGACCCGGGTGGCCCGACCCAGGCGGGCCGGTGGCGGGACGGGTGCGGCCGCGGCCTCCACCGGGGCGACGACGAGCACCGGGTCCCCGGCCAGGAGGGCGTCGAGAACCCACAGCCGCTGCGCCTGTATCTCGCCCGACTGGGCCAGGACCCCCAAGGGGGAGAGGTCCCGCAGGGGTAGGAGGGCGACGGCCTCGTCCCCGAGCCAGGTGACGAGGTCGGTCTCCACGCGCCGGGCGGCCTCGAGGTCGGAGCAGACGTAGAGGGACGGCAGGCTCCGGGCGGCGTGGACAGCCGCGGCGAGAAGGGCCCGCACCGGCCCGCCCACTCCGTGGGCGAGCTGGGTCGAGCCCGGCCGGAGCCCGGAGACGAGGCTGCGCACCTCCGGGAGGGCCGAAACCTCGGCGAGGAACCGCCTCAGGGCCTCTTGGTTCATCCAACGGTCACCGCCTGGTCCCCGCCTTCCCGGTCACCAGCGCGTTCCAGCCGACGTGAAGGAGGTAGGCCCCGGCCACGCCGAGGGCCCACGAGCCGGTCAGGCCCGCTCCGGCGAGGGTCACCGTCCCGAAGAGAGTGTGCCCGGCGAGCCCAGCCAGGGCGGCGCCGACCCGCCGCGCCGGTCCGGCTGCCTCCGGTGCGGCCGCATCCGGTCCAGCCGTCTCCGGGCCGGCTGTCCCTGAACCGGGCCCCGCCGGAACGGCCGCTCGCGGGGCGAGGTCGTAAAGAGCCTCGATGGCCCCGAAGGCGATGTGAGTCGCCAGAACAGGCGCGCCAGCGAGGAGGGCCGTACCGGTCTTGAAGGATTCCTCGAGACCGGGGGTGACGAAGACGACCGTGCTCCCGCCGAACAGCCGGCGGGAAAGCCGGTTGAGGACGTAAGCCGCGCCGGCCGCGGCCAGGGCCGAGACCACGACGGGGAGGCTCACCTGGCCCCGGCCTCGTCCACGCCGGCGGCCGGAGGAGGGCCCGCCTCCCGTTTCGTGGGCCGGGCGTTGAAACGGCTCATCGCCGACTCTGGACCGTCGACCAGGACGGTCTTGGCCGCCTCGGCGGCGAGGGCCGCGGCGGCCGAAAGCTCGTCCCTCTCCCGCCCCCAGGGGCGCTCGAGAACGTAGTCGACGGGGTCGACGCCGCCGGGAGGCCGTCCTATACCTATCCTCACCCTGACGAAGGCGTCGGTGCCGAGGCGGTCGATGACCGAAGCCACGCCCCGGTGCCCTCCGCTCGAACCCCCGAGCCTGACCCGAAGGCGGCCCGGCGGAAGGTCGAGGTCGTCGTGGATGATAACGAGATCCCCGGGAGCGACCGGCCGGCGCCGGAGTACGGCCTTGACGGCCGCCCCGCTCTCGTTCATGAAGGTCGTCGGCAGGAGGATGACCACGTCGCCGAGCCCGTCGACCGCGGCCCGGCTTGTCAGCCCCCGCAGGGAGGGGCGGAAGCGGGGCAGCCCGAGCTTCTCCGCGAGAAGGCGGGCGGCCAGGAAGCCGAGGTTGTGTCGGGTCCCCTCGTAGGCCGGCCCGGGGTTGCCAAGACCGACGACAAGCTTCACGCCCCTCACCTTCTCTCCGGAGAGAAGCCAAAGAGCGCAGCGGGAGCGCAGCGCTCTTTGTCGCCTCTCACGTCCTGACGGCGGAGCCTACTCCTCGCCCGCTCCCTCGACGCGCACGGCCCCAGGTTCCCCGGCCTTCTCTTCAGGCTCCGCGGCCGCTTCCTTCTCCTCTTCCTCTTCGGCCGCGGCGGCCTTCGGCGCGATGATGGAGGCGACGACCTCGGCGGGGTCGCCGAGGAGCCTGACTCCCTCCGGCACGGCGAGCTCACCCAGGGTCACGGTGTCGCCCACGCCCTTGCCGTGGAGGTCGACGGTGATGCTGTCGGGCAGGGCCGTCGGGAGGCACTCCACCTCGACTTCCCGCATCTGGTGCTGGACAATGCCGCCGTCGCGGCTCGCCGCGTCCTCGCCGGTGAACAGGAGCGGGATGTTGGCCTTGATGTTGGCCTTCAGAGATATCCTCATGAGGTCGGCGTGGATATAGCGGGCCCGAACGGGGTCGTACTGAAGGTCCTTGATGATGACCGTGGTAGGCTCCTCTCCGGCCGGAGCGTCCTCGACCTCCAGGCGGATAAGGGTGTTGCGGCCCGCGGGCGTCTTCAGAATGCGCTCGACGTCCTTGGCCGGAACGGCCAGGGGGCGGCTCCCGGCGCCCTGACCGTAGACCACCACCGGAAGCAGACCCGCTCGCCGCAGCGCGTTGGTGGTCCCTTTAGCGGGGACCCGGGGGGTGGCCTTGAGGTTGACGAAGCTCATGGTCTCTCTTCTCCCTGGCAAGTGGCTGGCTGGTGGAAGACTGGTTAGATGCCCCAGGCGGGCGCGATATATATTATCCCGTTTCTCTGGGGGTGTCAAACAAGGGGATAGTAGTAGCTAGCAGGATGGAACGTGAACGGAGCTAACTCTATACTCCTGGCCCGGCCACCGACTCCGCCCCCGGGGGGAGAGCCCTTGAACCGGAACTCCACCGCCGACCGGTCGCTCGACCGGCCCAGGGTAATCGACTTCCACGCCCATTTCCCGACCGGGGACCGCCGCTACACCCTCGACCCGGTGACGGCCGAATACGCCCGTGAGCGCTCCGAACGGATGCGCCGCGAGTGGGATTTCCCGAGGCGGGAGCCGCCGCCCGCGTCCCCGGCCCCCGGCGACCCCGCGGCGACGGCCGACCTGTGGGCCGCCGAGGTCGACCGCTACGGCCTCGAGCGCGTCGTCTTCGTCACCGGGCGGGACAATGACACCCTCGCCTCAATAGTCAGGCGGCACCCGGGAAAGTTCGCGGGCATGGCCCATCACCGCCTCGAGACTCCTGACGCAGCCGGGGAGCTGCGGCGAGCCGTGGAGGAGCTCGGGCTCGTGGGCTACAAACTCATCGCCCCCTTCGTCGAGGCCCCTTTCGAGGACCCGGCCTACGACCCCGTCTGGAAGTACGCGGCCTCACGGCGGCTTCCCGTCGTCATCCACTTCGGTCTCCTCGGACACGCCGGGGGCCTGGTCTATCACCCGCGCCTCAACCCGCTGACTCTCTACCCGGTGGCCGCCCGCTATCCGGAGATACCCTTCGTCATCCCGCACTTCGGCTGCGGCTACTGGCAGGAAGTCCTCCAACTCTGCTGGAGCTGCCCCAACGTCCACGTCGACACCTCAGGCTCAAACCAGTGGGTCCGCTGGATGCCCTACCCGCTCTCCCTCGAGGATCTCTTCCGGAAGGCCTACGAGACTATCGGCCCGCAGCGGATCATCTTCGGGACCGACTCGAGCTGGTTCCCGCGGGGGTTCGCCTACCGCTACCTCCAGGACCAGCTCAGGGTCTGCTACTGGCTCAACCTGAAGGATGAGGACATCGAGGCCATCTTCGCGGGGAACGCGCGGCGCCTGGCCGGCCTGTAGCTCCCTCCCTCCCGGCGGCCTAGGCCTTGGGCTCGAACATCTTGCTGACCGAGAGGTCCTCGTGGATGCGGAGAATGGCCTCGGCCAGCAGGGGGGCCACGGACAGGACCTTGATGCGCCCGTCCGGACCCCGGTCCGGCACCGGTATGGTGTTGGTGACAACGACTTCCTCAAGGGGGGCCTTGCACAAGCGCTCCACGGCGTTCCCGGAGAAGACGGCGTGGGTGCAGCAGACATAGACCTTCTTGGCGCCGCGCCCCACGAGGACCTCGGCGCCCTCGGCGATGGTCCCTCCGGTGTCGATCATGTCGTCGATGAGGACGGCCGTCTTCCCGGCCACGTCGCCGATGACCGTCATCACCTCGGAGACGTTGGGGCGCGGCCTCCGCTTCTCGAGGATGCTGAAGCTGGCGTTCGAGAGGTACTCCGCCAGGTTGCGAGCCCGGGCCGTCCCGCCGACGTCCGGAGAGACGACGACCACGTCCTCGAGCCCCTTCTCCTTGATGTACTCGGCCAGGAGGGGCAGGGCGCTCAGATGGTCGACGGGGATGTCGAAGAACCCCTGTATCTGACCTGCGTGCAGGTCCATGGTCAGGACCCGGTCGGTCTGGGCCGTGGTGATCAGGTTGGCCACGAGCTTGGCCGTGATCGGCTCGCGCCCCCGGGTCTTCCGGTCCTGTCGGGCGTAGCCGTAGTAGGGGATGACCGCGGTGACGCGCCGCGCCGACGCGCGCCGCAGGGCGTCGACGAGGATGAGGAGCTCCATCAGAGTGTCGTTGGGGGGAGAGCAGGTCGGCTGGAGGACGAAGACGTCGTCCCCGCGGACGCTCTCGTTGACGATGACCTGAATCTCGCCGTTCTTGAACTTGGTGACCTCGCTGTCGCCGAGAGGCAGGCCGAGATGGTCGGTGATCTCCTTGGCGAGGGCCACATTGGCGTTACCGCTGAAGACTTTGAGCTGGCCGCCGCTGAACCTACCCAAAGAAGCTCAGTCCTCCCCACCTTCGCCCGCGTCGGCGGGAGGGTCCCGGGTCTCCCGGGCCTCCCGGGTCTCCCCGGTCTCCCCGGTCTCCCGGGCCTCCCGGGTCTCCCCGGTCTCCCCGGTCTCCCGGGCCTCCCCGGCCTCCCGGGCCGCCCGGGCCGCCCGGGCCGCCCGGGCGGACACCGTCCCCGGGCGGCAGCGCTCCACCCAGCCCTCGATGGTCTCCTGCCGGACCCGCGAGACAGCCAGGGCTCCCGGCGGGACGTTCCGCGTCACCGTTGAGCCAGCGGCCGTATAGGCGCCGTCGCCCACGGCGACCGGGGCGACGAGGTTGGTGTTGCAGCCGATAAACGCCCCGGCGCCGATGGACGTCTCGTGCTTGGCCCGGCCGTCGTAGTTGACGACCACGGCACCCGCCCCGATGTTGGCCTCGGGTCCGACCACGGCGTCACCCACGTAGCTGTGGTGCTGTATCTTCGCCCCGCGACCCACCCGGCTGTTCTTGAGCTCGGCGTAGTTCCCCACCCGGGCCCGTTCGCCCACAATCGTCCCGGGGCGGAGATGGCTGAACGGGCCCACGGCCGCCCCGGCCTCGAGGCGGCTTCCCTCGACGACCGACATCCAAACCCGGCAGCCGTCGCCGACGACCGAGTCCTCCACGTAGCTGTGCGGCCCGATCGAGCAGCCAGCTCCGACGGTCGTCCGGCCGCGGAGGATCGTGCCGGGCTCGAGAATGGTGTCCGGCCCGACCACGACGCCCCAATCGACGAAGGTGGACGAGGGGTCGACGACGGTCGTCCCCGAGGCCATGAGGCCGGCCAGGATCTCGGCCCTCTTCGCGGCTTCGGCCCGGGCGAGCTGGACCCGGCTGTTGACCCCCTCAGCCTCGCCGGGGTCGGGGGCACTCAGGGTCTCCACCACGCGACCGTCCCGCAGGAGCGGAGCCACAACGTCGACGAGGTAGAACTCGCCCTGGCGGTTCGCGGGGGCAAGAGTCTCGAGGTACCCGAAGATGACCGGCGCGGCGAAGACGTATATGCCGGTGTTGATCTCGCGGACGGCTCGCTCATCCGCGTCCGCGTCGGCGTCCTCGACGATCCGGAGGACGCGCCCGGTCGTCGGGTCGCGGATGACGCGCCCGTAGCCGCTGGGGTCGTCCAGAACGGTGGTGAGGACGGTGGCCGCCGCCCCGGTCGCCCGGTGGCGGTCGAGAAGCGAGGCCAGCGTGGCCGGGCGGACCAGCGGGACGTCGCCGTAGACCACAAGGAGGTCGGCCTCGCCGCGGCCGAGAGCGTCCCGGGCGGCCAGGAGCGCGTGGGCCGTCCCGAGCTGCGCCTCCTGGTGGGCGTAAGTGACCCCCTCACCCAGGAAGGACCTCACCCGGTCGGCCTGGTAGCCGACGATGACCACGATGCGGTCGGGCCGGAGGGCCTGCACGGCGTCGAGGACGTACCCGACCATCGGGCGCCCGGCGACGGGGTGGAGGACCTTGGGCAGCGCGGACCTCATGCGCCTGCCCTGGCCGGCCGCCAGGATGGCGACTTCAAGGAGCCTCGAGGCCAAGGCGCTCCTCCTCACAGGCCGTTACGTGCTGCGCCGAGTATTCTTTCCAGCTTCCCGAAACCCTGCCCCCGGACGCCCGCCGGGCCTCCCCCTCCCGCCGGCAACGGGAGAGGGGGCCACGGCTCTCCGGGCGTCGGGTGGCCCGCCGCTCGCAAGGCGCGGTGCGGGCCGAAGGACTGGCTGCTCCCAGGCTGAAGTGGCGGCCGGTCGCCGCCGCTCTCTCAGGTCAGGCCTCGGCGGCTTCCAGGGTGACCGCCTGGGCCTCGTCGAAGGCCTTCAGGACCGCGCTTTGGATGCGCTCCCGGGCCTCGCTGGTGATGGGGTGGGCGATGTCCCGGAACTCTCCGTCGGGGGTCTTCCGGCTGGGCATGGCCACGAAGAGACCGTTGTGCCCCTCGACCACGCGGACGTCGTGGATGACGAACTCCCCGTCGATGGTGACCGACGCCACCGCCTTCATCCGGCCCTCGGGGTTGAGCCGCCTCACCCGCACATCCGTGACCCTCACGCTTGCCACCGCCTTCTTCCAGGATTTGCCTGGGGGAAGGACAGGTTCTCGCCGGAGAGGCGAACTCCTGCCGGCGGCCCCTCCGATTCCGGAGGGCCGGTCTGGCGGGGCCGGAGGGCCCGGGCGCGGCAGCCCGGCGGGACCGGCAGGGGTCAGACCCGGCGGGACCGGCCGGGGTCAGACCCCCGGCGGGGTCGATCGGACCAGGTGCTCCCGCACGAGTTCGAGGTCCTCGGGCTTGTCGACGTCGATACCTATCTCCGCCCAGGGGGCGATGACGGCCCTGGCGGTGAGGTTGAAGGTCTTGCTGACGTGGGTCTCAAGCTCCGGGACGGTCAGCCGGCCGAGGAGAAGGCGGACAAGGAAAGTGAAGCCCAGCGTCTGGGCCAGCTTCAGGGGGTTCTTCCGGGCCCGGATGAGGGCCTCGGCCGTGGACCGCTCGCGCTCCAGGACGGCGACGTCGACCAGGAAGACGTTCCCCCCTGTGTAGGTCCCGTCGCGGAGTCTGCCGTACGTCCGGCGGGTGGAGGGGAACTTCGCCTCCATGACGGACCGTTCGAGGACCGGGTAAAAGAGGTCGCCCCCGCGGGCAAGGCACATCTCGACGAGCCCGTCGACCACCTCCGGCGTGATGAGGGGGCTGTCGGCCGAGGCGAAGAAAACCAGCCGATTGCGGTCGCCGGCCCGGGCGGCGATGTGACGGCAGCCGGCCAGAGCGTTTTCGAACATCCCACCGGTCGGGGGGATTATCTCGACGTCAAGGCCGGCGAGGGCTTCCTTGAGCTCGGCCGGCGGGCCGACGACGACCACGGGCCCGATGGTCCTCGCGGCGAGGAGGGCCTCGACCGGGTAGCGGACGATGGGCTTGCCGCCAAGGTCGATGAGGGCCTCGTACTGCTCGTCCGAGATCTCGCTCAGGCGTCCGGTGTTCGGCGCGCCAGCCAGGACCACGGCATCCAGCGTGGAGCGTTCGAGCGTAGCCATCTGTATCACCCCGGCTTGAGAGTGTGAGGTGCTTCGCCGCTCCCCGACCGCGCACCTTCGGCCGGGTCGTCGCGCACCTCCCAGGCCGGTGAGACGACCGGGACGAAAGCGACCCGGCCGACGAGGGCCGGCGGCAGGGCGCTCGGGGCCCGGGCCGCCGCCCCGGCGGCTTCCTTCTCCCCGGCGGCGAGCCCGAAGACGGACGCACCGCTCCCGCTGACGAGAGCACCGAGGCACCCGGCCTCGACGAGGGCCCGGAGCACCTCGCCCACCTCGGGCCGGAGGGAGAGGGCCGCCGCCTGGAGGTCGTTCCGCAGGCAGCGGGCGACAGCTCCGGCTTCACCTCCGGCGAGGGTCCGGAGGAAGGCCTCAAGGGCCGTCTCCCGCTCGCGAGCCCCGGCCGGGGCGGGCGAGTCGCCGCCAGCCGGGAGGCCCGGGCCGATCCGGGTGGCGAGGGTGGCCGGGTCCGGGCCGGCCCCGCTGAGCTCATCGAAGCGCCGGTAGACCTCGGCCGTAGCCAGGGTGACCGGAGGGAGGGCCAGGACCAGGTGGAGCCGGGGAGCCCGGGGGAGGAGCGTGAGGAGCTCACCCCGGGACCGCCCGACGGCTCTCCCGCCCGATAGGAAGAAGGGCACGTCCGACCCGAGGGAGGCGGCCGCCCTCCGAAGGGTCCGGGCGTCGAGCGGCCGGCCGCAGAGCTCCTGCAGGGCGAGGAGGGTGGCGGCTGCGTCGGAGCTTCCCCCACCGAGGCCGGCCCCGGCAGGGATGCGCTTCTCTATGGTCACCTCGATAGCGACGGGCGGTAACCCGGACCCTCGTCCGCCGACAGCCTCGATAAAGGCCTGGGCGGCTCGGCCGGCGAGGTTGTCGAGGTCCTGGGGGAGGGCGGGGGCGCCCGGGTGGGACGCCGCCGGCGCCCCGGGGCTCCAGAAGGCCGAGACCCTGACGGTCGGTTCACCGGTGCCCGCCGGACGGAGTCTGACCGTGACCAGGTCCGTGAGGGGTACGGCCTCGAAGACGGTGACAAGGTCGTGATAGCCGTCGGTCCGCCTGGCCCCGACGGCCAGGAAAAGGTTGACCTTGGCCGGGGCCGACCGGGTGACCTCGCCTCCTGCGCCCGGCGGTCGCGAAGCCGGTCCGGACACGGTACTCCTCCCCCCGGGGGTCAGGAGCCGCGCGGCCGGCCCTGAGGGCCGGGGCCGCAGGCCCTTCCCGGAAGTTCGCCGGATGGGCCCGGGGCCCCTACGTCCCCAGGGGGCCGCCGGATTCGACGTTGAGAGGGGGCACCCCTGACCCGCGGCCCGAGGCGACGGCCCGCCGGGTCTTCGCGCGCCCGGGTACCGGAGGCCGGTCCGAGCCGAGGCGGGCCGGGTGGACCGGCCTTGCCCCGAGCCCCGTCAGCACCTCGAGGAGCGGGCCCGCTTTCTCGAAGAAGACCAGGACCCAGTCTCCGGGTCTGGCCCGGGATATGGCCCGCTCGACGGCTGAGCGCTCGTCAAGAACGACTTCGACCCTGGCCTCGGGGAACCCCGTGTCGAGGACCCCTCGCAGAAAGAGCGAGGCGACCTCGCCCCTCGCCCGGCCGCGGGTGTCGACGTCCTCCTTGATCAAGAGGCGGTCGGCGCCGCGGGCGGCCAGGCGGCCCATCTCCACGAGGTGTTCGTCCCGACGGTCCCCCGGCGCGCCGATGACGGCGACGAGGTCGCCCCGGGCCAGTCGCCGGGCCGCGGCGAGAGCCTCGGCGTAGGCCGCCTGATTGTGCCCGTAGTCGAGGACCACCACCGGTCCCCGGGGCAGGCGGTGGACCTGGAAGCGTCCAGGGTTGGACTCGTAGCTCCGGCCCGGCCGGCCGAAGGTCCGGAGGGCCCGACGGATGGTGCCCAGCGGCACCCCGAGGGTCCAGCTGGCGGCTACGGCGGCGACCACGTTCTCCACCTGGAAGGAGAGGAGCCCGCCCAGGACCAGGGGCACCTCGCCCAGAGAGACCACCGTGACCTGCCTTCCGGCTCGCTCGGCGACGACACCATCCCCGGCGAGATACACCGCCCGACCCCCACCCACGAGATGCTTCTTCACCACGAGGTTCCCGGGGGTGCGGCTGAAGTAGACCACTTCGCCGCTGGCCCGGTCGGCGAGACCGTGGACGAAGGGGTCGTCGGCGTTCAGAATGGCCTGCCCGTCGGAGGCGACCGACTCAATGACGAGAGCCTTCACGTAGGCCACGTCCTCGAGGCGCTCCAGACCGTCCTGGCCCTCGTGGTCGTGGCTCACGTTGGTGATGAGCCCCACGTCGCATCGGTCGAAGGCCAGGCCGTCTCTAATCAGCCCCCCGCGGGCCGTTTCCAGGACGGCGGCCTCGACGGCCGGGTCGTTGAGGAGAGCCGCGGCCGTCCGGGGGCCGGCGCAGTCCCCCGCCGCGACCCGCTCGCCGGCGACCCAGGCCCCGTCCGTGCTGGCCAGCCCGACCGTCAGGCCGGCGGTGGCCAGGATGTGGGCCACCAAACGGCAGACGGTCGTCTTCCCGTTGGTCCCGGTGACGGCCACGATGGGGATGCGGCCGGGCGCCGCCCCCCAGGGCCCTCGTCTGAGCCAGGCCGGGCGCGGCTCGCGTTCGGAGCCCTCGAACAGGCTGTCGAGGATCGGTCCGGCCACCGCCCGGGGCGTCCCCTCCGTCGGATGGAGGTGCATCCTGAGACCGGGAGAGGCGTTGACCTCGATGATCGCGCCGCCCGCCGGGCCCAACGGGCGCGAGATGTCCGGGGTGACGATATCGATGCCGGCCACGTCAAGTCCGATCAAGCGGGCCGCCCTCGCCGCGAGGGAGGCGTTCGCCTGATGGACCTCCCCGGTGACATCCCGGGCCGTGCCGCCGGTGGAGAGATTGGCGTTCTCCCTGAGGATGACGGTCCGCCCGGCCTCCGGGACCGAATCGGGCGCCAGCCCCTGTCGGGAAAGGGTAAGGACGGCGACCGGGTCGATGGTGATGCGGGTCAGGGGGCGGTCGTGGCCCTCGCCCCGCCGCGGGTCACGGTTGACCTCGTCGACGAGCTCCCGGACGGTCCGCCGGCCGTCGCCGGTGACGGCGGCCGGAAGCCTCTCGGCCGCGGCCACCAGACGCCCGCCAACGACGAGAAGCCGGTAGTGACGGCCCGGTATGTGACGCTCGACGAGCACCTTGCTCCCGAACGCCGCAGCCAGCCCGAAGGCCGTCCTGACCTCCGCCGGGGTGGACAGGCCGAGGCTCACTCCCCGGCCCTGGTTCCCGGTCGCGGGCTTGACGACGACGGGGGGGCCCAACTCGGCCAGGGCCTTCAGCGCCTCACGGCGGCCGGCCACGAGCCGGCCGGGCGGAACGGGCAGGCCGGCCTGAGACAGGACCTCTTTGGTCAGGACCTTATCCCCGGCGAGATCCACGGCCGGACAGGAGGTCCGCGAGGTGACGGTGGCCCAGAGACGGCGCTGCCGGGAGCCGCTGCCGAGGACGAGAAGACCGGCCGTACCGAAACGCCGGACCGGGATGCCCCGCCGCTGGGCCTCGGCGACCAGGGCGGCCGTGCTCGGCCCGAAGACGTCCGCCTCAGCGGCCTTCCGGATGGCCTCAAGGTGCCGGGCGACGTCGGACTGCCGTCCGGCGGCGGCCGCCCGGACGATCTCGACGGCCCGCCTCCCGGCCTCCCGTCCCCCGGCCGGCGAGCCGCACTCGAAGACCACATTGTAGGTCCCGGCCTGGGCCGCCTGACGGGTCCGCCCGTAGACCACCGACCATCCGGCGAGGCTCTGGAGCTCGAGAGCGACGTGCTCGATGACGTGCCCGAGGAACGTTCCGTCCTCGAGTCGCCGGAGGAACCCGCCCGGGCGCCCGGTCGCGCAGTGGTGCCCGGCCAGGCCGGGCAGGGCCTGGAGGAGGAGGGAGTTGAATCCGGGTATCTCGCTCGACTTATGTCCGTCGTGCCGCCCGAGGTCGACGAGCATGGCCACAACCGGGTAGTGGCTGTAGATGTTCCGTCCCTCGTACGCCCTCATCTGGACGAGCCTCACGGACCCGGTTCCCCCTCTGACCCGTCTTCGGCCGCCGCGTCCCCGGCCGGCGGGACCGGGCGGCGGGTCTCAAGGTCGAAGCCCCAGCCGCTCGGGAGGACGTGCAGCCGGACGTCGGTAAGGGCGAGCGGCTCATCCGGGAGCGACTCGGAGGCGTTGGTCTCGGCGATAGCCCGTCCGTCGAGGACGGTCACCGTCTCGGCCCCGACCACCCGGAGCGTCCCGCCCGGACGGACGACGACCGCCGTGTTCTCGTCCAGGCCGAGCCCCAGGACCTTGGGGTTCTGGGCCAGGGCGGCCAGGAGACGCCCGAGGCGGCCCCGCTGGGCGAAGTGCTGGTCGACCACGACCCCTTCCAGGAAGCCCATGCCGGGGGCCATCTTGATCGTGCACTTCTTGGGGGCGTCCTCTCCGCCGCCGGCGACGACCATCGTTTCGCTCATGGCCGAAGCGCCGGCCGACGTCCCGGCGACCACGACCCCCTCCTCGCGATGCTTCCTCCGGAGGAGAGCGTCGAGGGGCGTTCCCCCCAGGGTGCTGGTTATCCGGAGCTGATCCCCGCCGGTGAAGAAGAAACCCGTGGCCGCCTCGGCCTTCTCGAGAAGCTTGACCTCACCGGCCACCGCCCGCCGGGAGACGCCGAGGGTGACGACCCGCGCGACCCCGAGGCGGCGGAAGGCCTCGGAGTAATCGGCTTCCGCACCTTCAGGTTCGTCCGAGGCCGTGGCGAGGACGGCTATCACGGCCCGGGGCCCCCCGGCGAGGTCGACGAAGGTCCTGAGGATGATCCCGTCCCGGTCCTCGGCCCCGCCGATGATGACAAGAGGGCCCCGCCCCGTCCGGGTGCCCGCTGGCTCGTCCTTCTTGCCCAAGTAAAAGCAACCACCCCGGCCGCTAGTCTGGCCGGGGTGGGTATCGCCTATGTGCCGGTCGGGGTCGGGCTAGCCGGCCGCGCGCTTGGCCTTCTCCTCCTCGGCGAGGACGCGCCGGAGGACCTTGCCGATCATGCTCTTGGGCAGGCTGTCGCGGAACTCGACGAACTCCGGGACCTTGTACTTGGCCAGCTTGGACCGGCAGTACTCGATGATCTCCTCCGCTGTGGCCTGCTCGCCCTCCTTGAGGACGACGAAGACCTTGACCGTCTCGCCGCGGTATTCGTGCGGGACGCCGATGGCCGCAGCCTCCATCACCTTCGGGTGCTCGAAGAGCACTTCCTCGATGTCCCTCGGGTAGATGTTGAAGCCGCCGGCGATGATCATCTCCTTCTTCCGGTCGACGATGTAGAAGTAGCCGTCCTCGTCCATCTTGGCGATGTCGCCGGTGTAGAGCCACCCGTCGCGCAGGGCGATGGCCGTCTCGTCCGGACGGTTCCAGTAGCCCTTCATGACCTGAGGAGCCTTGATGATGAGCTCGCCGGTCTCGCCGACGGGCATCTCCTTCTTACCGGTCTCGAGGTCGACCACCTTGGCGTAGGTGTCGGGGAGCGGGATGCCGATGCAGCCGCTCTTCCTGAGGCCGAAAACGGGGTTGGCGTGGGTGACCGGCGAGGCTTCGCTGAGGCCGTAGCCCTCGACCAGCCGGCCGCCGGTGAGCTCCTCGAACCGCTTCTGAACCTCGACCGGCAGGGCGGCCGCACCGGAGATGCAGGCGGTTATGGACTTCAGGTCGTACTTGGCCACATCCGGATGGTTGATGAGACCGATGTACATGGTGGGCGCGCCCGGAAAGAGGGTGGGCTTCCACTTATCGATGGCCTTGAGGATGTCCTTGACGATGAAGCGCGGCATCAGGATCAGGGTGGCGCCGGTGAGGGCGCCGAAGTTCATGCACGTCGTCATCCCGTAGCTGTGGAAGAGCGGGAGGGCGGTCAGGATGCGCTCCCCGCCCTCCTTCAGACCGGGGAGCCAGCGGGTGAGCTGGTAGGCGTTGACGACCATGTTCCGGTGGGTCAACATGCACCCCTTGGAGACGCCCGTCGTGCCGCCGGTGTACTGCAGGGTGGCGATGTCCTCGGCCGGGTTGAACTTGTAAGACGGCGGGTCCGGGGGATGCTTCTTCAGAAGGTCGACGAACTGGTAGTTGCCCTCGCCGGTGGGAACGTGAACAAGCTGCCCGTCCTTCTTGGCCTTGATGGGATAAAGGAGGTTGAGGGGGAAGGGCAGGAAATCCTTTATCGAGGTCCAGATAATCGTCTCAAGACCGGACGACTCCCGGACCTTGCTGAGCCGGGGCAGGAGAAGGTCCAGGGCGATCATGACCTTGCAGCCGGAGTCCTTGATCTGGTGCTCTATCTCCCGCTCGACGTAGAGCGGGTTGAACTCGACGGCTATCCCGCCGGCCTTCAGGATGCCGTAGTAGGAGATGACCGCCTGGGGGGAGTTGGCGAGCATGATGCCGACCCGGTCGCCCTTCTTGACCCCCATGTCGGCCAGGGCTGTGGCCAGCCGGTAGACCTTGTCCAGAAGCTGGGCGTAGGTCAGCTTCCCGCCCATGAAGATGGTCGCCGTGTTGTGCGGGAACCGTTCCGCCGACCGCTCCAGGACCTGGAACAGGGCGAGGTCCGGGTACTCCAGGTGGCGGGGAACACCCTCGGGGTAGTTCGCCTGCCAGAGCTTCTCGAAGTCCGACACCTCTCGGCTTCCTCCTTTCGCTACACTGCACTGATCGTTTCACTTACCTTGGTACCTTACCTTGACGGTCTGGCTGGGTCTTGCCGTCGCGTGCTTCCGTAGCTCTCCCTCTCCGCTGTTGCCTCAATGGGTCGACTGGTCTTGACACCACCTCCGCGTCCTAGTCACAATTGGCTGAAAAGGCCACGGGATTCCTGCTTGACGGGACAGAATTATCAGTATGACCTAAACATTTCGGGGCGGGAGTGAGCGGTTTTAGGGACAGGCCCTGGAAGTACCGGTATTCAGCACCTGAGTAGGGTAGAACTGTGAACCGTCCGGTCCGGCGCGGCCAGCCCGCACCGGACCGGACGGCTCTGGGGACGTCCCGATTGAGCGGGACCTGGACGCCCGCCTCAGAAAGTCACCCGGAGTAGCTCCAGCACGTTGCTGATGCGGTTGAGCACGGTCGCCATGGAAGATCCGGCGCAGAGCAGGCCGACCGGGCGGTGGTCCTCCTCGGTCAGCACCAGCGAACCGCTGTCCCCGGGTTGGGCCATGGCCGTCGTCACCACCTGGTCGGTGAAGACGGCCACTCCGACCTCTCCGAGCCCCACCCGGACCGTGGCCCCGATGACCTGTACCTCCCCACGGGTGACGCCGGTGGTCCGGCCGCTCTTAACAACCTTCATCCCCGGCCGCGGCTCGGCCACCTCGCCGACCGGGCCGATGCCGAGTATTTCCGGGACGGCGTCCTCCGGTCGAATGAGGGCCGCCACCGCGGCGTCCACCCGGTTCTCCGCGCCGGTCTTCCGCAAGAACCGGATCTCCCGGCCGGGGAAGGCCGCGCAGAGCAACAGGTTCCCGACCCGCTCGGCCCGCCGCGCGATGGGGCACGTATCCTCGGTTGTCGCCCGCACGATGGGGACGTACCGCTCCAGATGGGCGATGGTGTCGTTAACGCCGCCGCCGTCGTACCGCCCGGGCTGGTAGACGGGATCCCCGGGTTTGGCCCTCCCGTCCCGGCCGTCGCTCAGATTGGCGAGGACGTGGTTGTTGGAGAGGATCATGGGCGCCCGGGTGTCCCGCTCGTAGACCAGGGCTCCGAACGTCCCGGCGGTTATCTGGTAGTGCCCCAGGCTGACTCCGGGCTCGGCCGGGCGCCGGCGCACCCGGCGGCTGGGCTCGTCCAGGGCGGGGACCTCGATGGGACCGAGGGCGGGAAGAAGGCGGAGCTCGCCGACCTCAACCACGTCGGTCTTCGCCTCGGACAGGCTCTTCGGAACAAGGTCGGCGCGGCGAAGCCTGGAGGGGTGCACCTTCCGGCTGACCAGGACGACGACGGCCTCGGTGTCGGTCTGGCGGCCCCCGGTTTCCTTGTAGCCCACCCCCACGCCGACGACGTTGGCCTTGGCCATCAGCCTCCGGGC
Organism: Symbiobacterium sp.; assembly: GCA_020725405.1. Taxonomy (GTDB): domain Bacteria; phylum Bacillota; class Sulfobacillia; order UBA995; family UBA9673; genus DYFB01. The sequence continues at coordinate 13,827 of DYFB01000035.1, read as the reverse complement.
GTGCCGGCTCACAACGTTGTGCAGGTGTTCCAATGTCTTCCCTCCTTCCGGTCGGTCCATTATATGCGCCGGATGAAGAACGGCCAGCTAGCCGAGGTGAAGGGATTGGGACGGCTCGCCCGGGCCGTGGCCCGCGACGGCGCGCGACGAGGGGGTGGGTGCGGCCGGGGAGAGGGGCGCGACGATGGAGCGGGGTGCGACGATGGGCGGGGCGCGACGATGGGCGGGGTGCGACGATGGGCGGGGCGCGACGATGGGCGGGGTGCGACGATGGGCGCCGGGTGCAGCGATGGGCGCCGGGTGCGGCGACCTCCCGCCTACTTGGTGTACTTGTCGGCCACCGCGGACGCGCCGTAGGATTCCGGCTTGATCTTGGCGTCGAAGCCGCTCCCGGTTACCATCCCGACTATCTCCCGGATCATGGTCCGCGTCGCGCCCTCCTGGCCGATGTCAAGGTGTATCTCGAGATCCAGGTCTATGTTCGCCCAGTCCTCCCCGGCCAGACGGGCGGCGAGCTTGCTCCCGAGGTTCAGGGAGAGGGCTGTCTCGTAGTAGATCCTCTGCCTCAGACTGGCCAGCTTGCCGTGCTTGCGCTTCTCGTAGTAGTAGCGGGCCCCCTTGCCCACCCGGTGGATGACCACCGCGGTGACGAAGGTGATGTCCTCCCGCGCCCTGGAGTCCGTACCGATGATAAGCCGGTAGGAGGCGGTCGGGTCCTCGGACACGTAGCCCTTGATATCGTCGAACATCTCGGAGAAGGTCAAAGGTCCCCGGGTCGGGCTGGTGAACTCCACGGGGGTCACGGGTCATCCTCTTTCCCGGCGCCCGTATCCCGGGCACCGTCCTTCGGCCGGGCGCGGCTCCCGACGGACCGATTCTGCGCCCTCAGGAGCGATTATAGCCCGGGGAATCGGTCGAGGGCAAAGGCTCCCGACCGGCGGCCCCGAGGAGACCCCGCAGAGCTCGCTCCAGGGTCACGAACTCCTCGAGGTCGAGAGTCTCACCCCGACGCCCCGGGTCAAGGCCGGCCCCGGCGACGGCGCGGCTCACCGTCTCCCGGTCAAGGCCGAGCCCGGCGGCCAAGGCGTTGCTCAGTCTCTTCCGGCGGTGGCCGAAGGCGGCCCTGATGACGACCTCCAGGCGGTCGAGCCCGGCGGGATCGAGCCCCCCGGCGGGGACCTCGCGCCGCGCCAGCGTGAGAACGGCCGAGTCGACCTCGGGCCTTGGGTAGAAGGAGTTGCGACCGACGCGGAAGGCGAGCTCGGGCCGGGCGACCCGGGACACGGCCAGGCTCAGGGTCCCGTACTCCTTCGTCCCCGGTCTGGCCGTAATGCGCTCGGCGACCTCGGCCTGGACCATGACGACGGCCCTCGGCCAGAAGACCGGGGGGCGGAGGAGCTTCAGGAGGAGCGGGGTCGTTATGCTGTAAGGCAGGTTACCCAGGACAAGCGGGTCGCCGCCGGCCAGGGAGGCGAGGTCGAGGTCCAGCGCGTCGCCCAGCACGACCTCTACGTTCTCCCACCCCGCCGTGTTCTCTCCGAGGAGGGTCGCCAGTCCGAGGTCCTTCTCCACGGCCAGGACCCGGGCCGCGCCGGCGGCCGCCAGGGCGAGGGTGAGGGCGCCCAGACCCGCGCCTATCTCCACGACCGCCCGTCCCTCAAGGGGCCCGGCCGCCGCCACCACGCGCCGGAGGACGTTCTCGTCGACGAGGAAGGTCTGTCCGAGCCGGCGCCTGGGTCTGAGCCGGCCGGCGGAGACAAGACCCGCGACGTAGGCGGGCGAGCAAACCCTGGAGGCGGTGCGGGCCGGGGGGGGAGCCGTCGGCGTCATGAGGAAGGCAGTTCGAGGATGTAGACGTTGACCCTCCTCACCCCCCAGCGCATGGCCTCCTCGTAGGTATCGTAGCACACGTCGATGCGGTTCCCCTTGATGGCCGATCCTACGTCACCAGCCACCGCGAACCCGTAGCCGTCCACGTAGACGCGGGTCCAGAGGGGGATGACCCGGGGGTCGACGGCGATGATGCCCCGGGTCGCCCGCAGTCCGACCGCCGTGTAGCCGTCGGCGTAGGCGCCGCAGCTTATGGGCCCCGGCTCGTAGGCGGTGGCCGTGACGGTCAGGCGCTTCAGGAACCTGATGGTCTGACCGTCCCGGACAATGGTGCCGGCCGTCCCGACCTTCACGATGCGGCTTGTCGGCTGGGCCAAGACTTCGCGGGACAGCTCCTCGGAGGAGACCTGCCGTCCGTTCTCATAGACGACCAGGAGGAGGCGGTAGAGGAGGCCCGGCACCCCCTCCTGGACGACCGCTCTCTGGCCGAGGGTCATGGTCATGTCCTCGCGCTCCACGGTGGCGAACGGTATCTCGTCCTTACGGTGCTGGAAGCTTCGGACGACCTCGGTGACGACCACGCGCAGACCTTCGGACACCGGGTGGTCGCGACCGGGCTCGAGCCGGTCGTCGGGCCCGACTCGGATCCGCGTGGTCTCGAGGATTTCTCCCACCGTCCGGGCCGCCGTCAGGACGGTGACCTCCCGCTCCGGGAAAGCGAAGACGACCGCCCGGGCCCGCCTGAGTTCGACGATCATGCCGTCGACAATCGGAGTCTCGGCCGGGGGTTCGAGGACATCGCGGCCGCCCACCGGGACACCGGCCCGGTCGAGGGCCTCGCCGACCGAGCCGGCCCGGGTTCGGAGGAAGATGACCTCGCCGTCCACCGAGACCCCGATGGTGGCGGCGGCCCGGAATCCGAGCCCGAACCAGGCGGCAAGGAAGGCCGCGGCCAGGAGCGTCGCCAGGAAGAGGCGGCGCGGGGCCGGGCCGACCAGGCGACGAGCGACGGCGCGAAGCGGGGTGATGGTCAACAGAGCGCCTCCGGGTCTGGGTTGTCGCCGGCGTCCTCCCGCGCCGACAGTGCACCGCTCCTTCGGCGGGCACCTCACTGCTTCCTGCTGGGCCACTCTTTACAGTTACTAGGAGTACCTGCCACACGTGTGCACAGATGGTACTCGTGTGCGGAGATGCCACCTGGAACCGGCCGCGGAAGCCAGTATCCCCGGCCCGGACCGCCGCGTATTCTAGGCGAGGCCGAAGAGCCGGCGGGCGTTCTCCGTCGTCCGGGCGGCCGCCTCCTCCGGGGCGACCCCCTTCACCGCCGCGAGGGCCGCGGCGACTTCAACCACAAAGGCCGGTTCGTTCCGGCGCCCGCGCCGCGACTGCGGGGCAAGGTAGGGGCAGTCCGTTTCGACGAGAAGGCTGCCCAGTGGGGTCGCGGCGGCCGCCTCTCTCGCCCGCTCGGCCTTGGGGAAGGTGATGGGTCCGGCGAACGAGAGGTGGAAGCCGAGGTCAAGGCATACCCGGGCCTTGGCCGCGTCCCCGGCGAAGCAGTGCATCACCCCGGCCCGGATCGGCCTATCGCCAGGCCGACTCCCGCCGTAGGCCCGGCTGAGGACGTCCAGGGTTTCCTCGTGAGCGTCGCGGTCGTGGACCACGAGGGGGAGCCCGAGTTCGAGAGCCAGGTCGACCTGGCGTCGGAAGACGTCCTTCTGGACCGGCCGCGGCGAGAGGTCGCGGTAGAAGTCGAGGCCCGCCTCGCCGATGGCCACGACTCGGGGCCGGCGGGCCAGGAGCCTGAGCTCGCCGATAAAGTCGCGACCGGCCTCCCGGGCGTGGTGCGGGTGGACCCCGACCACAGCCCAGACGTGGTCGTGGCGCCCGGCCAGCTCAACCGCAGCCCGTGAAGAAGCCACGTCGTATCCGACGCAGGCCAGACCGACGACCCCGGACGCGCGGGCCCGGGCCAGGACCTCGTCGAGGTCGCGGGCGTAGGCCCGGTCCGCGAGGTGGCAGTGGGTGTCGAAGAGCTCCACTACCGTACCACCGCCCCGGGAGGAGCCGGGGAGTCGGTGGTCACAAGGGTGAGGCCGCCCTCGTGGACAGCGGCCAGAAGCATCCCATCCGACTCCACGCCCCTGATGCGGGCGGGCTCGAGATTGGCCACGACGATTACGGTGCGCCCGACGAGCCCGGCCGGCTCGTAGTGGAGCCCGATGCCGGCCACGATCTGCCGCTCCTCACCTCCGAGGTCCACTCTCAGCCGGACCAGGCGGTCGGTCCCCTCGACCCTGGCCGCCTCCTTGACCACGGCCGTCCGCAGCGCCACTTTGGCAAACTCGTCGATACTTATCCTCATCACTCACCCTCCCCCCGGCCCAGCGCCGCCTCGGGGTCGATACGCGGGAAGAGCGGCTGCCCCTTGGCGACCCTCGTCCCCGGCGGCAGGCGGCCCCAGCCGGTGATCTCGTCCCAGCGGACCTCGGCGGGGTCCCCGCCCAGCCCGAGCTGGGCCCAGATGCGGCCGGGGGTCTCGCGCAGGAAGGGGATGAGGAGCTGGGCCACGGCCCGGAGCGCCTCGAGAAGGTTGTAGAGGACCGTATCGAGCCGGTCCCGCTTGGCGGGGTCCCTGGCCAGGTTCCAGGGAGCGTTCTCCTCGATGTACCGGTTGCCCAGGTCCACGAGCTCCCAGATGGTCTCGAGAGCCGGGGGTATCTGGAGGTCGTCCATGGCTCTCGCGACCCTTGGACCCACGTCGGCCAGAAGGCCTTCCAGGGACCGGTCGTCGGCTTCGGGCGAGGGGGCGGGAACGACTCCCCCGCAGTACTTCTCCACCATGGTCAGGGTCCGGTTGAGCAGGTTCCCGAGGTCGTTGGCCAGGTCGACGTTGACCCGCTCTACGAGCGAGGCTTCCGAGTACCGCCCGTCGGCGCCGAACGGTATCTCCCGGAGGAGGAAATAGCGAACGGCGTCGACCCCGTACTTGTCCATGAGGAGGTGGGGGTCGATGATGTTCCCCTTGGACTTGGACATCTTCCCGCCGTCCAGGACGAGCCACCCGTGGCCGTAGACCCGCTTCGGGAGGGGCAGGCCCAGGGCCATCAGGAGGATGGGCCAGATAACGGCGTGAAAGCGCATGATCTCCTTGCCCACAAGGTGGACGTCGGCCGGCCAGAAGGTCTCGAAGAGCTCCCGCTTGCCCGGGTCGTCCGAGAGGTAGCCGAGGGCCGAGATGTAGTTCGTCAGCGCGTCTATCCAGACGTAGACCACGTGGTCGGGGTCGAAGGGCACGGGGACCCCCCAGTCGAAGGTCGTCCGGGTGACACAGAGGTCCTCGAGCCCCTGGCGGACGAAGCTGACCATCTCGTTCCTCCGGCCGGGAGGCTGGATGAAATCGGGGTTCCTATCGATGTACTCGAGAAGCCGGTCCTGGTACTTGGAGAGCCGGAAGAAGTAGCTCTCCTCCTTGAGGAGCCGGACCTCCCGCCCACAGTCGGGGCAGCGGCCCTCCGGGCCGAGCTGCCGCTCGAGCCAGAACGTCTCGCACGGTGTGCAGTACCAGCCCTCGTACTGGGCCTTGTAGATGTCGCCCTGGTCGTGAAGACGCTTGAAGACCGCCTGGACGACCGCCTCGTGCCTGGGCTCGGTGGTACGGATGAAGTCGTCGTAGCTGATCCCCAGCCGCTCCCACAGGGGCAGGATGCGGGCGACGACCTCATCCACGAGGGCCAGCGGCTCCTTCCCGAGCGAGCGCGCCTTCTCTTCGATCTTCTGCCCGTGCTCGTCGGTGCCCGTGAGGAAAAACGTCCGTCGCCCCCGCAGGCGGTTGAACCTGGCCAGGGCGTCGGCCGCCACGGTGCAGTAGGCGTGCCCGATGTGAAGGTCGCTATCGGCGTAGTAGATGGGAGTCGTGATGTAGTACGTCGTCCTCTCTCCGCTCATAATCCGGCACCTCCTTTAGAAAACGAAAAGCCCTCGCCCGCTCAGGGGCGAGGGGACTCGCGGTACCACCCTGTTTCGCCGGGTTTTCCCGGCCTCACGCCGGCACAGGGACCTCTCCTGAGGCCCGATGCCGCGGCCCGGTAACGGGGGCCTGCCGTCACAGCCTACTCCGGCCCGGAGGGCCGTTTCGACCTGAGGCTCAAGGGCCATGTTCGACCTCCGCGTCGGGGCCGGCTTCCACCACCAAGGCCGGCTCTCTGGACCCTCGCGCGAGGCCTACTCGCTCCCCGTCGACGCCTTGTCCCGACCGGCCCCGCCTGCCCGGGCCGGCCCGTTATTGGCCCTACTATAGTCTGCCCCTCACGGGGCTGTCAAGGACTGGGGCCGGGTATCGACAGACCTCGACACCACCTGGAGCTGGGGATAGGGCCGAAGGAAGAACAAGAGTATATAGATGAACCCAGAAAAAACGCCAAATCGAGGGTTTCGGTATTGACTGATTATCCCAAAGTTGGTATCATCCTGTTCAGCAGTGTCGAAACCTGTTGAAAGAGGGTGGCTACATTGATGAAGTCCACCGGTATCGTCCGAAAGGTGGACGAGCTGGGCCGCGTCGTGATCCCCATCGAGCTTCGGCGCACTCTGGACATCGAGCAGAAGGACGCGCTGGAGATCTACGTCGACGCCGACCAGATCATCCTCAAGAAGTACGAGCCCGCCTGCGTCTTCTGCGGGAACGCTCACAACGTCGAGACTTTCATGGGCAAGAAGGTCTGCCGGAACTGCATGGAGGCCATGCACAGCCGGGCCGTCTGACCCCGGGGCTCGGCCGTCAGTAGGTCATCAGTAGGTCAGTAGAGTGACAGGCGCCTCCGGTCTCCGACCGGGGGCGTCGGCTTTCGGCCCCGGCCGATGACCAGGGTGAACTCCCCCTTGGGGCGCCCGTCCCGCCGCGCCCTGGCCTCGAGTTCGGCCGCTATCCCCGAGGCCGTGCCCCTCAGGAACTCCTCGTGGAGCTTGGTGAGTTCCCGGCCCACGACGACCGGAGCGTCGCCGAAGACGGCGGCGACGTCCCTCAGGGTGGCGATGATCCGGTGGGGCGATTCGTAGAGGACGACGGTGGCGCCGATGTCGCGGAGGGTTTCCAGGCGGCGCCGACGCGGCCCGGGCCGTCGCGGCGGGAAGCCGTCAAAGACGAAGGAGGCCGTCGGGAGCCCCGAACCGGCCAGGGCCAGGATGAGGGCTGTCGGACCCGGGACCGGGCTCACGGTCAGGCCCCGGGCGACGGCCGTGGCCACGAGCCTCCAGCCGGGGTCGCTCACGGCCGGCATTCCGGCGTCGGTCACCAGGGCGACATCCTCTCCGGACTCGAGGCGCCGGCAGATCTCCTCGACCCGGGCGTCGCCGGAGTGCTGGTGGTAGCTCAGAAGGGGCGTGCGGAGGCCCAGGTGGGTAAGGAGCTGCCTCGTCCGCCGCGTGTCCTCCGCGGCGACCAGGCTGACCTCTCCCAGGAGCCGGGCGGCGCGAGGTGAGAGGTCCTCGAGGTTGCCGACCGGAGTGCCCACGAGGTAGAGAGTACCGGGCCGGCTCTCATCCCCGGCCACGGCTCCTACCCTCCTCGTCGGGGCGAGGCCGGCCGCCAGGAGGGGGCTCACGGTCGGGGTCTCCGTCCCGGCCGTCCGCCGGGCCCTCGCCCTCCACCCTGGCTCCTTCACCGTTCTCTGCCGGGACCTGGCCGTCCGGCGGACCCTCACCGTCCGGCCTCGGGCTTTCTCCGGCGCCCGCCGCCTTCCTGGTTTCGGGGTAGAAGTCGCACTCGTACCGCAGGCAGCACATCAGCCGCCCGCAGAGGCCGGATATCTTGGTCGGGTTGAGGGAGAGATCCTGCCTCTTGGCCATCCGGATTGACACCGGCTGAAACTCGCTGAGGAACGTGGCGCAGCACAGTTGGCGCCCGCACGAGCCGAGACCCCCGATCATCTTGGCTTCGTCCCGCACGCCTATCTGCCGGAGCTCTATCCTGGTCTTGAAGGTCGATGAGAGGTCGCGGACCAGCTGGCGGAAATCGACCCGGCCGTCGGCCGTGAAGTAGAAGATCAGCTTGCCCCGGTCGAAGGTGTACTCGGCCCCGACGAGGTGCATGTCGAGCCCGTGCTCCTTTATCTTGGCCGCGCAGGTCTCGATGGCTTCCTTCTCCTTACGGCGGTTCTCCTCGATTCTCGCCTGGTCATCCGGCGTGGCCTTCCGGACTACCGACCGGAGAGGTTGGCTGAGGGACGCCTCGGGCATCACGCGGGCGGGGACGACCACCTCGCCGGCCTCGGTGCCCCTGACCGTCTCGACGATCACCGTGTCGCCGACCGCCGGCTCCGTGTCACCGGGGTCGAAGTAATAGACCTTGCCGGCGCGCCGGAAACGCACGCCGACGACGCGTTTCTCACTCACTCGAACACCCCCGGAATCCGGCCCTTCCGGCCGCGCGCGCGGCCGGTCACTGAACCGGAGCGTTCTCGTACATCTCGCGGAGGTCCAGAAAGAGAACCTCCAGGAAGAGAAGTCTTGCGGGATACCGTCTTGCCTCATCCTGCGCCCTGAGCACCCGCGAGGCCAACGAGCCCAGAAGTCCGGGGCCGCAGGTCGCGGCGAGGTCCCGGGTGAGGGCCGCTTCGGGCCCGAGGGTGAAGTGGAGGACCTCGTCCGGCACCCCGGCCCCCTTCAGGGCGGCGTCGCGGTAGAGCGCGGCCAGAACGCCCAGAGCGCCGGTGAGGACCGGCCAGCCCCGGGAATATCCTTCCAAGGCCGCCGCCGCGGCAAACAGCTCCGGGTAGGTCATCCTCCCCAGGTCTCGAGCGAGCGACAGGAGAGCGGACCGCAGGGCCGTGAGATCGGGTCTGTCCTTCTTCTTTCCGCGCAGGAACCCCAGGGCGGCCGGCACATCTCCCCCGGACAGGTGGGCGAGGAAGAGGACCTCGTCCCGAGCCAGCCCCGTCTCGGCGGAGAGGACTTGCGCCACCCGGTCCGGACCGGGCGGCCGCAGCCGCACGTGCTGGCAGCGGGAGACGACCGTATCCGGCAATCGCTCGGGGCGCGTGGCCAGAAGGATAAGGACCGTGTCTCTGGCTGGCTCCTCCAGGAGCTTGAGCAGGGTATCGGCCCCCTCGTTCCGGGCCCCCGTCGGCTTCACCAGGGCCTCAGCCTGCTCGATGACCAGGAACCGCTTCGGCCCACAGGAGGGGACCAGATAGGCCCGGCGGCGGATATCCTCGCGGAGCTGCCTTACCGGATAGCTCGTCCGGCCATCCTCGGGTCGGAAGAACTCGATATCGGGGTGGGTTCCCTGTCCTGCCAGGCGGCAGGAGGAGCATGTCCCGCAGGCGTCCCCGTCGACGTGGCTGCGGCAGAGGACGGCCTTGGCCATCTCCAGAGCTAGGCGCCCCTTCCCGGAGCCCTGCGGGCCCGAGAAGAGGTAGGCGTGGGCCATTCTTCCCCTCGACAGAGCGAAGAGAAGGGACTGTCCCAACTGAGGCTGGCCCTCCAGGTCTCTCAGACCCACGAGACACCGGCCGGTCTCACCGCTGGCCTGCGGGGCGGGTCAGCCCGGGTCAAATCCGGACGTACCGCTCCACGTCCAGGACGAAGACCGTTGCTCCGCCGATGACCACCTCGATCGGGTACGGGACGTAGGTGTCGACGGACCCACCGGACGACGCAAGAGGAGTGACAAGCTGCTCCCTGGACCGGCAGTTGGCCCGCACGATGTCCAGCACGGCCTCGACTTGGTCGTCGTCCACGCCGACGAGCAGGGTGGTGTTCCCCTCCTTGAGGAAACCCCCCGTGCTCGCCATCTTCGTAGCCCGGAAGCCGTTCTTGATGAGCTCGCCGACGAAACGCGGAGCGTCCCTGTCCTGGACGACGGCAATAATCAGCTTCATTGCCCGGGCACCTCCCTTCCTCTCAACAGAGGCTCCACGACCCTGCGGATGTCAGCCGCCACCTTGCCCGGTGGGCGCGACGCGTCGATGACGGCGAAGCGGGCGGGGTCGCGGCGCGCCAGCTCCCGGTAGCCTTCGGCCACCCTAAGGTGGAAGTCCATCCGTCTTCTCTCTATGCGGTCGACCTCGCCACTACGAGATCTCGACAGGAAGGCGACGAGGTCCGGCCCGTCGAGCAGGACCGTGAGGTCGGGGCGCAGCCCGCCCGTGGCCCACTCGTTCACATCGAGAACGCGCTCGAGGGGGAGACCGAGGCCGAAGGCCTGGTAGGCTAGACTCGAGTCCACGTAGCGGTCGGCGACTACCGTCCGGCCGACCTCGAGCGCCGGCCGGATAACCTCGGCCACGAGCTGACCCCGCGAGGCCGCGAAGAGCAGGGCCTCGCTGACCGGGGTGAGCGGCGTCTGGCCCGGGTCGAGCAGGATGCTCCGGACGGCCTCACCGACCGCCGTCCCCCCGGGCTCCCGGGTGAGAACGGCGTCGACGCCGCCGGCCTTCAGCCACTCGACCAGGAGGGCAGCCTGAGTCGTCTTCCCGGTCTTCTCACCGCCTTCGATAGAGATGAGAAGACCCCTGCGGGCCATCAACCGACCACCTCTATCTCCGAGAAGGCCATCCCCTGAACCCGGCAGTCCCCGCGGGCCAGGAGAGCGAGATACCGGGCGACAGCCTCATCAATCCGCTGGCCGGGGATGGCTACCGGAACTCCCGGAGGATACGGACAGATAACGTCAGCGGCCACGCACCCCGCCGCCCGTGCGGCCGGGACCCGCCGCCGGCGCCCCCGGAAGGCCTCAGACGGAGGCACGACCAACTCCCGGGGAGCTTCCCAGCAGTCTTTCTCCAACGACAAGGCCAATTCCCGCTTGGGGGCGGTATTCGACCGGGAGGCCCCAAGGGCCTCGCCCGGAAGGGCGGCAAGGGCCTGGACCAGCCGGTCGTGGTCGGCCGCCGTGTCGGCAGGAGTGACCACGGCAACGACATCGGCCCAACCGGCCATCTCGAGATCCACTCCGACTCGGGCGGCCGCCGCGGCCAGAGCCTGACCCGTCAGCGCGTCGGGGGCCTCCGGCGCGATCTCGAAGACCATCCGCGTCCCGTCCAGACGGAGGTCGTCCCAGCTCTCCGGCAGATGGCCGTCCCGGCCTTCGCTCCGGCCGACCCTCCGGCCTCCTTCGGGGAACGGCCGGAGCCAGGGACCTCCCCGTCGCCGCACCCGTTCACGGGTCCGGTCCGCCAGACGGCAGGCCCTCTCCCAGTCGTTCTGGCCGTGAAGAGCGAGGCGGCGGCGGGCGAGGTCGAGCGAGACGAGGAGGGGGAACGGCGGGCTGCTCGTCTGGACGAGGCGGAGAGCCCTTTCCAGGGCGGCGGCGTCCACCGCCCGGCCGGTCGGTCCTCGGTCAGCGCAGCCTCCGCCGGTGAGGAGAAGAGCACCGGGAGTGAGGGCACCGGCCGTCTTGTGCAGGCTCACGACGCAGGCCGAGACCCCACGGGCCGTGGGTGCGGGCGGCAGAGTCCGGCTGGCCCCGAAGTGGGCCCCGTGGGCGGCGTCGACCAGGAGCGGGACCCCGAGGCGCGCCGACAGGGCGGCAAAGCCCTCGAAGTCCACAGCTACTCCGTGGTAGGTCGGGCTCGTAACGAGAATGGCCGCGGGGCGGGCTCGCCCGGCCGCCTGAGCCACGGCGTCCGGCGTCGCCGGAGTGGGGAGGAGCCGCCCGACGAAACGAGGCTCGACCGCGTGGAGCCGACAGCCGGAGAGCACCGCCGCCGCGGCGACCGACCGGTGGAAGGGCAGGGTGGCCAGCAAAGTCTGCCCGGGGCCGACCGTGGCCAGGACCATGGCCAGGACCCCGGCCGTGGCCCCCCCGACAAGGAAGCGGGCCTCACCCGCCCCGTAGTACCGGGCGGCCAGGGTTTCGGCCGCCCGGACCGGCCCGTCGGGAGCCGGCCAGTGGGGATCGTCCAGGCCGTAGAGCTCGGTCAGGTCAAGGCGCAGGAGGTCGGACCCGAGAAGAGAGGCTAGTTCCCTGAAGGCCCCGCGACCGCCCTTATGTCCCGGCACGTGGAAGCGCCGGCGGCGCTCCCGGAGATGCTCCAGAAGGCTCTCCAGGACCGGGGCCCGCTCCTGGGTCAGTCCCTGGCTGAGTTCCACGCTCGAACCCTTCCCGCTCGGCAACGTCCCGGGTCTTGCCCGGGCCTGTCCCTCTTTCGCACCTGGGCTCCGCCTCCCTCCGCCTGTCCGGGATTCAGTCACCCGCAATGGCCGTGCCGGTCACCCCGCCGGCGGGGGGCTCACCCGCTTCGCCCCCTGGAAGGAACAGGAGGGAAGGCGGGGCGCGGCCGCGAAGGACCACCGCCGGAACCGACGGGGCGAGGTGGACCAGCAGTGAAGTGGTTCGAGGGGCTCAGGCGCATGGTCGCCGGCTCGGCCGGGGGTGCCGGCCGGGGAGGTCGGGTCCCCGGTGAGAGGATGCTGCGGGCTCACGTCCTGGTGGAGGGCCGGGTTCAGGGCGTCTACTACCGGGCCCACGCCCGCCAGAAGGCCGAGCGGCTGGGCGTGACCGGCTGGGTCCGCAACCTTCCGGACGGGGCGGTGGAGCTGGTGGTGGAAGGGAACGAACCGGCCGTGCGGGCCATGCTCGAGTGGTGCCGGAGGGGCTCGCCGCGGGCGGTCGTCGAGCGGACCGAGGTCACTTGGGAACCCTACTCCGGCGAGTTCGATCGCTTCTCGGCCCGGGAGACACCGTCCTGAGGCCGGCTTCCATCGACAGCCCGGGAGGCGAAGGCGGACGGTCGGCCGCCCGGCGGGGAAATCCGCGAGTCCGAGCGATACCCCGGTAAGGCAAGGGCGGCCGGGGGTCCAGCCGCCCTTGGGTGTCTATAGGCCCGGCCCACCCGTCACGGGGCGGGCGGACTCAGCCGTGGAGCCTCTCCTTCTTGGCCAGAAGCTCTTCGTGGCTCTCGCGATGGTCGGGGTCGGGCACACACGCGTCCACCGGGCAGACCGAAGCGCACTGGGGTTCATCGTGGAAGCCGACGCACTCGGTGCACTTGTCGGGGTCTATCACGTAGTACTCGTCACCCTCACTGATCGCCTTGTTCGGGCACTCCGCCTCGCAGACTCCGCAGCTCGCGCAGTCCTCCGTGATCTTGTAGGCCATCGTTTCACCTCCCTGACCATCCGTGAAATCCGCCCTCGTTTTCTGTCCGGCGTCCGCAATTCCTCCCCTGGCCGCGAGGGAATCGCGGGCCCGGCGCCGTCCTCGGGCGCGCCGGCCGCCTGGCCCTCTGCCGGTGCGGCCTCTCCCGCCGGCGCCCCTTCGGCAACGGGACCCACGCCGAGCGCGGCTGGAATCCGGACTCCACCGCGGAGTGAGAGAACCGGACCCCGGGCGGGGGAGACTAGTCCTGGAGCCCGCCGGTCGGCCCGCGGCGGGCGGCCGGGAGGGGGCCCCAGTTGAAAGTCATCCCCGGCAGGCTCTTGAGAGGCCTGTACGTCCGGAACAGCCTGCGATGGATTCAGAACGGGTTCACCTTCGACCTCACCAACCGGCTGCCGGGTGTCGTTGTGGTGAAGGTCCTGCCGCTTGAAATAGACGGGGAGACCTGGCCCGCAGCCGGGGTCTCCTTCGTGACCGGGGGGCAGAGCCGCACCGGTCACCAGATTTTCCCGTGGAGGCCCTGGCGGGTTCCCCGGGGGACCTTCAAGGTCCGGGTCCAGGGGAAAGTCATCGACGCCGGCAGGCACACGGTCAAGCTGTCGGTGGTCGCGAGATTCCTCGGCCGGCTGGAGGTCGGCTTCACCGACACCGTGCACCAGGGAGCCTCAGAACCGCGAGAGCCGGCGCGCGAGTCCGAGACGGAAAGGCCTCGAGCCGATTGAGAAGGGCATCGCGGCCGGCATCGCCCGGCATCGCGGCCGGCATCGCGGCCGGCAACCGAAGAGCCCCCGCTTTTGGCGGGGGCTCTTCGACTTGCTTTAGGGCAAGGGTTTCCCGGCGGCGACCTACTCTCCCGGACGGTTACCCGTCGAGTACCATCGGCGCTGGAGGGCTTAACT